>NZ_JAWOTA010000002.1:0-441653 GCF_033338635.1 Vibrio sp. Vb1755 | reverse complement strand
GAGGTGTCTTTCACCAAAGAGATAGTTTGACCGGCAAGTGCAGGTGTTATTGATTTAAGCACCTGTGGCGCGATAACAAATCGGTATTTCACCCACCGAGACAAGCCCAATGAGTCAGCCGCCTCCCACTGACCTTGGTCGATACTTTGTAAACCACCGCGCACAACTTCTGCAATGTAGGCAGAAGAGAGTAAGCCGACACATAACACGCCAGAGGCAAGGTTTTCCCAAAGGTTCGAAGGCCCAAACAGAAAGCGCTGTAGCGCATTTGGTTCGCCGTTGTAGTTTCGTAGAAGATCTTCCAAACCGAGTAACGGGATCAATTGGTTAGAAATGAAAAAGTAGAAAATAAAAACAAACACCAACGGAGGGATGTTTCTCACTAACTGGATAAACGCATTGGCAGGTGTGCGCAACCAAACGGAACGAGAGAAGCGTGCTAAGCCTAACAAAGTGCCAAACACTAATGCGAAGCTGATGCCCCAAATACTGAGCCTTAACGTCGAAATCAAACCTTGGAAGAAGTAGGGCAAACCACCATCTGCTCTAGGCGTGAAAAGTAATTCAAGCGCCTCTTTCCACTGCCACAAATAATGCACACCAACAGCGGACCGATGGTACAGCCAAACACCACCGATACCGCACATAACAAGTAGTACCCAGTCTAGTGTGTTTAATTGCGGTAAAAGGTAGCCTGTGCTGGATTTCGCGGGTGCTGTGCGAGTGGTAGTGTGTTCGCCCAAAAATTTGACTCCGATAAGTTATGGAAAAGTAAAATGGATGATTGGAGAGTATAGGCTCGCGGCGTCCACGAGCCATTTAGATTACTGGCCTTGCGCGACTTGATCTTGCCAATCTAATGTCGAGAACCAGTATTCATAACGTTGTTTTAACCATCCATCTTGGGTTCTTGCTTCAATCCATTTATTGAAAAAGGCCTTTTTATCTTCTTCCCCCAAGCGAACCGCAAAGGCTTCGTTACCTTTTGATAGTCGCTCAGAGAATGGAAGGAATAGCTTGTCACTGTGTTTCACTGTCTCATGTTCTGGCTTTGGGCTAGAGGCAATGACCGCGTGGGCGTTACCATTCAGCACCTCTTGGAAGGCTTGCGCATCGTCATCAAATTGCAGAATCTTCGCTTTCGGGAAGGTTTCTCTGGCTACTTGAACGGTGAATGCGCCGCGACGAGCCGCAATTTTTACGCGTCGTGAGTCAAAATCGGAGAATTTGCTAAAATCAGAGGCGAGTTCTTTGTTTGCTGCTACTTGAACGCCTGAGTGCGAGTAGGCCTCAGTAAACAACACGCTTTTGGAACGTTCAGGCGTAACCGACATGCCACCGATGATCACGTCGAACTTTTTCGCCAGTAGTGCGGGAATAATGCCATCCCACGCAGTTGGTACGAATTCCACTTTCAAACCTGAATCTTGTGCTAAGCGTTTGGCCACATCGATTTCAAAACCGATTAACTCACCTTGCTTGTTACGCATTGCCCAAGGTACAAATGTTGACATACCAACGCGCAAAGTGCCTCGTTCTTTGATTTGATCTACATTGGGTGTGGCGACATCTTCTTTCGCGATTGTAGGCATAGTGATGGCTAGCCCTAATAATGCAGTAATGGTCGCTTTGAATAACTTCATGTTATCTCCTTATAATTTGCGCCAACTGGCTCCGAGTTTGTGTTCTAGCCATGCAGACAAGCCAGAAAGTGACAGAGTGAGAGCAAGATAAATTGCTGCCACGGTAAACCAAATTTCGAACGGCATCGCCGTCTCTGAGACGATGTTGCGTGCCTGTGTTGTTAGATCAAAAATCGCCATCACGCTTACAATGGAAGAGTTTTTGATCAAAGAAACCACTTCATTGGTTAATGGCGGTAATGTGCGCTGTAAAACCTGAGGCAAAATTACGTCTTTGTAGGTGTAAAACGGTGATAGCCCGAGAGTTTGTGCTGCTTCGAATTGCCCTTTAGGAATACTGTTTAAACCTGCACGGAATATTTCCGCGGTGTAGGCACCTTGGAAAAGGGATAATGCCAAAACGGCGGTGCTGAATCGGTCCAAACCAATCACGGGGCCAAACACGAAGTAGAGTAAATAGATTTGCACCAACAACGGCGTGTTACGTATTACTTCGACATAAGTGGTACCAATAACATTGCCGACTTTCGAATCGCTAAGCCTTAGTAACGCGGTAACCAACCCTAATACTAAGGTAAAAAATAGACTAATAGCCGAGATGTTTAGCGTGACCAATAACCCATCGATAAGTTCTGCTGGCCACCATTCCCCATCTTCATAAAAAGCGATGTAATCAGGTACGCGTTCCCATTGCCATTGATAGCCCATAGCAGCGGCACCAGAGTCCAACACCCACACAATCGCGATGAAGAGGAGCATCATTTGCAGCAAAGCTTGAAGGACGGGTTTGATTACGCGAACTATCATCAGTAACTTAAAATTTGGTTCAAAAATGCTTGGGTTCGTGGATGCTGTGGTGTTTCAAATAAGGCGATCGGTGAGTTCATTTCCACGATTTGGCCTTCATCCATAAATACCACGCGGTTCGCTACTTTTTTGGCAAATCCCATTTCGTGCGTGACGCAAATCATCGTCATTCCACTTTGAGCCAGTTCAACCATGACATCCAACACTTCGTTGATCATTTCCGGGTCAAGCGCCGAAGTCGGTTCGTCAAAAAGGAGTAAGTCCGGTTCCATACATAAGGAACGGGCAATCGCGACGCGCTGCTGCTGACCGCCGGAAAGCTGGATGGGGTATTTGCTCGCTTGTTCTTCAATATTGACGCGCTTGAGGTAATGCCGTGCGCGTTTTTCAGCTTCTTGTTTTGACAATTTGAGTGTGCGAATCGGCGCTAAGGTAAGGTTTTCCAGTACAGTTAAATGAGGAAAAAGGTGGAAGTGCTGGAACACCATGCCGATTTTGCCGGGCTTAAGGGATTTTGCATGAGAAGGCTGGTCGAACACATGAAGTTGGCCTTCTTGAATCGATTCAAGATGGTTGATGCAACGAATGAGCGTTGACTTTCCTGAACCAGAAGGGCCACACACCACGACGATCTCGCCAGAATGCACGGAGAAGTTGATATCTTTTAGAGCGTGGTAATCGCCATACCACTTGTTTACGTCGCTAAACTCAACGACGGGAGTATTCTCTTTCAAAGGGGCACGCTATAACGGAAAAATATCCTTTTACAATAGCAAGTTGTGCGCATAATTTCATTAAGAATAAGCTAATGTTTAGGCGATGATTTTAAGACTCTATTCAGATCGATTACAAGATACATCCATGTTTCTTTAATGTTGGTGCAGTCTAGAGTATGACTAACTCAGTTCAACGAGATACGGATAACGAACAACAATCGCAACAACAGACATAACCATTAGTGTCTGTGCAGAATAGTAGGTCACCATGACAACTTGTCGTGAAAATATTGACCGTCCTCCAAAGCGTTCGAAAGCCAATACGATGCCAGAGATAATAAAGATAAAGCTTCCGAGCACTGCAAAAGAGGAGGATTGTGTTTTCCCACTCAAATAATACTCGATCGAAGCCCAGCACATAGTCATCAGTACCAATATATAACTAGCAACTGGCCGTTTTTCTTTACCGAGATCCGGTCGGAACAACCAGTAGACGCATATACCGAGTCCGAACAAGGCAATTGGGAGCCAAGGTGTAAAATGCCACGCTGACATGATGGCAAAACCATAACTATAGGAGAGATGGGCAGAGCAAAAGAGCACTAATCCTGTAATGAACTTGTCTCTAGGGAGCATTAATAACACGTCACCAAGCAACGAGAGCGATAAGCCAATCAAAATCCAATGCGCATATGGCATTGGGTAAGCCGGGGACTGAATTAAAATACCAAGCATACAGAGCACTGGTAATGGTTTAGAAACGTAAAAGAGCCATTTAGAGCCTTTACGGATACTGATGATATGTATGAATGCTAATACGACAACAACTAGCCACATAAAGTGTTTTCTCGAACAGACAAAATTATGTAGTACATCACTACAACAAATCAAAACTTAATTAACGAGTTAACTCGTTCTTTGATCTCAATTATTTTTATTTGTGTAAAGCTGGACAGTTGTCTCTTTACTAACCAACACGGCCGATTTTTTGTCTGGAGGGAATCGTTGTTTTTAGAAGCCTCCTCGTTTTGAACGTGATGTGGCTTACAAAATAGCATAAAAAAACGGTATTGTGACTGTTAAGTCACAATACCGTTAAACCCTAGGAAGGGCAGTGAAGAATTGTTGCAGTTATGAGACAGCTAACTCTAAGATTTCTCGGCTACGTTCAAGTGTGATCGCCTGGTTTTCACCTAAAACAGTCATGCCGTGTTTGTTTAGTTGATCAATGATGGCATCGATAGCTTGTTCACGGCTCTCACCATAGTTTTCGAGCTTAGTTGCGACATCAAGTTGATGATAAAACGCTTCGATAGATTCGATTGTGCGCTCTGCTAAATCCTCACCTGCTTCAAGACCAAATACGTTGCGACCCATTTGTTCTAACTTAGGGCGCTTAAACTGCATTTGGTTACGAAGTAACGACGGTTGGACAATTGCAAGAGAACGCGCATGATCAACGCCCCATAGAGCCGTTAATTCATGGCCGATCATATGTGTCGCCCAGTCTTGTGGAACGCCACTACCAATTAACCCATTCAATGCTTGGTTAGCAGACCACATTAAGTTTGCGCGCCACATATCGTCGTCTCGTTCCGCAAACTGTTCTCCGAGTGTTTTTAAAGTTTTCAGCAGTGTTTCTGCGTAACCATCTTGAACCATTGCACCGGTAGGAAGCGTCAAGTATTGCTCACATACGTGCACCCATGCGTCAACAATGCCGTTGATAAGCTGGCGTTCTGGCAGTGTTTTCATTACATCTGGGTCTAACACGGCAAATTTTGGCTGCACTGCTGGAGACATGAACGGAAGTTTGTCTTGAGTTTCTTTTTTAGTGATAACTGCGCCCATGTTTGACTCTGAGCCTGTTGCTGGCAATGTCAAAATTGCAGCTAGAGGCGTCGCTTCAGTGACTTGGTGCTTACCAATCATGATATCCCAACCATCACCATCATACTTTGATGCCGCTGCTACGTATTTGGAGCCATCGATGACTGAACCACCACCTACCGCTAAAATAAAGTCAACGCCATGCTCTTTTACCATTGCGACTGCTTTATCGAGTGTTTCTTTGGTTGGGTTTGGTTCAACACCTGAAAACTCTAGCCATTCATGTGCCTCAAGAGCTTCTGCTACTTGGTCGTACACGCCATTTTTTTTGATGGAGCCACCACCGTATACCACTAAAACTTTTTGGTCGGATGGGATAGCTTCTTTGATTGCAGCGATTTGTTTTTGACCAAAGAAAATCTTGGTTGGGTTTACATAAGAAAAGTTCATTATTAGCCCTCTTGCTTCCAGTGAAGGAGATTGAATACATGCATATTAGTCCTGATTAACGATCGTTAACAGGTCGATTTCTGCAAATAATTTGCCTATTTCTACAAAATTAATGCTCTTGAGCTAGAAAGTTAATGTCGAGAGGAAGTATAGTGCTCGAAACGATAATAGAGACCAAACTCGTTGGTCATTGATGGAGCGCTCTAATGCACACTCTCGCAGATATCATGCAGCAATATGTTGAAAAGCAGGGGCTGCATGACCTAGAAGGTATGAAGAAAACAGCGATAGATGGCGTATGGTTTTATCGCAGTAGCAAAGGGAATCATCGCCAGCCGTTTGTCTATCAGTCCGGCATCATCGTATTGGGTCAAGGGCATAAGAACATTCATATTGGTGATACACCAGTGCAATATGGGCCCGAAGATTACCTTGTTGTCGGGGTTCCCATGCCACTAGAGTGCGAAGCGTTTGCGACAAACAATGAGCCTTTACTTGGCATTTCGATAGATATTTCGCCAACGCTTCTTCATAAACTCGTTAAAAAATTAGAGGCTGAGAAATTCAGTAATAAGTGTCTGGATGCAACCCGTTGCGGCCTTAAGTCGGTACGTATGAATGAAGGTATGTTGGATGCGTGCAAGCGGTTAATGAAAGCAATGTGTAACGAGCTTGATGTCATCATGCTTGGCGAGCTGCTTCTTGAGGAAATTGTGTATCGTACTTTGGTGAGCAAAGAGGGGTATGTTTTATTTGACCTAGCACATCAAGAAGGTTCTTACGCGAGGGTCGCTAAAGCACTAAATCGTGTACATCAAGCGTATCATGAACAGTTGAACGTACAAGCATTGGCTGAAGAAGCCAACATGAGTGTGTCTGCTTTCCATCAAGCATTTCGCAATGTCACGCTTGAATCTCCGCTGCAATATATTAAGAAAGTTCGACTTAACAAAGCGCGCGAATTGATCCAGTTAGAGGGGCGACGTGTTAATGATGCAGCGAGAATGGTCGGGTACACGAGCCCATCACAGTTTAGTCGCGAGTACAAGCGGCATTTTAATGAAACGCCAAGGTCAACAAAGGCTTAGTGATCTTTATTTCAAAATGGCGACTTTTTTTACCTTTTTTATTAATTTGCGAGTGACATATTTATTTGAGTTATAAAATTAGTTACTGGTGCCAAATAATAGGTACGTTGTTGCAATCATTTAGTGGATTGTTGCGAGGCGGTGTGGAAAACTCGTAAATAGATAGTGTGAAATCACCAACTTGTACTTAAGTTATTTTACGTCGAAATAAAAGTATAGATGCGCTTCGTTTAGCGCATTTAGTATTGTTTTAACAATAACTTAAGGAAGAGCGATTATGCACCTTAAAAACGGCAACGCAGTGAAAAACGTGTTCACACTAAGCACACTCACCGCTTCTTGTCTTATGGCCTTCAATAGCTACGCAGCAGTTGACTGTGCCCCTCTAGAAACTTGGCAATCATCAAAAGTTTATAACGGTGGCGACCAAGTTCAGCATGAAGGTAATGCTTATAAAGCGCGTTACTGGACGCAAAACAACAATCCAGCGCAATCTGGTGAGTGGGGCGAGTGGGAAACACTTGGCGCTTGTGATGGCGCTGGACCGGTTGATCCACCTCAGAATGAAGTCCCGACGGTTACTCTGACATCGCCTTCTGCGTCGGCTTCTGTGACTGCGGGTGATGTTGTTAACCTAGCTGCAGATGCGGCAGATACTGATGGGACTGTTAGCAAAGTAGAGTTCTTTGTTGATGGTATATTAGTTGGTCAGGCAACGTCTGCGCCGTATGCTGCATCGTGGACAGCAACTGAAGGACAGCACGAGTTCTCTACCAAGGCCTATGACGATGCAGGTGCCGTTAGTACGGCAAGTGTTGTGACGTTAACTGTGGCATCAGCGCAACCTGGTAACGAAGCGCCGACAGTGGATGTCGCGCTTTCTGCGACCTCTATTGACCTGGGTGGTTCCGTCACACTGACTGCAAATGCTACGGATGCGGATGGTACCGTTTCTAAAGTTGATTTTTATGTTGCAGGTGTACTTGCTGGCACTGCTACAGCAGCGCCATACACGCTGGATGTAACCCCTTCACAAGCTGGCTCATTAAGTGTTTATGCGAGAGCTACCGATGATGCTGGAGCAACAGCAGATTCTGCACTTGCGACGTTAACGGTAAACGGCGGCGCAGTGACATCTAATTGTCGTCCTGATGGTCTTTATCAAACAACGGGTGTAGATGTTCCTTACTGTTCTATTTATGACGAAGAAGGCCGTGAGAAAATGGGGGCTGATCACCCACGTCGTGTAATCGGCTACTTCACCAGTTGGCGAGCAGGTGACGACCCACAATCGACTTACCTTGTTAAAGACATTCCTTGGGAACAACTTACTCACATTAACTACGCGTTTGTGAGCATTGGTTCTGACGGCAAAGTAAACGTTGGCGACGTTAATGATCCTAACAACCCTGCTACAGGTAAAACTTGGCCAGGCGTTGAGGTAGATCCTGCTCTTGGTTTTAAAGGTCATTTTGGTGCACTAGCAACTTACAAGCAAAAACATGATGTTAAAACGCTAATCTCGATTGGTGGTTGGGCTGAAACGGGCGGTCACTTCGATACGAACGGCGATCGTGTAGCTGATGGTGGCTTCTACACCATGACGACGAATGCGGACGGTTCTATTAATCATGCTGGTATTGAGAAGTTCGCAACTTCAGCCGTTGAAATGATGCGTCAGTACAAGTTCGATGGCCTGGATATCGACTATGAATACCCGACGTCAATGGCTGGTGCTGGTAACCCTTACGACAAAGACTTCATGGAACCACGTCGTCAGTATTTATGGGCGTCTTACCAAGAGCTGATGAAAGTATTGCGTGAGAAACTTGATGCGGCATCCGCGCAAGATGGTATTCATTATATGCTGACTATCGCAGCACCATCTTCAGGTTACTTGCTACGTGGGATGGAAACCTTCGATGTAACTAAGTACCTAGACTACGTAAACATCATGTCTTACGACTTGCATGGGGCTTGGAATGATCACGTTGGTCATAACGCGGCTTTATTCGATACAGGTAAAGACTCTGAGCTAGCGCAGTGGAACGTATACGGCACTGCTGCATACGGTGGTATCGGTTACTTGAACACAGACTGGGCTTACCATTACTTCCGTGGCTCTATGCCAGCAGGTCGTATCAACATTGGTGTTCCTTACTACACCCGTGGTTGGCAAGGTGTTACTGGTGGCGACAATGGCCTTTGGGGCCGAGCGGCACTACCAAACCAAGCAGAGTGCCAACCGGGCACAGGTGAAGGTGAGAAGAACAACTGTGGTCACGGCGCTATTGGTATCGACAACATGTGGCATGATACCGACCCTAAAGGAAACGAAATGGGCGCTGGTTCTAACCCAATGTGGCATGCTAAGAACCTAGAAAACGGTATTTGGGGCTCTTACGCAGCTGCTTACGGTCTCGACCCTGTCAACGATCCTTCAGATAAGTTTGTTGGTACTTATACCCGTCATTACGATAGCGTTGCTGTGGCACCTTGGTTGTGGAACGCAGAGAAGAGCGTATTCCTATCTACGGAAGATAAAGCTTCTATCGAGGTGAAAGCCGATTACGTTATCGATAAAGAGATCGGCGGTATCATGTTCTGGGAACTAGCCGGTGACTACAACTGTTACGTACTGGATGCAAATGGTAATCGTACGGCAGTAGATGCCACTGAACAAGCTTGTGCGGCAGGTAATGGTGAATACCACATGGGTAACACTATGACCAAAGCTATCTACGACAAGTTTAAGTCTGCGACGCCTTACGGTAATAAAGTAGCGACTGGTCCAACACCAACTGAAGCAGTAGACATTACTGTTAGTGTTGGCGGCTTCAAAGTTGGCGATCAAAACTACCCAATTAACCCGAAAATCACGTTTACGAACAACACTGGTCAAGCGATCCCTGGCGGTACTGAATTCCAATTCGATATCCCAGCATCTGCGCCGGACAACGCGAAAGACCAATCAGGTGGTGGTTTGAAAGTGATTGCTTCTGGACATACTCGAGCAAACAACATTGGTGGCTTAGATGGCGTAATGCACCGTGTGTCGTTCTCTCTACCAGCATGGAAAGACTTGCCAGCGGGCGGCACTTACGAGCTTGATATGGTTTACTACCTACCAATCTCTGGTCCGGCTAACTACTCAGTGATTTCTGGTGGTAAAGAGTTTGCGTTCAAGTTTGAACAGCCAGATCTACCAATTGGTGATCTCAATGCGGGCACGGGTGGTGGTACCACTGAACCAGGTACGTGTGATACGACAGGTTTAGTGACATACCCAGCTCTGCCACAAACGGATTGGGCAGGTAATCCAAGCCACGCTAACCAAGGTGATAAGATCATCCACAACGGTGTGGTTTACCAAGCGAACTGGTGGACAGCGGCTGAACCGGGTACAGATGGTAGCTGGTCAACGGTATGTAACATCTAATTATTATTGATTATTTGTTATAGCCTAATGTTTACAGGCACTTAAACAAAAGCGCACGATGATTATCGTGCGCTTTTTTGTTGTGATAGTTTGTCGTTTAATCGAATTGGTAACTTTCGGGTATGACGACAATACCTTTGTCTGAGATTTTAAATCGCTTCGCATCTTCAAGTTTGTTGATGCCAATTTGAGTATGTGGCGGAATACGAACATGTTTATCAACTATGCAGTTGACCAACTGACTTCCTTCACCGACTTCTACGTCATCAAAAATGATGGAATCGACTACCGTTGCACTATCTTGAATGCGTACATTAGAAGAAATAATGGAGTGTTGTACTGAGCCGCCGGAATTGATGACACCGGTAGCAATGATGGAGTTAATAAAAATACCTTCATTACCCGTGGCCGACGATACAGTACGAGCTGGTGGAAACTGCGGCTCGTAAGTACGAATCGCCCAATTGGACTGATAAAGGTTCATTGGCGGCACAGGTTCTAGTAGATCCATATTCGCTTCATAGAAGGAGTCAATGGTACCCACGTCGCGCCAATAGCAATCTTTATCGACGCGCCCTTTACTGCCACAGAATTGATAAGCGTAAACGGATTCCGTATCAATCAGCTTAGGTATGATGTCTTTTCCGAAGTCATGGCTTGATGAATCGAGTTTTGAGTCTTCTTCAAGCGCTTCTTTCAAAACATCCATATCAAAGATATATATTCCCATAGAAACAAGGCTTCTGGTCGCGCTTCCAGGAAGAGTTGGTGGGGTTTCAGGTTTCTCTATAAACGAAGTAACGAGCCCGTTTTCTGCGGTGCCCATTACACCGAATGCTGAAGCATCCTCTACGGGAACATCCATACAGGCAACGGTGAGCTTAGCACCTTTCTCTTTATGCTCTTCAAGCATTGCGGCGTAGTCCATTCGATAGATATGATCGCCGGATAACACAACCACATACTTTGCATCATTTCGCGATAGCAACCACATGTTGTGATAAATCGCATCGGCGGTTCCTTCATACCATGCACCACCTTTGCGCATTTGTGGTGGAACAGCAGTGATGTACTCGCCTAGCTCTGGATTGAATATCGACCAGCCGTCTCGTAAGTGTTTTTGAAGTGAATGAGATTTATATTGGGTTAAAACAAGGATCTTGCGTAAACCCGAATGTAAACAATTGGTTAGTGTGAAATCTATAATTCTATATTTTCCGCCAAAAGGTACGGCTGGCTTGGTTCTGTCATCGGTGAGTGGGCTGAGTCTAGACCCCATCCCTCCTGCTAAAATTACGGCAAGTGCGTCTTCCATAGTATTCCCTTTCCCTTTCTGACATGCATCAAAACGGTGCTAACCTGAAGGAGGTGGTATGCAACGCAGAGGTTTTGAAAAGCATGTGCTAATGTGCTTATTAGTGAAAAGTCTACTACAAGAATCGAGCCATAGAATATCTCCTTAAAAATCAAGGAGGTTAAAATTTCACTGTAAGACAACTGCACCATATTAGTGAAGCGCTAAATAGCCCGTGCATCAAATTGGCGCAAAATTGTAGAAAGGAGAAGTCAACAAGTATGGATTTACAATGTAAAGTGGCGACAAAACAAGAAGATAAATAGGGTTTTCTATCTTAATAACTATGGCTAAACAAGGCTTAGGGTTAGCGTCTTAACTCTAAAGGTCTAAAACAGGCGCGTTGATGTAAGGCAGGAGAGCTTTGTATCAACAATTCAAGAGTAGAAGGCCTGAGACAACTCTTTTCACAGTTGTTGAGAGTGAGTGGGTAGGTAAGTAGACCACTCACTTAATGAATATGCTCACTTCACTGATAGCGATACGTTATCACTGTACTAAGAGAGACCGATGATATTTCCTTCATCATCAAGATCTAAATTCATAAATGCGGGTTTATCAGGTAAGCCTGGCATCGTCATCACGGTACCAGATAATGCGTAAACGAATCCTGCGCCCGCACACAAGCGCAGCTCGCGGATTGGGACGGTAAAACCAGTTGGTGCGCCTTTGACTGCGGAGTCTGTGGTTATCGATAGTGGTGTCTTCGCGATGCAAACCGCTAAGTTGTTAAAGCCTAATTGCTCAAAATGTTTGAGCTGTTCAGTCGCGATAGGAGTCATTTCTATATTGGTTGCTCCATAGCCCGCTTCACATACTGCCATGAGCTTTTCGAGTAATGATTGCTCTTTGTTGTATAACGGACAAAACTCTACAGGCGTGGTACACGCATCAATAACATGTTGAGCTAGTTCCGTTGCGCCTTGTCCGCCTTGCGAAAAAGCGGTGCTGATGGCTACTTTAACTTCGGGATTAAATTGGTGAATCAGCTCTTCAAGAGCTTTAAGCTCTTTCACACAATCTTGTGGAAACTGGTTAATGGCAACGACAGCAGGTAAACCGTATTTATGAACGTTATTTATGTGCCATTTTAAATTTTCAAACCCAGCCTCCAATGCTGCTTGGTCCGGATTAAAAATGGAATCTGGAATAGCCATACCTGGGCGTAAATCGTAGTGTCCAGAATTCGCTTTGAGGCCGCGTAATGTTGCTACGATCACTACACAGTCCGGGGCTTTGTTGGCGGCAGCAGCTTTAATGTTACACGCTTTCTCAAATCCCATATCCGAACCAAAACCGGCTTCAGTTACCGTGTAACCTGACAGTTTTAGCGCAATATCGTCCGCGATAATGGATGAATTTCCATGGGCGATGTTTGCAAATGGACCTGCATGGATCAACGTAGGAACACCTTCTAGAGTTTGCATCAGTGTTGGTGCAATCGCCTCTTTTAGTGTTACTGCCATTGCTCCTGCAACTTGTAGATCTTCCGTAGTGACGGGGTTTCCGTTCAAATCGTACGCTACGACAATTTTCCCAATACGTTGACGTAAATCTTTTAAATCTTTGGCTAGTGCAATGATAGCCATCAACTCGGAAGCCGCTGAAATATCGAACCCTTCGTCACGCTCGAAACCATTGATGGTTTTTCCTGCATCATTGAGGCCAATTTTGACTTTACGTAGTGCACGATCATTATGGTCCATCACTCGTTTCCAAGTAATACTTGCCGTGTCGATTTTAAGTGCTCTTAACCCGGTGCGTGATTCAAAGGCATCATAACCCTCGCGTTGCTCATGGAACAAGCGAGCGTCAAGAGCGGCTGAAGCAAGGTTGTGCGCCGCTGTCACTGCGTGAATGTCACCAGTAAGGTGTAAGTTTAACTCTTCCATTGGAGCTACTTGAGAATAACCACCGCCCGCTGCGCCACCTTTAATACCGAAGACGGGTCCCATCGAAGGTTGCCTTATACATGCAATAACAGATTGATTAAGCTTTGCTAAACCTTGCGCCAGTCCTATCGTCGTAACGGTTTTTCCTTCGCCAAGAGGAGTCGGCGTGATCGCAGTGACGAGTACAAGTTTACCGTCATCATTTGCTTTGAGTCGTTCCAAACATTTTGGGTGGACTTTGGCTTTGTGCTTCCCGTGAGTGTCATACTCTTCGGGCAATAGTCCTACTTTTTCCGCGATAACATCAATAGAAGAAAGTGGTGTGTTTCGGCAAATTTCGATATCTGACTGCATGGAGAATCCCCAAAGTGGCACAGGTAGCGTTGAAAAACTACCTGAGTTATAACGAGTATTATTGTGAGGCAAAGGTCTGCTTGGTGATGGTACTGTTTCGGTTAGGCTTGTAAAGAGTTTACTGCTTCGTATTGTGCGACATACTAACGAAATCTACTCGTTATAGTGCTAGATAAAAACAAAAAGGCCACCAAATGGTGACCTTGATATATTTTTAGCTTTAAAGTTGTCGTTTTAACGATCCCAATAAGTCTCTTCTAAGCTATCTTCTCGTTCAGGAAGCGCTCGCGATAGGCGAGGAGAGTGCTGCGTCAACACTTCATAGCTTACTCGGTTTGCGTATTTACAAATCTGAGAAAGTGAGGAGTAGGTTAAGCATCGTACTTCGTGCTTTTCTGAGTTAGGCACTTCTTTTTGGTGAAAAGAGTTTGCTGCCATGTCATGCAGTAAGGCTGAAAGGGCTGCATCACCTGCACCGTTAGTGTTCTTAATCTCTAGTGGTCCACCAAGGTAAGGGCCGATGTGAGAGTAGACCTTCATTGGGTTTTGACAGTCTTCTTTACGCATCGCACGACTAAACTCGTACTGGTTAAAGGCTTCGAGGGAGCTTTCAAGGATGTCGTGTGTGGTTTCTCGTTTTACTTTCTCGTCGGTGTAACCAGCCATGTACAGACCATTTGGTCCTGCTGTACAAAGTACGAGATCAACCCACTCAAGTGCTTTATCAGCAGCTGCTAGCGGCTCTGTTTCACCTGTTAGCGCCGCACCTTCTTCTTCATTCATAGCGACAACAGAAATGTTTTCGCGAATGTATTCTTGCCACCACTGTGCGTTGCCTTCGATAACGTACTTCGTCCCTAACGTAAGTACAACAGGGACATCGTGCTTCTTAGCAAAGTCGATTGCTCTTTGTACCGCTTTAGGCATTGGATCTTCTTCTTTACCACGCATTAGGTAAGAAGAAACAACCAGGGCTGATGCTTTCTCAAAGATCTCTTCAGGAATGCTTTCCGGAAGTAGTTGATTCATATGACCTTCGTTGATAGCAAATGTACGCTCACCGTCTTGAGAAATTAGGGTGTAGCAGCGACCAATAGGGCCATCTACCGTTTGTAAATGGTTAAGGTTCATGCGTGAAGACGTACGGCAAAGGTAGCGATAAGCAAAAGAACCGACTTGAATGTTCTTAGACATCACACCGAGCAAAACGGATTTGCTATCGGCTAAAACTGAGTAGTTGTGAAGAGTATTGCCAATCGTGTCACCTGGGTATTGGTGTGTGATCAGGCCTTGCTCAACCAGTTCTTCGTAAAGTGCATCTGCTTTGCTTTCTTCAAGAACGAGCGAATGTCCTTTACTCAGGTTGTATTTCTCTAAAAACGCGTCATCTACACGTGCTTCGATATCTACAATGGTTTGACCGACACCAACAATAGTTGGGCGATATAGCTTAGGTGCCTGTCGGATTTGGTTTACTAATGGATCTCGAGCGTGAGTTGGGAAGTAGTGTTTAGATTTACGCTGACCAGGAAACTTCATGCTTGTTCTTGAGTGAGAAAAAAAAGAGGCGGGATTGTATCACAAAAAAATGAAAATCGTGGCGATTTATTACAAAGAAGTCAGCTCGCTGAAAAAATCAGCGAGCTGAGTAAATAGCAACCAAAGCAGCTGCAATTTATGACGCTTGTCGTATTGCAATGGGTTGTTTTTTAAACTTGTTGCTCAGCAGCGCCCGGAAAGAGCCTGCTCCGCGCTAACTAAATTTACCCGCGTTACTTTTTCACTTCAGTTGGCTCAACGTAAGCCTTGGTACCCCAAAGTGGGACTGTCGAAAGGCTATGCTTAAAACTACCATCGGTCTCTTTTGTTGTATAAGACAAGTAGAGTAAGGTTTGGTTATCGGCATCATAAATACGGCGAACCTTCATTGTTTTGAAGAAAATGCTTTTTGACTTCTTAAATACAATTTCACCGGACTTACTCTTATCTATTTTTGCAATCATTTCCGGTGTGATTTCGCCAGTCTGACGACATGATATTGAGCTATCACTTGGATCTGCTAAGCTGAAATCCGCTTCGATAGAGGCGATGTGACATGTGACACCTGTTACCACCTCGTCTTTCAACTCACCGACTTTGATGTCTTTCAAAGTAAACCAACCGAGCCCCACGTCAGCAACATCGTTATCTGAACAACCAACTAGAGTAGTAGCAAGCAATGCACTTAACAGCATCTTTTTCATTATTTTTGTCCTTAACTAGGAAAGATATTGATGAAATCTATCAGAGGTTTGCACCTAAAACAAAATTTAGCCACGGAAAGGTCTATGTGCGCTAGGTTTGTTGCGGGCTTCATGCTAATGTACTGCTCTAAACGAAGGTATCAAGATGAATGAACAACAGTTAGCCAGTATCGAGCGTAAAAATACATGGCTGTATGATCTGGTCGAAGTTGAATTTCCGACACCAGAGAGTTTGAAAGGGCGCGATGTCTATTTCAAAACGCTAGAAAAAGCAACGTATCAAGTAGTCGACAAAGACACACTACTGGAAAGTGACTCTGAATTTAACCCCGACGATATTTTTCTGGTCGATTTTCATCGACTGACCATTATGTTCTCTATCTTGCAATCTCAGCGCTGGGAACAGCAGTATGATAAAGATATGATCATTGAATATCTGACACAGATTATCCTCACGCCAGATTTTGAATTATATGTTGGTTTTAAATCTGGAGTCCCAATTGGTGCTGCTATTGTTAGCCATCTCGAAGGAAATACACTCATCTCTGATGTTGCTGTTTCTGAATCAAAATACAAAAGCTCGTTTGTGGCTGATCTGGCTAAAAGACTAAGCACCGAGCAAAAACTGTTAGACTCAGTGGTTATCGAAAACTAACTTACACATCAATGTGCATAAAAAGTAAAGCAAGATGACGTTGGGTGATCTTGCTTAGAAAAACTGTAATTGCTCCCTTCTATTTCCATGAAATGCCAAGCTCGTCGTTTCAACAATCCCAAACTCAAATAAGATTAATCCAAACATTCTTAAAATCAGCTTGGGCTTGAGCCTTTAAGACGTCTGGAGATGGCTATGGCAATTACCAATATTAAGTGCGTGATATTTGACTGTGATGGTACGTTGGTCGACAGCGAAAGACTGTGTTGCCAAGCGCTCGTCAATGTATTTAACCAGCATGGGGCTGAGTTAACGATGGAAGAGTGCGTTTCTCACTTTAAAGGAGGAAAGCTCGCTGACATCCTTTTAGATACTAAAGAATTGAAAGATATCAAAGTCCCAATTGATGTTTTAGAGCCGCAATACCGAGAAGAAGTCCAGTCTCTTTTTGTGCGTCACTTACAGCCGATGGATGGCGCAAAACGATTAATTCAGTTTTTGGATTCGCATAATATCGAATATTGTGTGGCGTCTAATGGACCTAAAGATAAAATTGAATACGCTTTGGAGTTAACCGGTTTACTCGATGCTTTCCGAGGGAAAGTGTTCTCGGCATTCGATGCGAATAGTTGGAAGCCTGAGCCCGATTTAATCATGTACAGTGCTATGAGCATGGGCTTTTTACCAAGTGACTGTCTTTATATTGATGACACGCCTAAAGGAGTCGAGGCGGGACTAAACGCCGGTATCAAAACGGTGCAGTTATTTAATGGTGAAGCTATCAATCTTGTTGATGACGAGCGTGTAATTCGCATCCATCATTTAGATGAATTAAAAGAGCAGCTGTGTGGCTGCTCTGTTTGACCTACTAATGGCAAACCGGACTCAAGCTGTGGATGTGCTTAAGTTTAGACTGTAGGTAAGGCGTTTGATGTAGACATTGGATAGATGAGAAGTTTTTTGTATGAAATCCACAAGCAGCGCATGTGAATTTCTCGCCATCCGATGAAATGAGATATTCATCTCCTTGGCAGAGTGGGCAGTTCAGGTTCTCTATGTCTTTTGTGTCTTTGTAATTATTCATATTGTTTTCCAGCAGCAAATTGGAATTGGCAAGATCAAGCATAGCGGAACGCTTTGTTTAAGAACATTATTTCATCCGGTACAGCGAGAACTTGAGATTCACTTCAAATATCCACTTGGATGTCGTAGAAAATATCGAAGGTAATAGTTGAACACGGTTTAAAGAAAAGGGCTCCTTAAGGAGCCCTTGTTGATCATAAGTTCCACAACGTTATGCGGTGCGGTAGCGTTGTAATATCTCACCAAGAGAAACGGAGGCTTGCGTGAGATTAGCGACGCCAGCGGTAGATTGCTCCGCCACTTCTCTGATTGTGCTTGATTGACTACGAATTTCTGAAAGTTCCGATGCAATATCGTTAGCAACTGCGCTTTGTTCTTCAGCAGATGTGGAAATCTGAATGCTCATGTCCATTAATGAGCGTGCTGACTCGGCAATAGAGGTAACATCATGGCCGATTTCATCAATAAGCTGGCTGCTGGTTTGAGCTTGCTGAACGGTTCGGTTGGTGATTGAAGCAATGTTCTGGCTCTCAATTTGAAGCTTCTCAATCATGGCTTGGATCTCTACTGTTGCCTGTTGAGTTCTGCTTGCTAATGTACGTACTTCATCGGCAACCACTGCAAATCCACGACCTTGTTCACCAGCACGGGCTGCTTCGATTGCTGCGTTTAGTGCCAACAGATTAGTTTGTTCTGAAATGGCGTTAATCGTTGTGATCACGTCATTAATCTGCGTCGTATTCTCGTTTAAATTGGTTACTGACGTAGAGGCTTGTTCAATATAGCTAGATAACGTCTCTATCTCGCCAATCACGTTTTGTACACGGCTTCTGCTTAGTTCGATCTTCTGGGCATCTTGGTCTGACTGCGTCGTTGCTTGTTGAGAAATACTTGATACCTCCTTTGCAGAGGCTGTCATTTCTTCCATTGCCGTCGCGACTGAATCAAGCGTTTGATATTGATGAGATATCTGGGTTTCACTCAACTGCATATCTTTTTCGAATGCAGAAGATGTCTCGCTCAACATCGTTGCATTATTTTTAACACTATTAACCAGTTCACTTAAGGTATCCATAGACTTGTCTAGCGCACAGCCGATGGTACCGAATTCATCTCGACCTGGATGGAAACCAAGACGAGAGGTTAAGTCACCGTCACCAATTTTTTCGGTTGTTGTATATAAAACCCACAGAGCTCCTCCGATAAACGTTGCCACCCAGTAAGAGAATAGGGCAAAAGGAATAACCCATAAGAAGCTGAGTAATAGTGACGATAGAGCTGATGATTTTAACGATTCGTATTGTGTGGACACATTTTGAGTCAGCTTAATCACTTCCCCAGAATGCAACTTGGCATAAGCGGTCACAGACCCATCGACAAAAGAACTCTCGCTTACGCGGTTCGATTTCGATACGCCGTCAATTTCTGTAGCGCGGTTTGATTGAGCATCAACGATACCAGAAAGCTTCGCTTCGCTCGCCGAGATGGCTTGCTGCTCAAATTGTTGTATTTCATTGAAGTAGCGGCTTCCAGCCACTGAAGTGAGGGCTACTAAAAACAGTAGGAATATAACCCACATTTTGTCGTTGATAGACATCTTGATAAACAGCCTGTCTATCGTTCTAAACTCAACTTCTCTCATTTAAAGCTCCATTAGAGATAAAAGATATTGACCAAATCTATTGCTATATCGAAACAAAATATGCGAAGTTAATCAGCAAAATATGTAACGAATACTAAATTTAGTTTAAGAAATGAGATCTAAGGACGCCTATAACAGTATGTTATATCTTTAAATTGACATGAATGTTGATAAAAGAGTCATTTCTCTAAAGTGTTAAGCGGATATGAAACCTAATTGCAATCGTTTACTTTTGATTATGCTCATAGGTTTTTAAATCTTTACTTCTCGCTGTCATGAATGTGTCATATAAAGACTATAAAAAGGAGTTGCTGATGTGGATATGGCAAGAGTCAGGCCGTCAGCAAGTAAAAGCAAGAGAGCTTAAAATAAAGGAGGTCACAATGAGCGACCAATACCAAAACGATGAGAGCCTAGAGCTGCTAGATGCGCTTGAAATTGGCATTATCTTGTCGGAATACGTTGGCTCAGACAACGAAGCCGAATAGCGGAACACTCTCATCTCGTCGTAATTGACGTTATACTAGGTTCATGTCACACCAAGCCCTAGAGGCCAAAACTGGCGTCGAATGAACTTTCTAGCCCACCTGCATATCGCAGATCACAGTAACAGCCATTTATTGGGAAACTTGCTTGGAGACTTCGTAAAAGGAGATCCAAGCAAGCTGTATGAGCGCGATATCTCAAACGGCATCAGATTACATAGATTTGTTGACCGTATTACTGATCATCATCCAATCGTCAACGAATGTAAGCCTCATTTCACTGGTGTTGCGCGACGTTTTGCACCTATCGCTTTGGATATGTTTTGGGATCATTGCCTTGCAAAACACTGGAACGACTTTCATTCCGAGCCTCTCGAACACTTTGTCCAAACGGCATACGAGAGAGTAAACCGAGAGGTTCATGAACATTTGCCGCCACGTTTTTTGGTGCTCCACAGCAGAATGTGGCATGGCCGATGGCTTCAATCCTATCAAGATCTAGGCAATATAGAATTTGCACTACATCGGATGTCGCAAAGAAGTCCTAGGATGGCAGACTTAACCACAACATTTAAAGTGATTGAAAGTGATTACACCGAATTAGAAGAGAAGTTCTCGTCACTTTATCGAGATGTTTTGCGCCAGTCGTATGATTTTCAGCAACAGCTTAATGACTCAACTCAATGAGATAGAAAAGTAGTATGGCTTTAGGGGCTCTGGTAAACTCTGCGCTCCAAAAATAATGAGGTTACACATGTCTGTTAATTTTGCTGATTTAGGCATCGAACAAAAGCTAATCGAGACGCTAGGCAATCTAAATATCGTGACGCCAACACCAGTGCAAGAAAAGTCAATTCCACACGTCCTTGCAGGAAAAAACTTACTTGCTGCTGCACAAACTGGTACGGGAAAAACGGCTGCGTTTGGTTTACCTATCATACAAACCGTTCAGCAAAAGAAACTTAACGGCACACCTCAAGCATTGATTTTGGTTCCAACACGCGAGCTTGCACAGCAGGTATTTGATAATTTGAATCAGTACTCGGCAGAAACAGAACTTCGCATTGTGTGTGTTTATGGTGGTACAAGCATTGGCGTACAAAAGAGAAAGTTAGAAGAGGGCGCTGATATTTTGATTGCCACGCCAGGCCGCCTTTTGGATCACCTGTTTAATGGTAACGTAAACATCTCTAAAACCGGTATGCTCGTGTTAGACGAAGCCGACCGTATGTTAGATATGGGATTTTGGCCTGACTTGCAGCGCATCTTCCGACGTTTACCTGCAGAGAAACAGATCCTATTGTTCTCTGCGACATTTGAGAAGCGAATCAAAACTATTGCGTATAAACTCATGGAATCGCCAGTTGAAGTCGAAGTTTCACCAGCAAATACGACTGCTGAAACGGTAACACAAATGGTTTATCCAGTGGATAAAAAACGGAAACGTGAATTGCTAGCGTACTTAATTGGCTCGCGGAATTGGCAGCAAGTGCTGGTATTTACAAAAACGAAGCAAGGCAGTGATGAGTTAGCGAAAGAGCTCAAGTTAGATGGCATCAAAGCGGTTTCTATCAACGGTGATAAATCACAGGGTGCCCGCCAAAGAGCTTTGGATGAATTTAAACAAGGTAAGGTACGTGCTTTGATTGCAACCGATGTGGCAGCACGAGGGTTAGATATTCAAGAGCTAGAACAAGTCGTGAACTTTGATATGCCATTCAAAGCAGAAGATTATGTCCATCGAATTGGCCGCACTGGAAGAGCAGGAAAGTCAGGTTTGGCGGTTTCTCTGATGAGTAGAGATGAGGAGTACTTGTTGCAAGCTATCGAGAACCTGCTTGATCAACGCTTACCCCAAGAATGGCTGGCAGGTTTCGAACCAAGTCTTGTAGAAGAAGTTGAGCCTGAACAAAATGGGGGTGGGCGCCGTCGTAGTCGTTCATCTGAGAAGCGTAAGCTAAAAGCAAAATTGGCGATTCATAAGAATCGTGGTAAATCACGTAGCTCTCGCTAAACCGCGCAAACTTTTGTTCTTACATAGTCAGGCTGTTTTTGCCTCTTCATAGACGTCTAACGTTTGGGGGATAGCAAGTAGGTACCCTTGATACATATCGAAACCGAGCTTTTTCATTAAGCGAAGTTGATGCTCGGTTTCAATTCCTTCGATAACGGTTTTAGAGCATAACGCTTTTGCGAGTGATAATGCATCGTTAAGCGCTTTAAAATCACCGTTTTCATACCTTAGCAATAAAGAGCGATCCATCTTGATTATATCTGGGCAAACGCTTCTCACTCGCTCAGTTGTCGATGCATTGACGCCATAATCGTCAATCGCTAATTTAAATCCTTCAAGACTTAACTCCCGAGCAGCTTGAGACAAAGAGAGTTCATCCTCCACCTTCAATTCAAGTAACTCCATGACGATTTGTTCATTCATCAAATGCGATTCATAAATGGTTTGTTTTAGCAGTCGGTTATAAGTGATGTCTTTGACTAGTATCTCTGCCGCTACCGGTAATACATTGAGAAACAATTGTTTTGTGTGAAAGCGAGACTGAGAGAAATTTTTGATATGGATTAGGCGACTTAAGCGTTCAACATTGAGCAAATCTTGAGTGGGAGTCGCTTTGGATTGGAAAAACTGATCTGGCCTAACCATGGTGCCATTGGCATTACTAATTCTTACCAGTGCTTCAAGGCCAACGATGGAAATATCGTTCTTATATATGGGTTGAAAGACACTGCGGAGAGTGAAGTTCGCGTATTTCGCAATATACTGCCCGTCGGCTTCTTTCCGGATGCAACTAAGTAGTTGCGAGATGCTCATCATTGTTACCACAACCTAAATCAATGTCTCAACATCAGCGTTATCGCGCTAATTTTTCTATTTCATTGGCAATGAATCTAAGTGTGCTCATTAACTCAAGCAAGAACGATGGTAATGGATGGGTAGTTTTGTCGAGTGATATCAAACAAATTGATGAAATAATTGATAATCTCAGCACTTCAATTTGATGCTACCATTGCAGTACGGCATACAACTGCAAATATTTTCTGACTAACTGCTGTTTGTTCGAACGCCGTAAAGGATGCCCAAACTTAATGTAACAAGGGCTAATACCGAATCGAGTGTCCAAAGATTGCGTGAGTTGCGACTCGCTGGTGTACAGTGTGATTCCTTGTTCTGTGTATTCGTTGATCTGATCGGGTAGTTCACCCATCCACCAATGAAGCAATTCTCGGCTCGTTTTGCTGCGACTTATCCAATGATCGCAAACCAAAAAGAGTAGGTCATTAGGCTGTAAGGCATAGCCATATTCACTCTGCCATTCCGTAATTGATGAGAGTAAGTTTTCCCGGCAAGATTTTCCGGCACTGACCATATGGTGACTCAGAACCCAGACAGTGCCAATGTCGGATGAAATTCGATAGTGATGGGGAAGGTCTGGAGAATCCAACACTTCGATTGGCTTTATCACGCAGTTGTATCCAAAGTGACGAAAAGTATGTTCCATCCTTCTTGAAAACGCGAGACCAAGATGATGCTCACTCATGCCTTGGTTATGCACCGCAGGGTAATGCTTTTCACACAGCTTAAGACAGTCGTCTTGAAAATCATTAACACTTTGAATAACTAGGTCGAGTAGCAAAGAATATCCCTTAATAATTACAAAACGAACTGCAAAAGGTTAGCATAGTCTTTTGAGAATAGACTAATTTACTTCGGCAACTTCTTGATCTAAACACCAAATTTCTCACAAATGACCGTGTCTAATCTTTAATAGAGCAATACGAAAGAAGCAGAAGTTGAACAAAAATTTGAAAGGGAAAAAATGATAAAGCTAGAACGCGCACAAAAAGAGGCGTTGGCCACCGCCATTCAAGATTACATGCAAGACGAGCTAGATGTTGAAATTGGCCAGTTCGATAGTGAGTTTCTAATTGATTTTATTACAGAAAAACTAGGACCAATTTATTATAACAAGGGTGTTGAAGATGCTAAGTTACTGGTTGAACGCAGAATGTTAGAAGTTTCCGAAGAGCTGTATGAGATAGAACAAGAAATTAAGCTGTAAGTTTCAGTTTTACAAACGATTTAAAGTTCCTTCAAAAAATTCGAACAACTTGATAGATACGGCACCATTGGCTGGATGTAAATGATGGTAAATAATCTGTTTCATATGACGTAAATAGGTTAATGTAGTGTTTCTTGCTCAGCATTAACTTAGGAATATATCTAGGAACTTGAGATGGATACACTGGTAAAGAATTACAACCTTACTGCACGCGTGATGCATTGGTTATCAGCGCTGTGCATTATTGGTCTATTTGCAGTGGGTTTGTGGATGGTCGACCTTAGCTATTACAGCGAATGGTATCGAACTGCGCCGCATTACCATCGCTCTGTCGGTATTTTACTCGCTATTTTAACTTTGGCACGCATCGTATGGAAACATGTGACGGCGTCACCAAAGGTAGAAGGCAAACGTTACGAAGTGCTTGCTGCTAAAGCAGCGCATGGTGTCATGTACCTACTATTGGTCACCATCTTTGTTTCAGGTTACCTCATTTCAACGTCTGATGGACGCGGCATCGAAGTGTTTAATTGGTTCACCGTGCCAGGAGCGGGAGAGTTATTCCCAGGCCAATCAGATATTGCAGGTGAGATTCACTTCTATGCAGCTTGGGCAGTCATCCTGATTGCAGGTTTACATGCTATTGCTGCACTAAAACACCACTTTATCGATAAAGACAACACATTAAGAAAAATGTTAGGAGCTTCAAAATGAAAAAGTCACTTTTCGCTACAGGATTAGCTATCGCTATGGCACTGCCATTTGGTGCGCAAGCTGCAGATTATGTCATCGATACCAAAGGTGCTCACGCTTCAATCAACTTTAAAGTTAGCCACTTGGGTTACAGTTTCATCAAAGGTCGTTTCAATACATTTTCTGGTGACTTTTCTTTTGATGAAAACAACATTGCTGGCTCAAAAGTAAATGTTGTTGTTGATACAACCAGCCTAGATTCAAACCATGCTGAACGTGACAAACACATTCGTAGTGGTGACTTCATCGATGCTGGTAAATACAGTGAAGCAACCTTTACGAGCACAAAAGTGGTTGATAAAGGCAATGGCAAACTAGATGTAACTGGTGATCTAACGCTACACGGTGTTACTAAGCCTATTACTATTGAGGCTGAATTCGTTGGTGCTGGCAGTGACCCATGGGGCGGCGAGCGCGCTGGCTTTGTTGGCAACACTCGCCTAGAGCTTGCTGACTTTGACATCCCAGTAATGGGTGCTTCAAGCTACGTCGATATGGAACTTCATATCGAAGGTATTAAGAAGTAATTAGTTCCTTTTAGATACACTAAAAGCGCTCTTCACTTGAAGAGCGCTTTTTTATTATCTTAATCACATCACTAACATCGATAAACCCGTCAGTGATAGCGATTGAAAGCCAATAGACGTTGTAAATGTTTAGCGAATTACGCTGTTTCTAACTCGCTTTTTTCCACTAGGTTTAAACGCTCACCAAAAATCGGGCGTAGTGCTTTTAATACTTCAGTACGAGTAACCACCCCGACCATCTGCCCATTTTCAAGCACAGGAAGCACTTGTGGCTTACTTACTTTGATACTTTTAGCGCGTTCTTCGAGAGACAAAGACGTCAAGCGAGTGGCAATACCCATACTGCTCGCTGGGTACAACTGCTCTTTATCGATACATAGGAATTCCACAACATCAACGAGGCGATCACCAGCGTCAATTGCGACCACATCTCGGCTCATGATGTCGACGACTTTTTGGTCTTTCACCGGAATGTAGTCCTCACACCATAGTTCTACCATCACATCGTGAGCAGAGAAGAAGCCAACTAATCGATTTTGTACGTCTACAACAGGTGCGCTAGTTACGTTGTTATCAAGTAACACATCCAGCGCGGCTGCAATTGGCGTTTCTGCACGAATGGTGACTGGTTTTTGGTTCATAATGTCTTTAACAAAAGAGGCATTTTTCATGGTGAAATCCTTAACTGACGACAGTGTTGTAGTTGTAGTGATAGAAGAAATATTCGCTGCTTTTAGTTCTGGTCGGCGAAAAATACACCAGTTTGAAAGGCCAACTAATACCGCTCCGCCGACGATGTTGCCAAGCGTGACAGGAATTAAGTTAGCGGTAATAAAGTGGCTAATGTTTAGGTCTGTGTATTGTGACGCGG
The DNA here is from genome assembly GCF_033338635.1 of Vibrio sp. Vb1755. NCBI lineage: Bacteria > Pseudomonadati > Pseudomonadota > Gammaproteobacteria > Vibrionales > Vibrionaceae > Vibrio > Vibrio sp. Vb1755. The sequence continues at coordinate 415,745 of NZ_JAWOTA010000002.1, read as the reverse complement.
GCACACCGACAGATGCCCAAAAAGATTCAGGTGCAAAATTCGCGATAACAATACCAAGTGGAACCATAAACATGTTCGCAACACAGTGCTCAAAACCGCTGCTGACAAACATTGCCACAGGCAAAATTGTCATTGCTGCTTTTGTCATTGCATTTGCAGAACTAAATGTCAGCCAAATCGCTAGGCAGACCAACAGGTTACAGAGAATACCGAGTGCAAACGCTTGAATGAGAGTGTGGTGAAGTTTGTGTTGTGCGATGTTAAGCGCATTTAATCCCCATTGACCGCCATCCATCTGATAAAGACCAGCAGCAGTAACCAACGCAAGTAGGAACATCGCACCAATAAAGTTACCAACGTAAACTTTGCCCCAGATCGAAAGCATCTTACCGAACGAGATTTGCTTATTGGCCCAAGAAATACTGGATAGGACGGAGCTGGTAAATAATTCACCACCGCAGATCACGATGAGGATCAATCCCATGCTAAATGCGAGTCCACCAGCTAGGCGGCTCAAGCCCCAACCAGCGCCCGTACTGCCGGTGGTCACCGTGATGTAAAACAAGAATGCTAACCCGATGAACGCGCCGGCCATAATCGCGAGGCTTAATGTCATACTGCTGGTTTTGTTTGCCTTACTTAACGCAAATTTTTCCGCTTCAACCATCATCTCTTTTGGAGAAAAATACTGGTGATTTTGAGAACTGGTCACCGCCATATTGACTCCTTAATTTGTAATCGCATAAAAAATCCTTGGTTATTAACTCAAAAATGAAATTGTTGTTTTTATTAAGAGCCTCAATGATTTCGGTTTCAAAACCATTGAGGCTTGCGGTGTTCCCGAACCGCGTACTCAGAATAGGGAGAACGGTTAGTAAGGTAAAATTGATAATATTTAGAAACCTCATCAAATTAATTGATAACTTTACGGGGCTAGGTAAAATGAACTCTATTGCTTATTGGGGCATGCTTTAACAATTGTGGGAATTGGGAAATACCCACTAATAATGGAGGACACTTTGCGCTACTCACTTAAGCAATTAGCGGTTTTCGACGCAGTTGCAGATACCGGCAGTGTAAGCCAAGCCGCAGAAAAATTGGCTTTGACACAATCAGCGACGAGCATGTCGCTTGCGCAATTAGAGAAGATGCTTGGCAGGCCGTTGTTTGAGAGGCAAGGCAAGCAAATGGCGTTAACCCATTGGGGGATGTGGTTACGACCAAAAGCAAAACGCTTGCTACAAGATGCATTGCAGATTGAAATGGGCTTCTATGAGCAACATTTATTGAGTGGTGAGATTCGTATGGGAGCGAGTCAAACCCCAGCAGAGCACTTAGTTCCCGACCTTATCAGTATCATTGATAATGACTTTCCAGAAATGCGTATTTCCCTCGGTGTACAAAGTACAAAAGGGGTGATTGATGGGGTATTAGATTACAAGTATGACTTAGGGATTATTGAAGGGCGCTGTGATGATAACCGTTTACACCAAGAAGTATGGTGTCGTGATCATCTTACTGTTGTCGCAGCTTCTCATCATCCTTTTGCGCGTAATCAGTCTGTTAGCCTTGCGCAGTTAGAGCAAGCGAAGTGGGTACTAAGAGAGCATGGCTCAGGCACACGAAAAACATTTGATAGTTCTATTCACCACCTTATTGAAGATTTGGATGTGTGGCGCGAGTACGAACACGTTCCGGTGTTACGTAGTTTAGTTGCTAATGGTCAGTACCTTACTTGCTTACCGTATTTAGATGTAGAGCGATATATAGAAGCAGGTCATCTTGTGGCATTAAATGTACCTGAGTTAAAAATGGAAAGGACGCTTTCATTTATATGGCGCTCAGATATGGCAGAAAACCCATTAGTCGACTGCATTAAAAGAGAGGGGCTGCGAATGATGAAAGGGAAGCCTTCAGTTCTTTAAAGGTTGATTAAACATGCCTACGAGATGAGTTGGGTTTATTCCCTAAATCTGTTGATTTATCGGTTGCGTCAAACTTTTAATGTAAATTGTGAAAATAATAATATCTTATTGTGATCAATATCACCGATAAGCTGAGCTGATGTATCTAACATGTGTCCTTGATTTCAATGTATGAAGGCAGTTATTGAACCATATAGGTACGATAATAGCCGAGTAGGTATGACTACCATGACGACACTTTTAGCTATTTCTATCACTACTGGAATTTTATCTGGCGTATGGGGTTGGATCGCCATCTCTTTAGGTTTACTTTCTTGGGCTGGTTTTTTAGGTTGCACGAGCTACTTTGCAGCGCCAACGAGCGGATTGAAAGGACTAGGCATCAGCTTAATCACCAATATGACAGGCGTATTCTGGGCAATGGTAATTATTCACGGTTCCACTTACGTGGGGTTGGAAATTATTGGCTATGTGATTACCGCTATTGTGGCATTCTTCATGTGTATTCAAGCTAAACAGGCTTGGCTCGCGTACATCCCTGGTACTTTTATTGGTTCATGCGCAACATTTGCGGCTGACGGAAACTGGCAACTTGTCATTCCATCGTTGTTGCTAGGTGGTGTGTTTGGCTATCTAATGAAAGCGACAGGGCTATGGTTGCATACGAAATCAACCGCTACTTCTTCTTCGCTTGCTGAGCAAGCACAGTAGTGAACCCCCGATCTTATTGGTATCCACTGTGTATTGAGTTTTATCCCTCTCAATACCCTTAATCAAAATTAATGATGTTTGATACAAGCACACCAAATTGGTGTGCTTTTTTTGTATTACAAGACAATACGCTGAGTGTGAAATACGCCTAACTCATGTATTGCCGTTGGCCATGGTAACAACGCGTTTAAGTGTCCAGCGCAGAAGTACAGGAATACACTCCATGCCTTTCTCTTCACAATGAGAAACAATAGCCAAAGCTAAATCCGGTTTTGCATGTTTTTTCAAAACACGATTTACGACTTTTTTAGCAGGGATAGGGTGGTCATGAGGAACTTTGATGATGTCCTTAAAGAAAAGTTCAAAACCATTGTTGTACAGAAAGTGCTCGATGTCTCGGTCGGGTAACTCCGTAAGTCGATGCCTTTCCTGATCATGGTCGAGCTGTGCTCGCACTGCATGCGCGTACTTTTTCCCTGCTGGGTCGCCATCGGTAACGACATGCCAATCAATACCAAACTCTTTTGCTACTTTGATGAGTGATTTTAGACCTGATTGAGCAAACTCAACGATTTGAACCCCTTCGGCAGCCAAGTCATACCCGCATTGACGAGCCAGTTCATGAAAAAGCCAAACTTCGGTTTCACCCTCAACAAGTAACCAGCACCGCGCAAATAATGCGCCTGAACGATGAAAACGAATATGGAAACCAATTCGGCGCAACTCATCTCGACCAAACTTTGTTGAGTTTAAACTCTTAGCGATGGTTCTGTCTGATAGCCGAATTAAACGTCGAATTGAATACAGTGGAACAGAACCGAGTAACGTGCCACTGTTGGTGGTTAATATCTTTTGCATTGGCAATAATTGCAATAAGGACCACGCTCTCGCTAGATGAGTTGGATGCAGTCGACCTTCTGGATCTTCAATGATCAGTATTGGTCTCGCACAGCGCCTTAAATCAGTGGGGCCCTTAGCTTGAAGATAGGCATTGAGTAACCCCATTAAGAGCAAGCGGCTTTGTTTGTCATTGGTTTCTTTCAAGAACTGACTCAAACCTTTATCAGAGGAAGGGCTTGTATAGAAAAGACCATCACGAGGTTTGCGTGGGTTACCTTTACTGACACTTCTGAACGCGAAATAGTGTTCAACAAGCGTTTGCATTGAGTCGAGGCTACTACGAATCTCACCTTTATTCACATGGCCAGGCATAGCCAATAAGCGTCGACAGGTGTTGTTGATTCGTTTTTCAATCCGAGCATTTTTACCATCGCCGTTGACATGGTTTAAATCAGGGAAGCGTCGGGAGTCACGTAGTCGGATTACAGGATGAAGTGTCATTAACTCAATAGCGAGTTTCTCTGAGTGGTGAAGTTTTTTGGGTTTGCCGTTATGATCCAAAAACGCGTACTCTGTATTAATGCCATGCTCATCGCGAGACGCACTAATACGATAGTAAATGACTTGCTCACCATCTTCGTTGGTACACCATGTAGGCTTTATGCGTCTGTAGCGTCCCGCTTTTACTTCGTTTTTATCCTGTGCTTTAAAACAAACAATGATCTGTAAGTGTTGTGTTTGTGGATGAGAAATTGAGTAGTCAACGTGAAAATCTTTCAGTTTGAATTGATACAATGAGCCATTGGCAGGTAATGCGATGGAAAGGGCATCGAGTAATGATGATTTGCCCCACGTGTTTTCACCGATAAGCGTGGTGAGTTCGTCAAAAGAGAGTGAAAGGCGTTTGATGCCTCTAAACCCGGAGATTTCGATGCGTTCTAGTCTCATCTCAATCCTCCTTGCAATTATTTGAATTATCGAGAGTTATTTTGCTACTCCTAAGCATATATGAATTCGAAATTTTTGAGTTAAGCTCAGTTCACAAAATTACGAGAGCCTCTTACTGAATAGAGACCGTTACAAGCGAGGCTTGCTTTCAAAGCCGGGGGACAGCATCGTGATCACTTAAACATGAAATCCTAAATCGCAGTTTCATAAAATTCATGATTCTGTCATGATTCACTTCTTATTATTATAAGGAATGAAAAAAGAGAAGATGAAGATGAATAACAATCATAAGCCAGTGAGAATCAAACTGGCACACATCAATGACACACATTCCTACTTTGAACCAACGTCATTACAGTTAAAGCTTAAGATAAACAATGAACTCACGCTAGAGCCTTATGTCAGTGCTGGCGGCTTTTCTCGTATCGCAACCCGAGTCGAGCAGTTAAGAGATGATGCTCAGCGCCAAGGTCACGGGATGTTGTTCCTCCATGCCGGAGATTGCTTCCAAGGCACGCTGTATTTCTCACTATTTAAAGGCAAAGCCAATGCCGACTTATTGAACGCATTAAAGATTGATGCAATGGCGTTAGGCAATCATGAATTAGATATGGGGAATGAGCCAGTTGCATTGTTTTGCCAACGTACTCAGTTCCCATTGCTTGCTGGCAACTGGGATTTATCCAATGAATCACTTAAAAAAACTCACCGTATCAGTGATTGCAAGGATGTATATAGTTACCAACCGGATACACAGAGCGCTCAATACATTGTTAAAGAATTCCATGGTGAGCGGGTCGCGATTTTCGGATTATCCATAGATAAAATGAGCGACATCGCAAACCCTGATGCAGACACGCCTTTTCACTCAGCAATTGAAACCGCCAAGGCGACCGTAAAACAAATCCATTCATCAGGTATAAAAAATATTATTCTACTGAGCCACTTAGGTTATGAAGGTGATTTAGAGTTAGCTGAGCAAGTCGAAGGTATTGGTATAATTGTTGGTGGACACAGCCACCGGTTGCAAGGTGATTTTTCATCAATAGGGTTAGGACAAGACGATCCCTACGGTATCAAAATTAATGATACCTATGTGGTGCAAGCCGGTTTCCATGCTTTGACAATGGGGCACTGCGTCATTGAGTTTGATGAACACGGTAAAGCAACGATGTTGAGTGGACAAAATGAACTGTTGCTTGGCCGACGTATTTTTTGGGACTCGACGCTAAACCAACAGCTCGACCAAGGTGTATTCGAAACCGCGTGCGACTTCATCCATGGTCAACCGAATGTCGTGGTTTGTAAGAAACACCCGGAAACTCAAGCTATCCTGAGCGATAAATATATTCCTCAGGTTAGGCAGTTACAGTCACAAGTCATTGCTAGTGTTGACACCAAAAAGCGTCATGTGAGAATTCCCGATGAATTTGGTGAGAGTGAGTTAGCTTCCTCCGTTGCCCGATCATTTCTGCACTGTTTAAACAAACGTGGATATGACGTTCAATTTGCAATTCATAATGCGGGTGGCGTGCGAACCTCTTTGAACCCTGGCAACATCACAGTGGCAGACATTGCCGGACGGCTGTTGCCTTTTGCCGTTCCTATCGGCTTTTACGATGTAAAAGGCAGCGCTATTCGCCGTGCACTTGAAGGCGCGATAAATAATGCACTCAACAATGGCGTAGAAGGCACTGGATCTGGCAGTTATCCGTACACTTACAATTTAAACTTCGAGTACCACGCAGATGCCCCAAAAGGTGAAAGAGTTCAATCATTAGTGATTTTTGATGGCAAACAATGGGTTGGTGTTCAAGATGATGTTTGGTATCGAGGGACTTCTTCTGCCTATACGATGAAAGGGAAAGAGGGGTACGACGCATTGCAGGAGATGAAAGGAGAAGGGCGTGTGACCAGTTTGTCCATGGCTGATTGTTTTATTGAACTCCTGACCGATGAGCCAAACTGTTTGAATCAAAGTCACAAACTTTACACAAAGCGACGTCGATAATAGATACTGGTATTGATTTTGCTGCTCTCCACTTACTACATGGGTTGATGAGGATGGCAGTATGTGGAATAAAGATTGGGCAGATACGGCAGTCGTGGTTGCCTGGATCGCAATTTGGTCAACACTGGTCTACTTTGTGCCTCTAAGCGGCTTTTGAATTGCTAAGAATGTGGATGTTACAAAAGGGAGCAGTAATGCTCCTTTTTTGTATCTATCTTCCCCGTTAGGGCCCTAACTAATGAAGAGTTTGTCTTGAGCCATTTGCTGCTTTTTGTCTGTTTACTATAGTTCAGGTGGTTGAATCCATTTCTTTCTTTTTATAGTGCTTCCTGATTTTTGATAAGAATTTTATTTCGATAAGACAAGGTTTTTTTGTTGGAAAGCCTGACGCTCGGCGTTATTATGTCGGCGTTTGGGGAGTAGTTAGCGCAAGTTTACTTATCGTCATCTCGTTAAGCATCAGCTTATCCGGTAAGTAAAGGTGTTACGTGGTTCATTCACGTCAACACTTCAACGAGACCAACGCATTCATTGACTAGCAGCACATAATCGTTATGTAGCTGTTGGTTGTTATTGTCTGCGGAAGGTCACCAAACGAAGTCCTTCCGCCATGGGAGGAAATATGTCTCTTATCGAAAATACCACCCAATTGAGCCAATCGGTGCCTCTTCAAGAATCATTAGCGATGTATGGTGCTTTTGGTTTATTTACCCTTGTTCTTGTTACGCTTGATATCTATCAAACACGTGGTGGCGCTATCACGATGAAAAAAGCCATCGTTTGGAGTGTTTTTTGGTTCTTGCTTGCCTTTGTTTTTGCAGGTTCTATTTATTTATTCTGGGACTTTTACGCGCCACATAGCGCTTATACGAACGACAAAGCAACGATTTCATTCTTAACTGGTTACTTACTAGAGAAGTCGCTAAGCGTGGATAACTTGTTTGTGTTTGCCATCATCTTTGCACAATACAGTGTGCCGGAGCATTTGCGTCCGAGAGCATTGCTTTGGGGGGTGATAGGTGCGCTAGTTTTACGCGCTGTCATGATTGCGGTTGGTGCTCAGTTACTTTCACAGTATCACTGGGTATTGTACTTATTTGCTGCTTTCCTTATTTGGACGGGTGTTAAGCTAGCTCGCGACAAAGGCGAAGCAGAAGAGGTTAATCCATATCCGGAGCAGTTGATTCGAAAGGTATTGCCAGTTACAGATGACTACCAAGGAAATCACTTAATCTTAAAGCAAGCTGGTAAGTGGGTGGCAACACCGATGCTGATCGTTGTTGGTGTCATTGCAGTAATGGACGTTATGTTTGCGTTGGATTCTATACCAGCTATATTCGCGGTAACACGAGAGCCATTTTTAGTCTTAGCCGCGAACGTATTTGCATTACTGGGTTTGCGATCGCTGTACTTTGTTCTTCAAGCAATGTTAGACAAGTTTGTATACTTAAAACCAGCATTATCAGTAATCATGATGTTTATCGGGGTAAAAATGCTATTGGTTGGAACAGAATATGAGATTCCTACAACATGGTCTCTCACATTTTTAGTTGTTGTGATGACATCGGCAGTGGTGGCATCACTCCTAAAAAATAAAGCGAAGCGTCAAACTAGCGTTAATATTACTAATCAAAAAATATAAAGTAAGCACAAAAATCAAAAGAAACAACGAAAAATATTGTTAAATATATGTTGTGAGTTAAGGGGCGATTATGCAGGTAATGTTCAGTTATTCAATGTAATTACAGTAATTGTGATTATTTATGCCGTTATTATTCATTTGTATTTTTGAGTTTTGTAATGAGTTTGTTTTATTAGAAATTCTAATTTGAATGGGTAAAATTTGTCATTTCTTAAACAATAAGAAACTGACTAATATACAACCAACTAAACAGACTACTGCTTTTAAAGAGAGGCAATCATGGCACAAGCAATGCAAATGACAAATGTAGCTTTACCAACCTCTATGGATAAGAAAACCTACGCGGTTAACTTCAAAGGACTGATTGCTCACTTACTGGACATTCTATTTGTAGATAACACTGCGCCACGCAGTTACTACGCAGAAGACTTGTCAGCACATATTCAAAAAGACATCGGTATGTACCGTTAATATTGAAATAATGTAAGAAATACCGGCCTATGAGCCGGTATTTTTTTATTTGTAAAACATGCCTACTCAACCTACGCCCTAGAAAAGAAACACTCTAGAGGAGGTAGACATGAGAGTAGATTAAGTGTTGTATAGAAAAACGGGGCACCATTGGTGCCCCGTTTTGACATGACTGAAGTGCGATATTACTTCTTGCGGCAGTATTCTGCGATCACGTACATCGACTGACCACCATTTGCCTTACCCGAAACTAGCTTTGGATCATCGCCAAGGCTAATGCCACGAATCACTGTACCTTGTTTGATTACTTGGTTAGTGCCTTTTACTGGTAGGTCTTTAATTACTGTTACATCGTCACCTTTCTTAAGTTCAGTGCCGTTACAGTCAACAGTTTTATCGTCAGCAGACATCCCTTTCATTGCCCAGTTCATTTGCTCTTCTTCCATGTACATCATGTCAAGAGCATCTTGAGCCCAGCTTTCTGTGTTTAGGCGAGTGAGTTGGCGCCATGCAGTCACTTGTACAGCAGGAACCTGGCTCCACATGCTTTCGTTTAGACAACGCCAGTGGTTAATGTCTTTTGGCTCATCGATCTCACCCAGACACTTATCACAAACCATGATGGCAGTATCAACCGTCACATTACCGTGAGGTGGGACAGCGTATGCAGTTAGTTGAGATTCAGAAGAACACAGTTCACATTTTGACTCGCAGCGCGCAAGCAGAGTAGCTTCAATAGACATAAGGACTCACCTTAGTAATGTTATTTTGTGGCGGTATTATCCACTTTATCCTGAGAAATAAAAGGGTGTTAGCGAATTAAAGACTAGATTTTACAATACTCCAACCTGATTAAGGTGAAGATGTAAAATATTCGCTAAATAAATAATACGGAAGTATAAAAGACACTATTAATTGTTTTGGCTTATGAATTGGTTGTGTCAATTTCTACAACGATTACAAGCCTAAAAGAGGTAAATGTAGAGAGAGGGTGGCTAGAACATAGCCCTCTAATTTACAGAGGGCCTGTCGTTAACGTTCGACAATCTGGACAATTTGCTCTTTTGAAATACTCATTTCTTTACCATCCATGTCTTCATACTCGTACATACCCGTTTCCTCGTTCAGGTCTGGTTTACCGTAAGAGGTAATAATTTTCCCTTCATTTGTCGACATCAGATATTGGCTACTTCCGCATGCAGCAAGAAGTAATACAGTGGCAATAACAGTCAATACGCGCATAGAGTTTTCCTTTTAAACAAGTGAGTTAGGCAAAGACATCGTTTTAACTATAGCAGAGGAAATATGAGTGGGTTTGAATAGAATTGAAATGAAAAAGCCCAGTAGAAACTGGGCTTTGGTAGGAAGGGTGTTGCGATTACTTCAAAACAGAAGTGTTAGTGACACCTGTTAGTGCGTCATCCATTAAGAAGTCAGTGTTTTCCATCTGCATCTCTACATGATGATCAATATCAGACAGAGTGCCATTTGGCGAAGCAAAAGTACTGTGCGATGCAGTAGCATTAAACTGTACAAAGCTCGCAGTTGCATTCACAGTAGTGTCCGTACTGTTCACAGTCTTCAATCCTAGCTTATTAGCGAGCGGTTCAGTACCCGCGAATGGTGCATTTGGAACGCTGTTTGGTACTGTGCTATCGCCATCCACTTCTGTCATAAAGAATGGTGTCGTTAGCGAACCAGATGCCACTAAATCTGAAGCGTTTGTGAACGGATCGACAGTGTCTAGTGTAGTCTGTGCTGCATAGATAAATTGTGAGAAACCTGCTTCTAGCGCTGCTACTTGAGCTTCCGTTGCCGCAGCCTCAAAAGCTTCGTAACATGTTTTATCTTCTAGATCCGCACATGATGCATCAGCGTAAGTCGCATAGTCTTTTGATGCTGCATAAGCGAGGTTATGTTTGATCTGAGGGCCGTAATTGTCTGAACCCAGTAACAAATTACCAATTTGTCCACCAGAGTTCTGTACTGATGCAGAACTAAAGGTGTACAGCGCATCCGCAGTAGGGCTGCCCAATGTATTGTTTGCTGCTGCGACGGCAGATGTAGCTACAATACCGCCAAGTGAATGACCTAGCATTTTGACTTTTGAACCCGTCATTGGGTTGAAGCCTTGCAGAGGACCTCCAGCTAAAAGACCGCCTTGAGCAGATACTACCAAGCTAGCGCGCAAACCTAACACATCCAGAACACTTTGACGTAGGTTGTCACGCGCAACGGCTAAATTGGAAAGATTTAGATAAGCCAGTACATTCGCATTTGCGGAACGTTGTTCATCTAAGCTGCGCGTACCATGAATAGGTAAGTCAATAGCGATAACTGCCACACCTGCTTTTACCATATTGAACGCGAACGCGTACGCATTCTCTTTCGCTGAGGTGATGCCGTGTTGATAAATCACAACGTCTGTCGCGACGCCAGATTTAGGTGTGAAGACCAGTACTTCGACATCTTCAACCGATTTCACTACGGGAACAGGCGAGTAGCGAGTAATAATACGCTCACTATCAAGCTGAGTACCATCGGTAAGAGTAAGCTTAGCTCCAACAAGTTTTAGCTGCTCTGTAGGATCTGTAGCAAGCTTTGTCACATCAACAGGATCATTTGCAAAAACGCCTGTTGATAGCTGCTGAACCATGTTTGCTTGCTCGTTCGGATCCGCTAATGCTGCGCTTAGCTTCGCTAGGCTTGGCATCGCAGATACCATTGGTTGCATGTTCCAGCTTGTGCCTTTTTCCAGATAATGAGGCAGTCTTACCACACCTTGTGTCACGCTTACATCGGCACCTGATTGCATGTAAAGGCCTTTAATTGCCGTTTTAGCTGCGTCTAGATCGCTAATGTATTTACTAAAGTCATCGTCAGAGTCTAGCGCAGTGCTAAAGTCTTGGGTTTCACCGAGCGTTATTGTGTAGGCCGTTGATAAGTCTACTGAACCTTCGTTTGAGTCATTTTTGTAAACGGTATTTAGTGTGTTTGCGCCGGTAGAAAAACCAGTAGCGGTTACTCCTTTGACTGCCGCTAACGTATCACCTACTGACTGGGTGCTGAACCATGAAGAATAAACGATGTCTGCAGGGTTTACTTTGGCAATATCAAAAATGCCTTCAACCGCCTGAGTGACTGCTTGAACAGAAGCAAGAGCACCAGTTTCATAAACGATTTCTTTCGATTTACCTGTCGCGTAACTGGCTGATGTACCGATTGGCTCACCATTCACGTCAGTAACATCTTGTGTAACCGCAAAAATGTACTCGCTTGACTCATCAAGTGAAGCCAAGAACTGGATGTATAGAGAGTTACCTTTTGCTTGAACTACGTAGTCTTGGTTCTGAACGAGTACCTCTTCGATTGGGTTAGATTTACCGTCCCACTCGGTTAAGCGTTGGTTAATCTTGATGACTTTAACACCAGACGGCAACATGCCCGTTGCAAAACCATCGCCGTTGAAGTTAAGAACGATTGGCATAGACGTTGACCATCCATCCATCGTATTCATCGAGGCTCTAGGGTTGGTTAAAGCATCATCGCCATCAGTTGGCAGACCAAGCGTACCATCGCTTGTGTCCATTAATAAGTAAGATGGTGCCGGTACATCTGCGTTCGCTCCTTGAAGCGTAAAACTGATGGATGTTTCGCGATCAAGCAATGCTTGCACTTCATCTTCAAATTGAACTTTGTCGGAAGTACCAGAGCTGGAAGTATCATCACCACAACCAGCAAGAAGGATTGCAGAACAAAGCATTGATAATTTAAACGTGTGTTTCATTGGTTTACTCCGTAATCCCATTATTTGAAGGTGTAGTTCATCTGTACCGCGCTGATGTAAGCAGTACCTTCTGAGTCAAACTTAATCTCTTCACCCAGAGCATTTGTCTCAGTGAAAGAGCCTGATTTACTCTTAACAAGTGCAAAGCCTGCATCGAAAGTTAAATTCTCATTCATTGCGTAAGTTAGGCCCGCGCTGTACCAAAAACGGTCACTGTCAGGGATACTCAATGTCGCTTCACCTGCTTGTTCGTCGTACGCAAAACCTGCACGGAATGTCCAATCCGCATTGAGGGTGTAAGTTGCACCAATAGAATAACGGTTGTTGTCTTCGTATTTCTCTGGTTTGTAGAAACATTGACCAGCAGTTCCATCATTACATTGAGGACTCGTCGCTTTCAGTTCTTTAAATGTGCTCCAATCGGTCTGTTGCCAGCCGTAATGTACTGCCCATTGTTCATTCAGTTGATGGAAAGCCGATAATTCGATAATTGAAGGGAGAGAGATTTTTAAACGGCCATCCACTTTTGGTGATGGAGCTCGGCCTGAGTCGTAACTACTAAACTCACCGTCGTCAAAATCTAGATCAACTTTAGAACGGTAACCAAAGCCAAAACGGTTGTTTTCATTTAGCTCGTACAAAGCGCCAATATTCCAACCCCAAGCAAAAGTTTCGCCTTCCATGCCGACAAGGTTATCGGACTTATTACCACCTAAAATACGGGCGAGTGCGCCTTTGTGGCGAGTCAGCTCTGCTTCAGCGTAAACTAGGTTGATACCACCACCGACACTGAAAGACTCGTTGATACGGTAAGCGACATTAGGGTTGATGTTTACTGAAAGTAGGGAAGTGTCACCCGCCATATCACCTGCGGAAATATCATTTGGATAGTCAGTGGCAACACCGTATGTTGTGAACATACCGATACCCCAAGCCCAGTTATCATTGATAGGGCTGATGTAATAACCTGCTGGCACGATCTGTAAAGGGGCGACATCTTTCGCGTGTTCATTGTTTACAGTGTCGTACACATCGACTTCAGGGTCGATGATAGATAACGCGCCCGAAAATTGAGCTTCTTTGAAAAGTGTCATTGCTGCAGGGTTACGGGCAAGGACGCTGGCATTATCTGCGACAGCCCCTTCACCTGAAAATGCTCGACCAAGACCAGATGCCGAATGTTCAGCTACCTGGAAGCCCGCTGAGTGGGCATTACACGCAAACAATATTGAAATTGTAAGCAGAGAGCAGTGCTTCTTGTTCATCCTTGACCCTCCTAGGGTGTCATAATGCTGGACCGAAGTCCTTGTAATTGTTGTGTGGTACTTACACCAATTGTTAATACGCGAAATACAACGGTGATGTAAATGTAATGTTAATTGTATGTTTAATAACTTGTCAAAGTTTGAGCGTATTTTGCGTTTTAAATATGATGCATAGGTCAAACGATGGCTTGTAAGGGCATGTATTATCGTTATATTTTTGAAGAGAATGGTACGACCAGAATTGTTTTGCGAGCTTTATAGTTAAATAACGATCAAATCAAGAGATAGCTCGCTTTGCTGTTTCTTCACTTCACAGGCATAATTCGCGCTCGCTATGTAGTTATTCAATAGACGCAATAGGAACCGCATTGGAATTACTGAATGTTGAATTTTTAGGTCGTTCGCTAAGGCTCGAAGGATCGATGGCTGGGTGGCAGCAGTTATATTGGGATAATACGTTGGTGTCTCAAATCGATGCCAGTGACAATACCGCAGAGACTTGTCTACACCAGTTTAAGCTCTCTGCGGGTGAGGAAATCCTGAACTGTCATTTAGAGTGTTCTTTAACATGGCAACCGTTTGAATTGAGTTACAAGGTCACAATTAACGGTGAGCTCGTCAACGAAGGTTGTCGAAATGAAAAAGACATCGAGCGCCAAGTGCCAGAAGTTACGCCACCATCCGAAAAGCGTCTAAGTGTAATAGGCCTCGTATCTCTTGGGATGAAAGCACTTAAAAGTGCGAAAGTTATTAAAGTGGCGTTAGCGTCTGCAAGTCTCGCTGCATATTCTTGGCTATTTTCCATCGAGTTCGCGCTAGCGTTGATCGCTTGTTTGGTTTTCCATGAATATGGTCACATTAGAGCGATGAAGTATTTTGGAATGAAGACCAAAGGGATCTATTTGATTCCATTCCTAGGTGGTTTGGCGCTAAGTGACGAAAAGATAAACACGCGCTGGCAGGATGTGGTTATCTCAATCATGGGACCATTTTTCGGTTTAGTTCTTAGTGTTGTTTTTACTTTGCTTTATTGGATGACTGGTGAGGTGATCTTCGCTGGGCTTGCTGTGTTTAACGCCTTGCTAAACCTATTTAATCTGCTGCCTATTTTACCATTAGATGGTGGCCATGTGCTCAAAAGTATTACCTTCTCAATGAATACTTGGGTCGGGTTAGTTGGCAGTATTGCGACCGCTTTATTAGGCATTTTTATCAGTTACTATTTCGGTCTGACATTGCTAGGATTTTTATTGTTAATGGGAATGTTAGAAGTGGTGATGGAATGGAGAGCTCGACATCAAAGCCATTTATTGCCATTAACCCGTTATGGGCAGCTATTCTCACTGGCTTGGTACTTGGTCTCTGTCGGAGGTTTTGTTTCTATCATCTGGTATTTTGCCACTCTCGGAGATAGTTTGTTAAGTTTGCCGCTACAGATATTGGGCACTTGATTAGAATCATTAAAAAGCTCCCTAGGGAGCTTTTTGTTATTTGGCAAGTTAAGTAGGTAGACGATAGTAGCAATCAATTAGCCGCATCTTGGTGCTTTCGCGTTATACTCAGGCAGCTTATTTATGGTTGCTTGTAAATCTTTAATGCGCGTACTGTGCGATGGGTGGGTTGAGAAGAATTCAGGTGGTTGAGAGCCACCTGATGCAGCACTCATATTTTTCCATAAATCGACACTTTGACGTGGGTCGAAACCTGCTTTTGCCATGAATTCCAGCCCGACAATATCAGCCTCGGATTCCTGAGTACGACCGTATGGCAAGATAACACCGTATTGAACACCGACACCAAGTGCCGCCATCGTCATTTGTTGATACTGTTTGTACTCGGAAGCGCCAATGGCAACGTTTGCTAGAGACAACCCTGCATTTGCTAACTGACTTTGTGAAAGACGTTCATTACTGTGGTCAGCGAGGACGTGAGCGACTTCGTGACCAATAACTGTTGCCAACTGATCTTGGTTTTTCGCGACATCTAAAAGCCCGGTATACACGCCGATCTTCCCACCTGGTAGAGCAAACGCATTGACTTGTTCACTATCAAAAACAACGACTTCCCAGTCTTTAAATCCAGATTGAGCGGGAATGGTGTCAGTGATGTGTTTGGCAACGCATTGAACGTAGGCATTCGTTTTGCGGTCTTTGCTGATTGGGATATCTTTCTTCATTTGTTCGAAAGATTTAGCGCCAAGCGATGACATTTCCTGATCTGAAAACATCAGGATCTGGTTGCGACCCGTCGGTGATGCGCTACACGCTGTTAAACCCGCGATAGTTAAAAGAGCAGAGGCTTTCATCCATACCTTCATAACAGGCTCCATTTAATTTTTTGTTTTGAAGCAATAGTATATACCCAAATAGTAACATGATGCATGGATCAAGTTATTCATCTGATTAATAAAGAAGGTGAGATGTTACGTCTTGAAGTTATGCCCAAGTAGCGTCTATGCTAGCTTCCTAGCACATCGTTACAACCTAACAAACCAGTTTGTGAAACTAAGAGTAAAGCAATGAGTATATGGAAAAAGCCTGTAAGCATAGAGATTCTGAATGCCACGTCAAAAAATACCCTGATCGAGCACCTACAAATTAAATATACAGATTTCACTGACGACTCCCTTACAGCAACCATGCCCGTATGCAGCTTTACTCATCAACCTTTAGGAATGCTTCACGGTGGTGCATCAGTCGTGCTCGCAGAAACATTAGGCTCATTGGCTGCAAACTTCTCTGTCGATGAGGGCAGCTACTGCGTCGGTTTAGATATTAACGCGAACCATGTGCGAGCCATGCGAAGTGGTCATGTGATTGGTACGGCAAAACCGCTTCATCTGGGTATTTCAACGCAAGTGTGGCAAATCGATATCACTGATGAGCGAGGCCGTTTAGTGTGTACCAGTCGCTTGACCATCGCTGTGAAACAACATAAAACAAAGTCGGTATAAACTAAGATGGTGATTGAGTTTTCATTAGGAAAAATCATTGCAACCCAGCGTGAAATAGTGATTAAGATCTCCGGCAGCGCAATGGTAACCTTGCAAGCGCAAACCGATGCAATTCAGTTGCTGGGTAGAGGAGCGAACGTTGTTTTATCTCATGGAGCAGAGTGCAAATGGTCTATCAAGCTGGACAGCGAGGAACAACTGGCCGAACTTTCGCGAGAAATTGGTATCGATATTCAATAATTTATAGTGTGATGTTTGCACTTTTTGGTAAAAATGAGGAAACTTAGCTTATCGACAACAAGATAAGAATTTCCTCTTTATGAGTAGCCCTCGTTTACGTGTTCAGTTCGAAACACTGTTTGAAAAATTTTCCGGTCACGATACGGACGTTCAGCTCGAAGACATCACCGAAGCGTTGTTTTGTACACGTCGTAATGCTCGTATTGTTCTAAATAAACTTGAAGAAGAGGGCTGGATTGAATGGCATCCGGCAGCGGGTCGAGGAAAACTTTCGAAACTCGTTTTTAAACGTAATCGAAGCGACGTCAGCGAAAACCTCGCCAGGCGTTATCTCGATGAAGGGAAAATCGGTCAGGCTCTAGATGCGCTTGATAACGATGCGGCACGATTGACGCAGGTTATCCAAGGTTATTTAGGGCTTCAGCATCGACAGGGCGAGCAGGTCGTGCGTTTGCCTTATTATCGACCATTGTCGATGTTAAACCCACAGAAACCGATGCGGCGTTCTGAACAGCACATCGCCAGACAAATTTTTAGCGGACTCACTCGCCTTGATGAAAATGAACAACTTCAACCAGATTTAGCCCACACGTGGGAAGCAATTTCTGATACACATTGGCGTTTTTATCTTCGTCGTGGAGTACGCTTTCATAATGGTGAACCGTTAACAACCAGTTGTGTTCTTGAGAGTGTGCTTGCGTTAAATGGCTTGAACTTGTTTTCTCACATAAAGCGGGTGTCTTCACCACAAGAGTGGACCGTTGATATTGAGCTCGTCCGTCCTGATCGTTACCTACCTCTGGCTCTGAGTGAGTCGCAAGCAAAAATTTTGCTACCGAGTGCTTTGCGTTCTGAAAGCTTCGATAGACAACCGATAGGGACAGGGCCGTTCCAAGTTAAAATGAATGATGATAAGCGTCTTATTTTGACTGCTTTTGATGGCTACTTTGGTTTTCGCCCTTTACTTGACCAGGTGGAGGTGTGGGTAATCGATGAAGCCTATTCCTCAATGGTTTATCCAAGCCTGTCAAAACCGAAGATGGATAAACAAGGTTCATCCGATGAAGTCGAGCTGGACCCTGGCTGTACATTCCTATTACTAAACAAAAACACCGGAATTGCAAAAGATCCACGTTGGGCAGAGTTCCTCTCGCAAACCCTCAACAGTCACCAGATTTACGCGCATGTTCCACAAGATAAAGTGATGGAACTGGGAGTATTGCAAGCCTTTGGCCTTAAGCCCGGTTGGATTGATCTCAGGCCAGCGGAAGCGGGCAGCGTACCACAGGCTAATAAGGTAATTTCCGTAGCGTATCAGAAAAAGCATCCGATGTTTCCAGTAGTTGCCAAGGCCATCAAGACACTCTTAAAACCGCACGGTATAGAGGTTGAGTTTATTCGTTATGATTCTCAACCGCCCGCGCCTGAGGAAGTGGATATCTGGGTGAAAGCTATGGGCATTGCAACGAACCGAAATGACGCGTTGGCGGGCTGGCTCCTGGATTACAGTGATATTGAGAAGTTCAGTTCAGGTTACGATTTTAGTGAATGGGCTAAACTTGTCGATCAATGGCGTGCCGGCATGCACACAGACTTTCCTGCGCGTGAGCTAGGACGACAGTTAGTAAAAAGCTGTCAGGTGATTCCTATGTTTCACTGCTGGCTAGGCGTGAATAAAGACCACAGCGGTGCGTTACAAAATGCAAAGTGTAATGCCTTAGGTTGGTTTGATTTTAATAATGTATGGGTCAAACCGGATATAGAAAGTAACCATGGCGAAACCGAATAAAAAACAACCGACGAAAACCGTCGATATCTTTTGCTCTAAATGTAAAACTCAACTATTTAAGTACCGTAAAGGCGGGAAAGGCGCACTGGTTAAATGCTTCAAAGAGCGCATTGTTGACGATTTCACACAAACCCCATGTATTTGCCCCGCTTGCGGACAAGAGTTTGCAAGAGATACTTTAGTAAGAGGAACCCCCGCTTACAAAATGATTGGCGGCAAAGTGACGATGAAATAATAAAGGGCTAGAAAATGAGTATGAAACATGACTATTGCATGGTTTTAAGTACAACCAGTAATGAAAAAAATCGAGATCAGATCATTAAAGGTTTGCTAGATGCTCAATTAGCCGCGTGTATTCAAACGATGCCTATTGAAAGTCACTATGTGTGGAAAGGGGAGATTTGTACTGACAACGAATGGTTGCTGGTGATCAAAACTCGTCGAGAACTTTATGAATTGGTGGAAGAGAAAATAGAAAACCTGCACGAATACGAGGTAGCTCAAATCGTACAGGTTCCAATTGTTGATGGGTTTAACCCTTATTTAGAATGGTTGAGAGAATCGACGTTGAGCCGACATTAAGAATAACGACAACACTGCACCAACGGTATCGCACAACATATCTTTCTGGGCGTCCCATATGTCACCTTGCGAGCCCAGAAAGGCAATTCCCTCATCGCCACCAGCCAACTCCGCATACCACCATTCGATAATCTCATAGCCAGCAGCAAGTGACATGATAGCAAACAAAGCAAACCAGCAAGAGAACGCTTTGTTGAACCGTTTTTTGTTTATCAAGTATTCAGCGATCGGATATGCGTAAAGGCCAATTGAAAAGTGCGCAACGCGATCAAAATTATTTCGCTCTGAACCAATCATGTCGTTAAACCAGTCAAACGGCACTTCGGAGAACGTATATTTCGCACCGATAGTGTGCAAACAGAGCCAGATGAACATTAAAAAGTAAGCCGTATTACTGAACTGATAGCGAATCGAAATCGCCCAAATAGCAACAAGAATACCAATCGCCGGGATAATCTCCGCAAACCAAACTGCGCGTGAGTTAGGTTCCAACGCAGAAACTAAAAACACGATGGCATAAAAAATCGTTAATCCTAAGAGTGTCGAGGTGCTTTTCATAGAGTTACTTGATCCTTCAATTTATCTTACAGTGGGACTCCATAGATTGTGTTAATGATTGCACTTAATTGAACGCTGTGCAATTGATATTTTAATGGGTTTTTTGATCACTGAAAATGTTGATTTATTGGCAAACTGCTCAACATTAAAACGTTTGCGCGTGCAGTTTTCATTAAAGTTTGATTTACAACATGCCCATCCATAGAATCCATGATTCAGTCTAATAAAAAAGAAGTAAAGCCATGAAACTGGAAACTGTCGATTATCTTGCTGACGATGCTGCTCAACAGTTCGTTACCTCTCTACGCGAAACGGGGTTCGGTGTGTTGAAAAACCACCCGATTCCACAAGAGCTTGTAGAGTCAATTTACAAAAACTGGCATGAGTTTTTCTGTTCAGATCAAAAGAATGATTTTCACTTTAACGTAGACACCCAAGATGGCTATTTCCCACCTTCAGTGTCTGAAGTGGCGAAAGGGCACAAAGTGAAAGACATCAAAGAGTACTTTCATGTTTACCCTTGGGGGCAGATCCCAGAGCAGCTTAAAGCTGAAATCTTAGAGTACTACGAGCGTGCCAATGCATTTGCTCAAGAGCTATTAGGTTGGGTTGAAGCGTACGCACCTAAGGACGTTCAAGAGAAGTTCTCTATCGCGTTGTCAGAAATGATCAATAACAGCGACAAAACATTACTACGCGTGCTTCACTACCCACCGATGACAGGCGAAGAAGAGCCCGGCGCTATTCGCGCTGCTGCGCATGAAGACATTAACCTGTTAACGGTTTTGCCTGCTGCTAATGAACCTGGACTGCAAGTAAAGAGTAAAGAGGGTGATTGGATCGATGTACCATGTGACTTCGGGAACTTAATCATCAACATTGGTGATATGCTTCAAGAAGCGTCAGGTGGTTATTTCCCTTCAACGACTCACCGTGTAATCAACCCTACGGGTGGCCGTCAAGAAAAGTCACGTATCTCATTACCGTTGTTCCTGCATCCAAAGCCGGAAGTGGTGTTATCTGAGCGCTACACTGCACATAGCTACCTTATGGAACGTTTACGTGAGTTAGGGGTTATTTAACCTTTACGTGATCTCCTTACAAAGGCCGATGGTGAATGACTATCGGCCTTTTTGCATTTATGCTACAAAGTGGAAACTATGTTTTTTGTGCCGTGAATGGGGCCCTAAACTCGTGTCAGAGAGGATGAATGAAAGGACAACGTACTGTCAATAGTATTGAGCCTCATGCAATAGAAAATCCGCTGCTTTGGCCAATGTTAGAAATTCTGAGAAAACAGCCCTCTAATTGGAAAGTGCACACCTTGGCAAGCTCGTTGGGTGAACAAGGTTATATTTCAAAGCTGGACGACTCTCCCGATAAGGATTTATTCAAAAGAAATTTCCTGATCATGAATGCATTATATCAACTGCAAGACACTCTGTATCCGGATAGTTGGCTTCAAGTCGAAGCCATGGATATTCAGCTCATGTCTTCGATGGAAGCTTTGAGGCATAAGATCGATATTCATGATCCTTTGCGTGAGTATTACTTAGATTGGCGCAATTACGAAGCGGACGAAGATGAAGTGCGTCGACTGTTGAATGAATTTTGGACAACTTATCAAAAGTTCATCGGTGGTTCGTCAGTAGCCAGCGTAGATAAGACAAAGGCACTGTCACTATTTGAACTTAACACTGACGCTACGCCTGCGGAAATTAGAAAACAATGGCGAAAACTCGCGCTTCGTTGGCATCCTGATCGAGAAAATGGCGATGCAGAAAGATTTAGAGTTCTTTGTGAAGCGTGGAATGTACTGAGAAACGAATGATTCGCTAAGAATAAAGATAAAGGAAGGCAGCTAACTATAGCTGCCTTTTGATTGAACTGTCTCTGTCAGCGTATCAAAACTAGCATGATGACTTAAACTGAGATTTTCGCATGCGGTTGAGGGCAGCCATAACGTCTAGTGTGCGTGGTTTGGCTAAGTCGCCTTGTTTAGGAAGAGCGGCATGCCACTCACCAGACAGCATTTCTTCAATCTCCTTCGCCGGATGATTACACCAACCTGGAAGTTGAGCAATTTGGAACCATAACCAGCCAATTGTGTTGACTTCATCGGCTGACTCTATCTGTTCCAAAGCGCTAAGATCAGTAAACTCTTTACCAAATCGAAGTGACTCTTTGCCTTTCGCATTCACACGGAACTTGCCGTCAGTCAGAATATTCATCAACGCAACGCGGTTCAGTGCTCGAGGTGGGAAGGTCTGTAAACGTTCTTCTGACTCGTTATGGCGTTGAGTAGGGTGCTGAGCGATAACTTCTTTCGCTTTTTCAGTCACGTCAACGGCTTGGTAGTCGTGCATTTGAATGACGGTATCGGCAACGTCTAAGTAGTCGCCCGACCCACCCATAACGATAATGGTAGAGATATCAAGATCATCTCGTAATTGACCAATGCGGTCGACGAGAGGAGTAATTGGCTCATCACCTTTTGCCACCAATGCCTGCATACGCTCATCTCTAATCATGAAGTTGGTAGCAGAAGTATCTTCATCAATCAATAATGTGCTTGCACCCGTTTCAATAGACTCTTGAAGCCAAGCGGCTTGCGACGTTGAGCCTGATGCGTCTTGAGTAGAAAAGTCCGCCGTATCTTTACCCATCGGTAAATGGTTGATGTAGTTCGACAGGTTCAAGTGGTGTACGCATCGGCCATCTTCGGCACGAATCTTCATAGCCTTGTTATCGGCAACAATGTATTCGCGACCATCTCCTGGAATATGATCGTAAATTGAACGCTCTATTGCATTTAATAAGGTAGATTTGCCGTGGAAGCCGCCACCTACGATCAGTGTGATACCTTTTGGAATTCCTAATCCTGTGACATGGCCCTTGTTTGGCGCATGTAAAGTGACTTGTAGAGATTCAGGGGCTTTAAACTCAACGGCTTCTTTCATTGGAAGGTCGCAATTACCTGCAATTCGAGGAAGAATACTGCCGTTTGCGACAAACGCGACTAAGTTATTGGCCTCCAACTGTTCTCGCAGGGCATCTTGGTCTTCAACAACTTGGCAGTGCTTAATTAAAGCGGCTTTGTCGAGTTCACGCTCTAAAGTTGCTCGACGGATAAACTTAGGCAGGTGGAAAGTCAGTATGTTGTTGGCTTTTTTCCCCAATACTGAACGACCTTCGGCTGGTAAGTTAACTCGAAAACGCAGTTCAATACCTTCTTCAGTAAACAACACCGCGGTGCTATCAAGTACAGTTTGGCCTGTCAGTGAAATTGACACTGAGTTTTCTTGTTTAGCAAACTGTTCAAAACTACGCGCAATGAAATCACGTGCAGCTCTTTGAAATGCAGGAGACTCGTCTCTTAGCCACTCAAGACCAGTCAAAGACCATGAGCGAGTCGCACGAAAACGTGACGCCGATGCATAAGGGTCACCCTGTACATGATCGATAAACAAAGTGAAATCAGTGAAGTCGTATTGACCTTTGATTTGCTGATAAGCTCGGTAGTTCTGCTTTTCAATTTTCTTAAGCGTGGCAGTCAACTGATCCATGAAGATATTGGCCTTTTAATAGAAGCGGGCGGCGATTATAGAAACCACCGCCCTCATAGTAAAGAGAATGCTTAGGAAGAGTAGGCGTATTGCCCGCCAGAAAGGCGCTGATTAAACAAACTTTGCTCAAATTCATTACAAGGCATAGGTTTACCATAAAGAAAACCTTGTCCGATATCACAACCCTCACCAATAAGAAACTGCTCTTGTTGGTGGGATTCAATGCCCTCGATCACTACTTGGAGTTCCAGTTTTTTTGCAATGTGTATGATTGAACAAATGATCTCGCGATCATCATCTGACTTTTCCATTTGCTGGACGAAGCTTTTATCAATTTTGATGGCATCAAACGGATATTTCTTTAAATAGCTGAACGAGGCATATCCTGTACCAAAATCATCAAGTGACAATGTCACACCTAGTTTGTGCAACTTATTTAACGTTGTGCGTGCTACTATCTCATCAGCAATTAGAGCGCTCTCGGTTACTTCGAGTTCGAGAAAGTGTGCTGGCAAATGGAAAGTGTCGAGTAGGTGTTGCACTTGTTCTGCAAAATTTACGTTTTGTAATTGAATGGGAGAAACGTTGACGGCAATTTTGAAGTTATCGATTAACTCAGACCATTGTTTCGCTTTGTCTATCGCGGTACGCAGAACAAAAGAGCCAACTTCAAAGATAAGCCCGTTTTGTTCGGCCATATGTATCAATGCTTCGTTGGAAACGTCGCCAAGTATTGGATGTCTCCAGCGAAGCAAGGCTTCTGCGCCAATCCATTTACGTGTTTTGGAGTCTACTTGAGGTTGAAAGTACAACACTAAATCGTCGTTACGCACCGCTTGTAAAAGGTAACTTTCCAGTTCATTGTGACTATTGAGATCCGCCGAATGATTTTCTCTAAAATAACTAAAAGGTTCGCCAGATTCTTTACATAGAAGCATCGCGTAACATGCATGTTGAAGGATACGCTTAGCATTGCTGCAATCTTTGTAAGCTTGAACTATACCGATATACGTGTGCAAATGTATTTCTGTTTTGTTGAAGACAAACCCATCTACGCTAATTTTAGTGATATCATCTAATAGTTGATTTAACCGAGCTTCAATATCCTCTCCCCAAATCAATAAAACCATGTCATTCGAACTTGGTCTACCAGTGATAAATCCGCTAGCACCGTGTCTGGTTAATCTGGAGTGAAATTCTTTTAAAATGTTGTCAAAGACCTCGAACCCGTGCCTGGTCTGAATACTGCGAGCGTTACTAAAACCAATGTTGATGACCACAAGCGATTGCTGATCACTATCAAGGGACTGTAAGGTGTATTGGACAATGTTCTCAAGTGCAGAGCGATTTAGAAACCCAGTTCCCTGATCATGTGTTTTTTGGTAGCTCACTTGTTTTTCCGCGGCTTTACGGCGATCAATTTCTTGTGTTAAGGAGTAACTTAACTGGGCTAAATCCGTGGTACGATTTTCAATTCGACTCTTTAGCTCGGTGTTAAGTCGCTGAAGTTTATGTTGTTGGTACACAACTGAAAGCTGTGCTTCGATTGAATCTTTGAAAGTTTCAAGCAACTGACGGTAACTATCGTTGTACTCGTTTCTCTCAGAGTCAAGCATACAGATTGTTCCAAATGTCTCCCCATTTGGCCAGAATAGCGGTAAGCCGCAATAAGAAATCATGCCTAGTTTGATGTCTGGGTTATTTTGCCATTCTTCATCTTCAAGCGCATTGGGGATTACAAGCTCGCCTTTCTGTTCTATAACTTGCTCGCAATACAAACCGTTACCAAGCAGCTCTGCATCGCCAGTACGATAAGGATTACCTAGAGTTTCGCTAGATGTATTTACTTCTATGCGATCCGGATGGATACGCATAATTAATGTGGTGGGTACGTGTGTTATTTGAGCCAGTAAGTTGACGATTTCCTGCCAACTTCTTCGCATAGACTCAGGGATTTCGTAGTCTAATGTTTGCAATCTCCCCATATAGGTCATCCTTTACGTGGTTTCACTTCCTGTGAATTAAAAATGCAGACTGCTCTATTTTGTTCTCGCTTTTTAATTAAGTATAGGGTGGCTAGGGCTCGAAACAAAAAAAAGTCCTGAAAAGTGTTCAGGACTAGGAATAGTTGTCACATATCTCATCCTTGAAACAGGTAACAAGTATCAAGGCTTAAGCGACATTAACGATTCAATAGAAATGTCTTGCGAATAGTCGACATCTTCAAAGTTAAAGCCATTGAGCTTCATAAACTCATCTTTAAAACCTTGGTAATCACCAATCTCTTTAAAGTTTTCAGCATTCATCTGTTCTAAAAGAGCGTGGACTTCTTGTTGAACTTGCGGTTCAAGTTCCAAGTCATCTATTCGAATCAAGCGTTCGCCGTCAACTGGCACTTTCTCTTGATCGTATAACTTCGTAGTAAACAGTCGCTGCATTTGTTCAATACAGCGTTCGTGAGTACCTTTTTCCTTCATCACTCGATAAAGCGCTAACAGGTAGGGACTTAGCGCAGGGATGAATACACTGGCTTTCGTCACCAACGCCTTACACACGGTTGCGTAAGCACCGCCGTCAAAGTTGGCGAGTTTGAGGTTTAATGAATGACTGGTTTGGTGTAAATCGATTTTCGCTCGACCTAACGTACCATCGAGATAAATTGGGTGCGTAATGTCAGGGCCCATGTAAGAAAAGGCGATGGTTTTGCAGCCGTTTGCGATAGAGTCGTTATTGATGAGTGTGTCAATCCAACTTTCCCAGTCTTCGCCGCCCATTACTTTAATGGTGGCATTGGCTTCCTCTTCTGTTGCAGGCGTTAAGGTGGTTTCTATCCACTTATCGTTCTCCAGCATGATAGAAGCGCCAGTGACAGGTTCACCAATAGGTTTAATGACACTGCGCCAAAACTCATCAGATTCAGGTTTAGGTCGAACACCGGTTGCCAAGCTATAGATGACTAAGTCAACTTCACCCTCAAAGTACGTTTCAATGGCTTCAATCACTTGATTGCGTACCGAACCAGAGAATGCATCGCCAACAATATTTATTGCGGTACGCCCGGCTTGATTTGCTTCTTGCTTAAAAAAGACGTTGTTATACCAACCCGCACTCCCAACCCCTTTCTCTGAAGGGCCACGCTCAAATGAGACGCCAATGGTATCGGCGTTAGCGCCACCGAACGTTAGGGCTATTCGTGCCGCTAGGCCGAAACCAGAGGAGGCACCAATAATCAAAACCCGTTTTGGGCCTTTTTTGATCTGTGGGGCGTGTTTTACGTATTCAATTTGCTCTTTAATAGATGCATGACACCCTTTGGGGTGCGCAGAGCGAGCAACAACACCTTGAATTAACGGTTCTATTCGCATGTTGT
This sequence comes from Vibrio sp. Vb1755, assembly GCF_033338635.1. Classification (NCBI taxonomy): domain Bacteria; kingdom Pseudomonadati; phylum Pseudomonadota; class Gammaproteobacteria; order Vibrionales; family Vibrionaceae; genus Vibrio; species Vibrio sp. Vb1755. Next base: position 389,087 of record NZ_JAWOTA010000002.1, on the reverse strand, counting down.
TATCTATCCTCGATGAGTGGAATTGAAAATAGATTAACGTAAAGTTACGTAAAACTTATTGAGCTAGACCATTAAAATTAGAGATGTTTAATTAATTCTTGAGCAACGAAATCAGCGATCCAAGGTTGTGCATCTGGTTTTGGGTGAAGGCCATCATCCATCATCCATTCTGGTTTGGTGACAACATGCTCTAAGAAGAATGGCATCAAGGCAACTTGTTGATGCTGTGCAAGCTTAGGGTAGATATCGTAAAACATATCGCTATAGCGCTTACCATAATTAGGCGGAACCCGAATTTGCATCATGACAACGTCCGCACCAGAATCTTTTATCATGGTAATCATTTTTGAAAGATTTGACGTAATAAGTTTAGGAGGGAAACCTCTTAGGCCATCGTTGGCACCTAACTCAATAAGTACCATGTCAGGGCTATGCTGAGTTAGCAACTGAGGTAACCGTGCTAAGCCATTGCCAGTGGTATCGCCAGAAATGCTGGCATTAATAACTGTTACATCTTGACCATGTTCTGACAACGCATCAGGGAGTAAGCTAGGCCAACTCTCTTCGATCGGCATCTGATAGCCTGCACTCAAGCTATCACCCAAGACAAGTAGCTTTTCGCTCGCATGTGCAGTAGCGGAAAAACAAAAAAATAGAACTAAGGAAAGTATACGAATCATGCAAACACCTGTACTTAATGCACCTATTGTTCAAGCCAATTTGGTTTCTAAACAAGTCTCTACTAATCAAGAACAATTAACAATCCTCAAAGACGTAAATGTCGACATCCGAAAAGGAGAAAAGATCGCCATCGTCGGAACTTCCGGTGCAGGTAAGTCAACATTGATGACGTTGCTAGCTGGTCTTGATACACCGACATCAGGCGAAATTACTTTATTAGGTCATGAATTATCAAAACTGGACGATGAAGCACGCGCGAAAATTCGGGCTGACTCTTTAGGTTTTGTTTTCCAAAGTTTCTTATTAATCCCGAGTTTGAGTGCATTACGTAATGTCACGCTTCCTTGTCTTTTACGTGGTGAAGCCGAAGATGAAGCAAGAGCAGCGGAATTATTAGCTGCTGTTGGATTGGAAAAACGTGTCGATCATCTACCAAGCCAGTTATCTGGTGGTGAACAACAGCGAGTTGCGCTAGCGCGTGCATTTATGACACAGCCTGAGCTGTTGTTCGCAGACGAGCCTACCGGCAATCTTGACCATCAAACCGCAGACAAAGTGATTGAGCTGCTATTCGATCTTAATGAACAGCACGGGACAACTCTGATTTTAGTAACACACGATGGTCATCTAGCAAGCCGATGTGACCGTATCTATCGTATGGAGGCGGGTGAGCTTAAGGAGGAGATATAATGTCTGCAGTATCATCAAGTGAAGCAACATCCACAGAGCAAAACAGTACAACACAGCACTCGTCGAATAAAAGTTTGATACGTTGGAGTTTCGGCGAAATAAGGCAGGGGAATCTTTGGCCTATTAGCGTTGCTCTTATTCTCGTGATTGCGAGTATCTTTGCGCTTTCTGCATTAGCAGAACGAATGGAGCAGGTGATCGTCAAGCAGGGGAAGGATGCATTAACGGCAGATGCGGTGTTTGTGTCTGCTAATCCCATTCCGGACACGTTGTTAACCTCGACTGAAAACCTTGAACGTTCGATGATGACGCGATTTGCCACTATGGCATTTAGCGATAATGGTATGCAGCTTATTTCTGTAAGGGCGGTGGATGATAATTACCCTTTAATGGGAGAGCTCGTTCTTGAAAATAATCCGGCCGGTCGCGTTAAAGAGAACCAACTCTGGCTTGATGAGCGGATTATGACTCAACTAAACGTAAACTCAGGTGACAGCGTCACGATAGGCGATGCCGAGTTTACTGTATCAGGCGCAGTATTGATGGAACCTGGCTTGAGCTTTAATCCATTTCAGCAAATGCCTTCTGCATACATTCATCAAAGTGACGTAGATAAAACAGGAGCAATTCAAGTTGGGAGCCGAGTTCAATACCGTCTGTTTTTACAAGCCGATGATAAAACACTAAAGAGCTTACAAGATGATACGCAGCTTTCTCCGAGCGATCGCTGGCGCACGCAAGATACTGCCAGTCGTAGTAATGAGGTTTTTGAACGCACGACGCAGTATCTGTCGTTGACCGTAGCGATTGTCATCATTATGGCAGCGACAACATTGGTTCTTACTTGTCAAAATTACGTGAACAGCCGGACACAAACTATCGCGATGTTGAAAAGTCTTGGTGCGAGCCGCCGATGGATTGAAAAGTGGTTATTTATTCAAGTCACAATCCTTCTCATTAGTGCCAGTGTCGTCGGTCTATTGTTAGGGAGCGGGCTGGAATATTTATTACGTATTCCACTCAAAGACTTATTACCCGACCCACTCCCTAGTTACGGCGTCACACCATTTTTGGTGGCATTTATCTCAGCAGTCTTGATTACGGTGCCTGCTCTCGGTATACCACTTTTAGGCTTGATTAAAACTCCCGCGTTAGAAGTGCTACAGCAGGGTAAAGCGCAACGTTCTTGGAAGCGAATGTTACTTGTTCTAGTGCCCGTTATTCCATTACTTTTACTGTATGCTGATAACACCTTAGTTTGGATCGTGCTCACTGGTATAGCGGTACTGTTTGTGGTACTCGCAGCAGTTAGCGTCACACTCACAAAGCTGTTTGCACGTATGTCAACCCATTCTGCAATGAAGCTTGCGTTGAGTCGTATCAACCGGACGCCAGTAACCAGCGGTCTACAGTTTGGTGCTTTGGCATTATCTTTGATGTTGCTGTCTATCATTTGGCTTGTGCGCAGCGATATTCTCGCTGATTGGGAGAGAACCTTACCTGCAGACGCGCCAAATGTGTTCGCTTTAAACATTGGTGATTATGAGCTCGATAACTACCTAGAAACCCTAGATAAAAATGGAGTTACGCGGTCCCAAGCTTATCCAATAATTCGTGGACGACTAACAGAGATCAACGGTCAAAACGTCAAAGAGGTTGAGTACGAAGGAGAAGGTTCTGACGCGATACGTCGAGAGCTAAACCTGACATGGGGAGACAGCCTACCAGAATATAATGATGTGCTTTCGGGTGAATGGACAAACAAAGGGAGTGTATCTGTAGAAGCGGATGTAGCAAATGACTTAGGCATCAAACTCGGTGATACGCTGCGCTTTGTAATAAACAGTCAGAATTACGATGCAGTAGTAGATACCATCCGTTATGTCGAATGGCGTGACATGAAGCCTAACTTTTATTTTATTTTCTCATCTGACGTGATGGCTAATTTACCTGGTTCTTACCTCATCAGTTATAGGATTGAAGAAGGAAATGAAGCGTTGTTGACGTCAATGTCACGTGCTCACCCAACGGTCTCTGTTTTAGATATCCGAACTATGGGCGAGAAAATTCAGGCTTTGATTCAGCAAATCGTATCAGCAATCACCATCCTTGCTCTTTTAGGCGTTGTTGCTGGTCTGCTGCTCATCTTTACTCTACTGAGGTTAAGCTTGTCCCAACGTCAACAAGAGATTCGTTTGTATCGCACATTAGGTTCAAGTAAGAAACGGATCAACACAACCCTGTGGGCCGAGTACGGAATTATGGCGTTGATTGCTAGTGGTGTTGCGGTATTCGCTGCGGAAGTTTGTGTGGCCGCAGTCATGACATATGGATTCGATCTCAATGTACAAATTCACCCCGAATTGTGGATAGCTTTACCGCTTGCTACATTTGTTACGTTGGCACTTGTAGTGATGAGTTTGTTGAAAAGATTGTTAACGCCAGTAAACACTTAATCGCAGCGAGTGTTATCAAGTTTGGAACACTCCATGACACTTTTATTTTAGTTATCCACAAAAACAGTGGATAACTTTTGGGATAACTAAATGGGGTAAAAAGTGGGGTGTTTCTGCAGGCTTTGCGCCATGGGTCTTACAGTGAAATTCTTATTCACATAGACACAAAAAAGTGTCTTCTTAACCATGTAGTCAAGTACTTTTTCGCAAATTTTTTCCACTTTAATGCACTTTACAGGCGCTGTTGGATATTTCGCAAACCCATGAACTTTTTGTGATTTTAATCAAGTCCAAACACGAGTAGAATTCACCGTTAGTAAAGAATTTTCCTTATAAAATTTTTAGTGAAGCAATGAAGTCTGAGTTTCCAAGTTATAAAGATAAGCATATCGCTGTTGTTGGTGGCGGTGTAGCAGGTGCAACAGCAGCAATTCATTTTGCGGAGCTGGGTTTTAAAGTTTCCGTAATAGAGAAGGGCGTATCACTAGTAAATGGTCCACCCATTTGTCATTTGCATGCTGGTGGTAATTTATATCGAGAGATTTCCGAGCAACAGTGCTTAGACTTGTTAGCACAATCTATTGATACTGTTCGCCTGTATCCGCTTTCACTGAATATTCGTCCGACAATCATCGCGGTTCCTCATTCCGATGGTGGAGACCCATCCACACTAATTCCGCGATTAGAGGTTGTGAAAAGTGCTTATCAGACGCTCGTTGATAAAGATGAGAGTAATAAAGTGCTCGGCGAGCCAAGCGAATACTACAAACTGTATTCAAAAGCGGAGCTAGAAGCTCTCGCGCAACGTACTCAACCAAGTCATCCTACAAACTTCGATGAGTGGTGCATTCCTTTTGCTCAACATGCTGATCTTGAAGCGCTAAAGTATCCTGTTGTCGCAGTTCAAGAATATGGTTGGAGTGTTTTTCGCCTCGCCGCAATTGCCAACTTAACACTAGATACGCTTCCTAATGCTTCGGTCTTCACACAAGCAACGTTTAAGCAAGCCGATTGGATGGGGGAACACTGGCAACTTGGCTATGAACGTGAAGGTATCGATTACCTTATGACATGCGACTACTTGGTTAACGCGTGTGGCTTTGAAACAGGCTCAATTGACAACACAGTTGGTGCCAAGCGAGACAGGTTGGTGGAGTTTAAAGCCGCTTACGTTACGAGGTGGGCAGACTGTCAACAACAATGGCCAGAAGTTATTTTTCATGGCCCGCGTGGAACCGATAAAGGAATGGCTCAATTGACGCCTTATGGCGATGGTTACTTTCAACTTCATGGTATGACAAAAGGAATCACGCTGTTTGAAGATGGTTTAGTGGAGAGCACGAACTCATCTGCTCAACCTGAACTGCCTATGCCTTTACTCTCGAAGATCCGTAACGGCTGGAGAGAAGAAGTGTTAGAAGAGCGAACGAACAACGCCATCAAACACATGGCACAGTTCATTCCCGACTATCACTCTGCTGTAAAAGGAGGAAAAGCATTATTTGGCGCTCAGCAAATTCCCGGAACAGATCCAGTACTCAGAGCGGCAGATGTGACTTTTGAAGATAACCACTACGCGAGAATAGAGGTGGTAAAAGCGTCATCGACACTACTCGCAGCGCAAAAAATGCTTCAATTCTGGTTTGACATCGATCCTAACCAAAATGTGGAAACACAGCATCCGGTCGCTGTAAAGTGGTCTGAACAAGAGGTCGAGCAGTACGCGATTAAACTCACTCAAGAGCGAGGCTATCCACAAGCTTTAGCAGTGCGTTATGGTATGCCTGCATAATCGGCTGTGTTTGGGCTCAGTGGTTGTATTAATACCCAAAAAACTGAGCCCATTGGCACCATACTTCTTGCAAGCCTAGTCTATCTCCTTTCACAAAATTGACTTTTTGTCCGGGTTTCGCCTGTGCCAGTCTAGGTAAGTCAATACGAGCTACGCAGCCAAATTTAGGATACCCGCCAATAGTCTGGTGATCGTTGAGCAGCACAATAGGGTTACCATCGCTAGGTACTTGAATTGAACCTAATGCAATTCCCTCTGATAGGACGCCTTCGTAAGGTGGACGAATGTTATTGCCCTCAAGACGGTAGCCCATGCGATTCGAATTGGGGGAGATGATGAATGCTTTGTTGTAAAATGCTTGGCGAGCGTCTTCATCAAAGTCCTCGTTCTGATAGCCTTCAATCACTCTCAACTTAATGGGTAAGTTGTAATCTGGCTTAAAGCGAAACGTCATTTGCCTTGGTTTACGTTTCGGTAAGTTATGAGGGACAAAGGGAAGAATATCGCCAGCTTTCAAAGCGCCACCATTTGAATCATAACCACCTAGAGATTCTCGCAAGACGGTCGATGCGCTTCCTAAGTGCTGAGCAACATTGAACCCACCTTTAACCGCTAGGTAGGAGCGAAGTCCATTCCTTGCGACTCCGAACTGAAGCTTCTGTCCTTTTTTCAACGTAAAGTCAGACCAATTTGAAATAGGTTCACCATCTATTTTTGCATTTAAATCACCGCCACATATAGCAAGGTGGCAGTTATGCAATGCAATAAAACAAGCGTTACCCAGAGTAATTTCAATCGCAACGCAATTGACTACGTTACCAAGCAAATGGTTGGCCCAACTGTAAGCATAGTCGTCGACCGGGCCACCTTGAGTCACACCGACATGCGCTAAGCCAAAACGACCAAAGTCTTGAACTAAAGAGAGCGGTCCTGGCTTTTCCACCAGTAATCCACCGTAACTCATAGTACGCCTCCTAAATCGATAAACTCTTGTTTTGAAATAGCATTAAAGGTGACCTTGTCACCCACTTCAAACGGTATAAAAGGAGGAGAGTCGGAGAAGAGCGCAAGCGGGCTTTTACCAATAATGTTCCATCCGCCAGGACTATCTGATGGATAGACGGCCGTTTTAGAGTCTGCGATTCCTACACTTCCGGCCGGCACTTGAGTTCTTGGTGTGGCAAGCCTTGCCATGTGCAATTGAGTATCAACGTCCGAGAGAAATGCAAAGCCTGGAGCAAAGCCAATTGCAGAAACCGCGTACTCGGTTTTCGTATGCAGGGTAATAAGATCGTCTAATGACAGACCTCGCTTTTTAAAACGAGATAGATCTAACGCGGTTTCTTCAGAGTAATATACAGGGATAGTAATGTGATTCGGCTGGGAAAGCTTAAGTGATTGAGTATCAAACTGGCTCACGATTTGTTGCAGCTCATTGGCTAAGTTCTTTTCGTTGATTCGAAAAGGTAAGTAATCAATGAGAATAGTTTGATAGGAGGGGACAACGTTCATAACAATTGAAGCGAAAGTTTCTCTTATGCTGCGAGCAAGCTCTCCGACTGCATTTTCAGGAATACTCTCATCAAACTTAATGAAAATACTGCACTCGGAGATCAAAGAGATATTAAATTTCTCTTTATGCATTAATTTCCTCCAGCGTATAGGCTTTGGCGGATCTTTTGGATCAGCGCGATCGACTCTTCATTGTCACCATGAACACAAATTGTGTCGGCTTCCAATAATATGTAACCGCCTGAAGCGGTTTTGACACGCCCAGAGTCAGCTAAGGTTCGGACTTGCTCAAGTATCGCGTGCTCGCTTTTTAACACGGCATTGGGCTGTGTTCTAGGAGTCAGTAAGCCGTCATCTTGGTACAAACGATCTGCAAATGCTTCAAATAGCAAGGGAACATCATAATCGTCTGCGATTTCTAAGTATTTTTCGTTTTCCTGTGAAGCTAGGATCATTAACGGTACTTTGAACAGTGCTGCCGCCTTTACTACCGCTCTAAATATCGCATCACTTTTCATCATGTCGTTGTATAGAGCGCCATGAGGCTTTATGTAACTGATGTCTGTGTATTGCGCCCGGCATAATGCTTGTAAAGCACCAACCTGATATATAACCATGTTCGTCATTTCATCACCCGTCATGCTTATGCTTCGTCTGCCAAAGCCTTGTAGGTCGGCGTAACCTGGGTGTGCGCCAATATCAACATCGTTGTCATTCGCTAGGGTGATGGTGTCGTGCATGACATTAGGGTCGGAGGCATGAAAACCACACGCGATGTTCGCCATATCAACATGGGGCATCACGTCTTCATCTGCGCCCATATTCCAAGAGCCAAAGCTCTCGCCCATATCACAGTTCAATGTAAGTTGCTGTTTATTCAATGCCATACGTTTTATTTCTACACAAGCAATGGGTTTACGATGCAGGAAAATGCATCTAGGTTCAGTGACTCACTTCATTCTTCTATCATGAAAACGAAGCTTTTTGAGCAGATAGCTGACGAAAAAGATCACGTTAGTCCATAAAGATGTTGCCGTTATTTGAGTTGATCCGAATTTTAAGGTATTTCGTTTCTTTTCCATCCAATTTTTGAGAATTTAAGGTTATTTTGCATTAGCATCGTGTTAATCTTGTCGCCCTTCATGGGTGATAGATTGCATAATGGTTCTTCTGTCATTTTTGTGGTTGTCTGCGACAGGAATATATATGTCATTACGAGCGAAGCTTATTTGGCCTCTTCTGGTCTTTTTAACGGCTATCTTTGTTATCTCAAAAGGTTACACCTCGTATACTGTATACCAATCGTCTAAGCATGAACTGGTCGAGCAGACAAGAAAGTTGATTAACAACGTTTCTTTCTCAATTAAAGATGCGCTGACGACAAAGGACAAGCAAAAAGCTCAAACTATTCTCGCCAACTTTTTAAACCAGCCAAATGTAACTCGGGTCAAACTTTATGACCAAGATGACCAACCATTCGCTGTTATGGAGATAAGTGGGGCACTGGCACCCGTTCCAAGTCAAACCGAAAGAAGTAGGTTGCACGCTCTAGGCTATGCCTTATCAACCAAATTTCTTTATGTTCTAGAGCCGATTATCCATGATGGCTATGTCATTGGTAGCATGAGAGTTACGCTTTCTCATCGCCCAATTGTAGAAGCCATACAATCTTTACTTCAAGATGGCGCTTTACTTCTTCTGTTTCTGATCGCTGGTGGCACTGTTTTTTACATAAGTATCGAGAGGCTTGTTCTCAGGCCCGTGATGGAACTCAACCGCGTAATAGAGAATGTGACACACGGACGAAACACGGAAAATCAAGCTCGCTATTACGCCAAGGATGAAATTGGAGACCTCGCGCGCTCTTTCAATCAAATGATGAATAGGTTAACAGTACGTGAGAAGCAGCGGCAACATTCGCTAGACACACTAGAACAAAAGCGCGCATTTTCAGAAGAGGTTATCGAATCTGTTCAGCATGCATTAGTTATTACCGACAATTCCGGACGTGTTATTCATTGTAATACGGCGACCCAGCAAATATTTCAAAAAAAATTAGATGAACTTAAATATGCCAATATTCGTGATCTAATTAAAACCAAAACACCGAATGAGCTGAGTCAGATCCTGAGTCGAGGCCTAGAGTGCGATGATATTCACCTCAAAAATGCAGATAACGAACAGCAGTTGAGCCTAACCAGTCGTCGCCTCTCGACACATGAATACTTACTGTTTTCGATTCAAGATATCACCGAAATTGAAGAAGCCATAAACCGGCAACGTGTTGCGGGGCGTGTTTTTGAAAGCAGCCAAGATGGTCTCATTGTTCTTAATCATCGCGGTGTCATTACGATGGCAAACCCTGCCGTCACTAAGTTAGTCGGCTTAGAGGTGGATCAGCTTATTGGGAAATCATTCATCCAAACGCTAAAGTGGCGCAAGTTACAGGAAATGATGCCTAGTATCATCGAGTCGATAGAAAATTATGGCGTTTGGCAAGGTGAAGTTATCGAGAAGAACCATATTGGTCAGTTTGTACCGATGTTTGCTCGAGTCAATCGTATCGTTAAGTGTGAAGACTATGGTTTCTATGATCTGGTTATTGTTCTTACCGACCTTTCCGGCGCAAAAGAGATGGAACGATTGGAGCATTTAGCTCATCACGATGCTTTAACGGGGTTAGCCAATCGATCTAAGTTCCATTTAGAGTTGGAACAACTAGTACAACGCTCTGGATACTTGCGTGACGAATTTGCAGTTTTGTACCTCGATCTGGATGGATTTAAAGAAGTTAACGATACCTACGGTCATGATGCAGGTGATGAAGTTTTGAAAAAAGTTTCCGAGCGTCTAACATCTGCGACGAGACATAGTGATTTAATCGCAAGACTTTCTGGTGATGAATTTGTCATGTTGGTAAATCCCGCCAATCAAAAAGTGGTCACCCGAATAGCAGAACAGTTGCTCGAGAGCATATGTGCTCCAATTGAGTACAAAGGTCACTTACTCAAAGTTGGCGTTAGTATCGGCGTAAAATTAGTCGGCGTAAATGAGCGCGATGCTACTCGAGTTTTAAAAAGTGCGGATACGGCAATGTATCAAGCAAAGAAAGCCGGAAAAGGCCAAGCAATATTAATGGGATGCGAATTACAAGAGACAGTTTAAATCGTAACGTCAAAGCTTTAAACTAACTCAATTCGCGTCAGAAGGAATAATAAAATGAAAGTACTCGTTACGGGTGGTATGGGCTATATCGGTAGTCATACGTGTATTCAAATGATCGAAGCTGGCATGACGCCAGTGATTCTAGACAACCTGTACAACAGTAAATCTACGGTATTAGATCGAATTGAAAAGGTATGTGGTGTAAAGCCAACCTTCATTAAAGCCGATATCAGAGATAAATTGGCGATGGTAGAAGCACTAAAGTCGCACAATATTGAAGCTGTTATCCATTTTGCAGGTTTAAAGGCCGTCGGTGAGTCTGTAGCAAAACCTTTAGAGTATTACGACAACAACGTTAATGGCACTTTAGTATTGGTTGATGCAATGCGTGAAGCCGGAGTTAAATCGTTGGTATTTAGTTCATCAGCGACTGTATATGGTGATCCTGCATCTGTACCCATCACAGAGGACTTTCCAACTAGCGCAACTAACCCATATGGGCGCAGCAAATTAATGGTAGAAGAGTGTTTAACCGACTTCCAAAATGCGAACCCTGACTGGAGCATTACACTTCTTCGTTACTTTAACCCGGTAGGTTCACATCCAACAGGCGAGCTAGGTGAAGATCCTCAAGGTATTCCAAACAACTTAATGCCGTTTGTTTCTCAAGTTGCGGTAGGGCGCAGAGAGTTCCTTTCTGTGTTTGGTAGTGATTATCCGACCAAAGATGGCACAGGCGTACGTGATTATATTCATGTAATGGACTTATCTGATGGTCACGTTGCTGCATTAGAAAAAGTAGGTAGCAAAGCTGGCCTTCATATCTATAACCTCGGTACTGGTAACGGCTACAGTGTACTGGACATGGTGAAAGCATTTGAAGCCGCAAGTGGTAAAGATGTCCCATACCAACTTGTTGAGCGTCGTCCAGGTGATATTGCAGAGTGTTGGGCGGATCCATCAAAAGCGATGAATGAGTTAGGTTGGAAAGCAACTCGCACTCTAGAAGAAATGACTGGCGATACATGGCGCTGGCAGTCTACTAACCCTCAAGGTTATCCAGATGCCTAATCTTTAATTTACATAATAGTAACAAAAAGGCGCGTGATTGCGTCTTTTTTGATCCAAATCGGAAAAAATCGTAAATTACTGGTTAAAAGGTAGCAAGTATATATAGAGCTGTTAAACTATGCCCGACTCTTAATTTGGGTTATAAATTTTCTCATAGCTATTGGGGTAGTTCATGGAACTCGGTCTGATCATCACTTTCATCATTGCAGCAGCAGTAATGGTGAAAAAAGAGATGGCAAAACAGTAAACTTTCATTTTTCATACTTTTCTTTACATTTTTGAAATGAAAGCCATAAAAAAAGCCAGCATTACGCTGGCTTTTGTGTTTTTAAGGTTTAGAACTCGTATTTAACACTAATGTTATAATTACGCTCAGCTTGCGTTTTGTCTCGACTTAACTCAGTCTTACCGCGAACATCGTTCCAAAGATGGTATTCTTCATTCGTTAGATTCATAACACCAGCACGAATGGTTATATCTTTCATTGGTTTGTAGTACGCCGTTAAGTCAACGACTGTCGCAGACGGCAAAGCAACTTGGTCTTTGATTCCGCCTTTATCACCATCAGAGTTGATATCACTGTTCGATTTCTTAGCCGTGTAGTTTACTTTTAGGCTTGTCCCCCAAAGTGCATTTGGTGAATCGTAATTTACAGCAGCTACGGCATTCCATGGGTTTACACTGTTCAAAGGATTACCATCACCATCTTCACCTTCTGTGTATGCTGCAACAAAGCGAGTTGTCACGCCTGATGGAAGACCAGCAATGGCATGCCAATCAAGACGGTTAGAGAGCTCAACCCCTTTAATGTTTGCTTCACTAATATTGATATTTGTGAATTCAGTTAAACCACCATTGTTTGATGACGTTTGCTCAATAAAGTCACTGTAATCACTGTAGTAGAACGCTACTTCAGTTGCCGACGCTGCAGTGTTATGACGGTAACCAAGCTCATAAGACAAACTCTTTTCAGATCCCAAATTTGGGTTAGGGCGGTTGGTATAGCCATGAGCCGGATTATCGTAGGTGTAGTAAAGCTCGTCGAACGATGGCGCTCGGAACCCTTGGCTCACTTGCGCGAAGATCGTGCCTGGTTGCGATATAGAGTAAGTTGCTCCTAAACGACCAGTTAATGCAGAGTCGCTAAACTTCTCGAATGACTCTTCAGAAGTATTTGAAGGATTAGTAGAGAAGTAATCGTAACGCACACCTGGAGTCAGAATTAGCTTGTCATTAAGAAGCGAAATTTCATCTTGCAAGAATAAACCAAAGCTTTCTTCTTTTGCATCCGGTGTGTAAACGTAAACAGTATCTGGCGTGCCAGGATCGGAATTAAACTCGCGATTGGTATTACTGATGTCACTATGTTTGTACGATATTCCGTAAACAATATAGTGATTTTGAATCTCTTTATCTAACTGAGTTTCGAATTCAAATTTGTCTTCAGTATATTCGTAATCTTTTTTCTGTTGGTTGTCACCACTAGGCGGTACGTAAGGTGGGTAACCAGGGCTAGCTTCGATAAAGCGATTAGAGACGCCGTTTTCTTCTTTACCAATCCATGTAAGCTTGGACGTGATCGTATCCGAGATAGCTGCATCTGCAAACCAAATGTGCTTGAGCCCAATGCGATTTTGCTTGGTTGTGTCTTCAGCGTTGAAGTTTTTGTAACTTTTATGTGCGATCTCTGAGTCAGTCTCGTTGTAAATAACTTCTCCCAAAAACTCCAAGCGATGAGCGTCATTCAATTGAGATTGAAGTTTTACCAATAGATCGTTTTTGTAATAATCTTGGTTGTCCACAGAATAGTTATCGTAAGGCGCCTTAGAGAAATTTTGTAGCTCTGCACCATCACGGCGTGTAAAGGCTACAAGTGCTTCTGTACTACCGAAACGCTTTGCTAAAGCTACATGCTCACTAAAAGAGTTATCTTCCGATGAATAAGAGAGTTTAGCTTGACCACCAAAGTCTTTGCCATCTTTGAGGAAATCCTTCGGATCTTTTGTTTCGAATGCGACAACACCGCCAATTGCATCACTACCATGTAGGCTAGAAGCTGCTCCTTTAACAATTTCGACACTCTTTAGCATATCGGGGTCGACAGTAACGGCACTAGAATTGATAAACGAATATGGTCCACCGCTGAATACACCTGGTTGAGATGCACCGTCTACTAAGATTTTAACGCGTTTACCTTCCATCCCGCGAATGTTAATACTTTGGACGCCTTGGCGTTGAGTGCCATTAACAGTAACACCTGGCGTATACTCGAATAGATCATTCAAGTCCTTTACCATGTTTTCTTCGATGTCTTTCTCTGATACAACAGCAACAGAAGCAGCAACAGTGTTTATGGTTTGGTTGGTACGGGTGGCCGACACAACGACTTCTTCAAACTTAGAAGCTTCTTCCGCATAAGCAGTATGGGAAAGGGCAACTAAAATGGAGGCTGACAAAATTGATTTTTTATACATTGGCTTCAATACCTTAGATCCATAATAGGTAACAACACGCGGATATTAATGGATCTAAATGGTAATTACTATCATTACCATTGTCATTTATTGATTTGTATTGAATCTTCTTCTTAGGCTATTAGCATTCCTAGTCTTTAGTTATCAATATGTTATATAATTTGTCGTTAGTTCTTGATAAGTTCATCCAAATACAACGAATGTGATAAATGTCACATTAAGAGAGGCCATGTGCAGAGTCCAATTACGTTAGAAGCACTCCATATTCTAGATGCTATTGATCGAAGAGGGAGTTTTGCTGCTGCTGCGAATGAGTTAGACAGAGCCCCGTCATCGCTGAGCTATCAAATCCAGAAACTCGAGCAAGATTTAGACATTATTATCTTCGATCGCTCTGGTCACAAAGCCCATTTTACTGAAGCAGGTAAGCTTATTCTTGAAAGAGGAAGAGCCATTTTACAAGCCAGTGAAAAGTTAGTGAACGATGCAACGTTATTGGCGAATGGTTGGGAACTGGATATTACCATTGCCTTTGATGGCATTATTCCTATATCCAATTTTTTCCCGATGGTTGATGCGCTGGCCGAGGTCAGCTCAACTCGAGTCAGGCTGCAAGAGGAGATTCTGGCTGGTAGCTGGGAGTCGTTGAATACGGGGAGAGCTGATTTACTGATTTGCCCATCACTGGATACGCTTCCTCAAGAAGTTAAGTCAGAAAAAATTGGTAAAATGAGTATGTATTGGGTAGCTTCCGCTGATCACTATGTTCACAAGCGTAGTGGTAATTTTGATGAAGCAGCGCGAGAAAAGTATCGGATTATTGCTATTGCAGATACCGCACGTGAGCAACCAGCGCTCTCAATTAATATCATTCAAAAACAGCCTCGCTTGACCGTCACCAACTTTACGGCAAAAGTAGAAGCGCTCACTGCAGGTTTAGGTATTGGTACATTACCAAGCCAAATTGCACAACCTCTTATTGATAGTGGTGTATTGAAACGAATCGAAGGCACTGAAGAACAGCCGATGGATATTATTTTGGCATGGCGCCGGAACACTATGGGTGAGGCAAAATCCTGGTGTATTCAGTACTTAAAAAAGAATTGGAAACTAAAGTAACAACGTAACTTTTACTTCTTAGATTCCCATTGATTACCGAATGTAAGAAGTAAAAGTCATCGCTAATGCTGCGCTTTTCAATTTAAAGGGAGCACCATATCTGCCGTACCGTCTGCAAACTGGACATCGATCTCAAACCCCAAGTTCTGAGCCAACATCAACATCCCTCTGTTTGTTGGCATGGTCATTCCAGACATTTGCTTTGTGCCTTTAACTTTGCAATAGCTGATTATTTTCTGCATCAGCACTTTGCCTAAACCTTTTCCTTTCAAATCTGAACGAACCAAAATAGCAAACTCAGCGTCACTATTGTCTGGTGTAATCAATGCGCGGGCTACCCCTATGATAGACGGTCCGTCAGTATTAAACGCTACCGCAACAAACGCCATTTCGCGGTCGTAGTCGATTTGAGTAAAGTTTGCCAAAGCCTCATGGTTGAACTCTCCAACTTCAGAAAAGAAACGCTTATAGAGATCTTCTTTCGATACGCTATTAATGAATTGAGCATGCAGCGGCTCATCCTCTGGCAAGATAGGACGGAGCAGGATAGGTTGGCCATCTCGAAGCGTCACCGTTTCGACAAACTCTGCCGGGAAAGGGCGAATCGCTAGCCGTTTTTGGGCGTCTCCTTCGTACTTACACAGTGTGACATCTGCATCAAGGATAGTTAAATCGCTTCCGGACACTAGTACTGGATGGATATCCAGTTTTTGTGTTTCTGGTAACTCAACTGCCATTTGGGAGATACGAACCAAGAACTTCGACAACTCAGTAATATCGAGCGCATCTTTGTGTTTCTGCAGGCGAATCTTTCCAGACTTTAGGGCAACAACGACAAGGTAGCGCGCAAGCGTCATGTTCAAAGGAGGAAGTGCAGCGACGGCATCTTGGGCGATATTCCACTCAGAGCCGCCTTGACCAAGCAAGATCACTGGTCCAAAGACTTTATCTACTGCAATACTAACCCGTAGCTCTTCAGCGCTGCCGAGCTTTGCCATCCCTTGTACCAACAGCCCATGTACATTGGCGGAAGGGTAACTGAGCTTTACGGTATCTAAAATGGATAGCGCTGCGTTGGAAACTTCTCGACTGTTTCTTAAATTTAGAGCGACACCGTGAACATCCGATTTATGAGGAATGTCTGGAGAACGTAATTTAACCGCAACAGGGTATCCAATATTTTCTGCCATATGAACAGCTTCAATGTCGTCAGATGCAATCCACGTAGGCAAAACGTTAAACCCGAACAGCTTAAATAATGGGCTGGTTTGATGCGTATCCAAGGTGACTGTGTTTTTATCCAGTAGTTGTTCGTTTACCCATTCTTTTGCTGAACTCACACTTCCAGAATGTAATGGCTCTGCCGTCGTTGGCGTTTCCATTAGTTGTTTCTGGTTTCGTCTGTATTCGACCAAGTGCATGTATGCTACAACCGAACTTTCAGGTGTTCTATAGGTTGGAATGCCTGCTTGAGTAAAGGCCAGTCGCGCTTCTCTCGACGTTTGTTCTCCTGACCAGTTGGTCAAGATATTAAAATGCTTATGCCGAGGGTGAGATTTGATGGCATTAATAACGACTTGAGCAGTTTCAAGAGGATCAGAAACAGCAGAAGGACTATGCATAATCAATATCGCATCTGCACAGTCGTTATTCATCAGCGCGTTAATGGTATCAATATAGCGTTTTTGGGTTGCGTCACCAGACAGATCAATTGGATTTCGAGCACGCCAGTTGGATGGAAGTACTGCTTGTAATTGCTCAATGGAAGCGTCATCAAGCGTTGCGAGTTGGCCACCACGTTCAATCAAAGTATCAACGGACATAACAGCAGGGCCGCCGCCATTGGTGATGATCGCTAAACGCTCTCCACGAAGTGGCACAGAATGCGTGAGTGTTTCTACCGCGGCAAAAAGCTCATGCGTATTGCTGACTCGTAACATACCAGTTCTGCGAATAGCAGAATCGTAAATTACGTCAAGTGTATCTCCGTCTTGCTGCTCAAAAGTATTCATCTCTTTAGAGCGGCCCGCTTTTAGCACCAATATACGTCGGTTACGTGAAGCGGCGCGCGCAGCAGACATAAATCGGCGAGCGTCTTGGATATTATCAACATAAAGCAGAATAGCTTCAGTGTTTCCATCCATACTCAAATAGTCGAGCAAATCTGCAAAATCGATATCTTGTCCGCGCCCAATCGAAATGAACGAAGAAAAACCAATGTTCTTATCATTTGCCCAGTCTAAAACCGTGGTACAAACCGCCGCGGATTGTGAGATGAAAGCAATTTTTCCGGGTTTAGCTGCAACAGGGGAAAACGTGCAGTTAAAATTGTGCCAAGGAAGGATGATACCTAAGCTGTTTGGGCCTAAGACTCGAATGTTCAATGATGAGATATCTAAAGGATTAGGGTCATCAGAGATAACAATCGCAAACGGTGTGCCTCTCTCATCTAGCTCTTTAAGCAATTGCTCGTTACGTGAAACGTTCGTACACAAAATTGCAATATCTGGCGTATAGGGCAGGGAAGCTACATCAGGGTAAGCGATCACGCCAGATACGGCTTTATATCGCGGCGTTACTGGCATAATCGCGCCACCAAATCCACTTTGTAGAAGGTTGCGCATCACAACATGTCCTGCTCGCAATGCTTTTTGAGATGCCCCAATAACGGCCACAGAGTTGGGTTTAAAGAGTTTATGTAGTTTATTCATGCTGACTCCTGGCCGTTTGTAAGTCACGTTGGCTTCTCGGTTTCATATCAATCATAAACGAATAATTTACTGATAAAACATCTTCAGACCAGACATTGCAGAAAATGTGTACGATGCTTATGGAGTTTGTGTTATTCATCACATCAAAATCACAGATTATTGTATTTGATGCTTGATAAACGGCCCTGCTATCGGCATGATTTATCGTAATATTTATCCAGAGCATTTGTTACTTCATGAAAAAAATCGCAATCATCGGCTTGTCAGTTCTGCTTTCTGCTTGTGCATCTGAAACTTACATCACGGATGTGACCTCAGAAAGTTACCGAGAGGACTACAAATCAGATCGTATCTCTAAACCAATTATGGCGTCTGAAAACGCTGTAGTAGAAAAAGACGTACAACCAACTGTTGTGAAAATGACGGCAAAGCCTGAAGAAAAGAAAGTAGTCAAGCTAACGCCAAAAGAGCAGGCGAAGCCAGTTAAGATCGTACCACCAAGTAAAAAGCAAGCTGGCATTCAACGATTCGGCTATACCATTCAAGTCGCAGCTGTGGGTAGCCAAGCTAAAGTCGATCAGTTTGCAAATAAGCTGCCACAGAACGGTCAGCCAATTTGGGAAAACTACAAAGTTGTAAACGGTACTAAGTGGTTCTCAGTTTTATACGGAGACTACGCAACAAGCGCAGAAGCCAAGCAAGCGATTTCGACTTTGCCAGCTCAATTTCAGCAGTTAAGACCATTTGTTAAAAGCATTGATGCAATCAAAAACTCAGCTTACCCAACGCTTAACAAATTAAATTAACACATCAAATAAGGGAGCGAATAGCTCCCTTATTTATTTGCTCAAATCCTATTCGAACAACATTCCTCACATTAAAATTACTGTACGTCACACTTCAAAGGTTTATCATAATAAATAGTATCTTTTGTAGGTCACGGAAAGATGGATTCATGATTAAAAATATTCTTTTACTATGCGGCGGTGGCTCTTCTGAGCACGAGATTTCATTATTGTCTGCAAACTTTGTCGAACAACAACTAAATCTTATTGAAGACGTTCACGTTACACGCGTAGAAATAAAAAACGAAGGTTGGATGACCAACCAAGGTGAGTTGGTTTACTTGGATCTCAATACCAAGCAGTTGTGCTCAAGTGAATCTAATCAAACCATTGATTTCATCGTGCCTTGTATACATGGTTTTCCTGGCGAAACAGGCGACATTCAATCTCTGTTTGAAATCGCAGGTATTCCTTATCTTGGCTGCGGGCCAGAAGCGAGTAGCAATAGTTTCAATAAAATCACATCTAAGCTTTGGTACGACGCTATTGGCATACCCAATACGCCATACTTATTCTTAACGCGAAACGATGAAGAAGCTCACGTTCAAGCTCATAAAGCCTTTGAAAAGTGGGGAAAAGTTTTTGTTAAAGCCGCTCGCCAAGGTTCTTCCGTTGGCTGTTACAGTGTCATAGAAAAAGACAAGCTTTCTAATGCAGTAAATGATGCTTTTGGGTTTTCTGACCAAGTGTTGGTTGAGAAAGCAGTAAAACCTCGAGAACTTGAAGTTGCTGCATATGAGATGAATGGCCAACTACATATCACTAAGCCAGGCGAGGTCATCGCGCCTGATGGTGCTTTTTACTCGTACGATGAAAAGTACAGCAGTTCAAGTCACTCGCTCACAGAAGTTGAGGCGAAGAATCTAACTCAAATACAATTAGATTCCATCCAACACGCGTCAGAGACGGTATTTAAACAAATGAATCTTCGTCATTTATCTCGTATCGACTTTTTCCTAACGGAAGATGATGAGATTTACTTAAACGAAGTAAACACATTTCCAGGAATGACTCCGATCTCAATGTTCCCTAAAATGCTTCAAAACAACGGGCACAAATTTCATGAGTTCTTGGAAGATTGTATAAACAGTGCAAAGTGATTAACGTTATCGAGACGCGTTTTATGATACAAGTTGTTTTCTAGAGCAAGGATTATTCAAGCCGTATTTGAATATTGCTCAGTAGCAATTATGATTATATCAACGCATTAAACAGATGACTCAGTGGTATGGCGATTTCAAATTATAGAGGTTTTAACCTGCAGTCAGTCGGATCAGATGGCAGTGTTTGGAAGGTTAAAATCAAGAACCACGTTTTACAGGGCAGTTTGACGGCGGTAAAGAAAAGCATTGATTGGTGGTGTGACACCGCATCGATTATTGATCCCAAAGAGTTTGCTTCACTCGGACAAAGAGTGCAGCAAACTGGTGTTGCAAAATCAGAGGTCTTTAACGGCTATACTATTCAAAACGATACAGGCCAACCTAACTCTTGGTACTGTATGTTTAATGGTAAACTGATTAAGGGCAGTAAAGCCGCTATTCAACGCCATATCGAAGCTTATTTGGTTGCAAAGCAAAAAGCGATGCAAGCTCAACAACAAAAGAAACAATAGAATGACTCTGGTATATTCAACAGAAACCGGTCGAATTAAACCGGAAGAAGAAAAAGTATCTCGCCCTAAAGGCGATGGTGTTGTTCGGATTCAGCGCCAAACGAAAGGCCGTAAAGGTAAAGGCGTATGCATTGTTACAGGTTTAGACTTGGATGATGCACCTTTAAAGTTATTAGCGGCAGAACTCAAAAAAGTCTGTGGCTGTGGTGGCTCTGTAAAAGATGGCAATATCGAGATTCAAGGTGATGCTAGAGACAAGATCAAGGCACATCTTGAAAAGAAAGGCATGACAGTCAAATTAGCCGGTGGCTAATTTAATATTTCCAGTAAACAAAAATGGCGTTTAAAGAAATAGACGCCATTTTTTATAAGTTGCTAATTGAAGAGCAAGCAATCGTAGATTGATAGATCGATATTAGCTATTTTATGGTAAATAACCATTATGTTTAATGCTCACAGTAAGGCCCTTAAATTTAAAATCTGCAGGGGAATAGGAGCATACTCAGACAACATTTAGCGTACGGCGATATACAATTTAACATAATATACATAATGCGCACTGATATAGTGATTCTTTAGGACTTGCAATCACGACAGCTAATCCAGTGCAAGCCATTGAGATTCCTGATAATCCAAGCCCATTAAACTTTTTTGCAATTCCTTCCCATACTGCTTTTATCTGCGGATTATCATTGCGATCAGCGTGACACCCCAACAATGCAATCTCAGGGTCTAAACCTGATTGCTCTGCAAGAAAAATTGCTTGTGTATCAGTCATATAACGCTTTCCTTTGCGAAAATCACTGATTCTCTGCGGCGGCACATTCATATCCGCTGCAATTTGTTTGTCTTGTACGTAACTTTGAGCCTTTTTGTAGGCATCTAATAGTTTGTTCTGATACATACCGCTTCCTCCGTTTCCGTCAGTTTAGCTTATCAATCACCATTTTTGGTGTCTTGCGCTAACCAATTTTGGTGATTACGCTAATAACCAAATTTGGTTACTCACTTAAATTAGCTTGGTGTGGTTATGCTTACGGAACAAATCAAATCCCTTATCGAAAATGAATGTGCGCTTAGTCCTCGACTTACTGGCGTGTTCTTCCGTAAGCACCTGAATCAATCTATGTATGATGATGACGGCCAACTCACTGAGTTCGCCATTCAATGTCATCACTACTTTAACGAACTCAAACGCGCTGCTGAGCAAAAAGCCTTTCATGCTCGTCTTGAACAACGTCGTCTCCAACACGAACAACAGCAAGAATCAGTTAAACGCGTTAATCAGTCCGTAAAGAAATCCGCTAACCAGTCACGAGCTCAGTTCATTGGCTCTCTTCGCTTTGAACTCAATCAAGGCGTTCTGATGGTTCGCTCGGTTTCTCGTTCAATGCCAACTCCAACCAAATGGATTCGTCGCTATCTCAAGAAACTTGGCGTACATCGCATTGGTAAGTCTTTGTCTAACGGGGCTTTATTTTGTGGTGACGCTGTCACTGAAATCCTTGCTTGTTTGCAAGCTAAACAGGCTAAGAACGACACCGTACCGCTTGAACTGAATATCAGCGCCCTGCCGATTTTAACTTGGTTTCGTTCGCCACTCAGCTTTGGCACTCCAACATTGGAGGCTCAGTACTCATGAACGAAGCTCAAATCATCTATTACGACTTGCTGCCTGACTACACGGTGTCTGTGTTGGTCAAAGGTTGCGACGAATGGGATTTGCTTAAATCCATGTCTCATCTT
Source organism: Vibrio sp. Vb1755 (assembly GCF_033338635.1). Taxonomy (NCBI): domain Bacteria; kingdom Pseudomonadati; phylum Pseudomonadota; class Gammaproteobacteria; order Vibrionales; family Vibrionaceae; genus Vibrio; species Vibrio sp. Vb1755. Next base: position 367,210 of record NZ_JAWOTA010000002.1, on the reverse strand, counting down.
GAGTCTTGGGCTTCGTCTCAGTTCGCTTCTTATGAGTTGGTGTCCATCACCAACACGACCGTTGAACAACGTATCAATATGGGGGTGTTCGATGACTACTGCAACTAACATCCTTAAAAGTTTCGATGAGCAAAGCGTTCATATTGATTACCTGTGTTTTACGTTTGCTGTGAAAGACTTACGTCATTGTCATGATGCGGTTCGTCGGTTGCACAAGCATGAGGAATACAAAGGCTTTGCCAAATCAGGACTGTTACAGCGTCACTGTCGCGCACCTAAGTTCCCTGCTCCACCTGTGTTTAATCCGACCGTCGCTAAGACGTCTGAAGAAATTGAAGCGTACAACAAAGCCTTTGATATCTGTTACCGCAACTACTTGGAAGATTGCTTGCGCATCTTCACCAACCAAGTGCTTGGTTTGTCGCTGTCTGCGCCTCGCGGTTTGGGTTTCCAGTTCTACACCGAATCCATGAAACTGACTTCGCCAGATGGTGAGGACTTCTGCGGCTTCGTTGGTATCGGCGGTAACAATGACACGGTGCATTTCCAAATCAACGGAACGGGATGCAAGCATGTATTTGACCGTCGTCCTACGTGGTCGCTGCATGACTGGCTGACCAATGTACTTGGTGTGCAAACTTTGGCGCGTGTTGACTTGGCCTATGACGATTACGACGGGATTTTTGATTGCGAATACGCTTACAAGGCGTGGCGTGACGACTGTTTCCGCACCGCAGAACGTGGTCGTGGCCCTGTGCTTCATGAAGATATGACCATTGCCAGTATCGGAAAAGACGGCAAACCGATTTACACCAAAGAGCAATACTCGATTGGTTCGCGTACCTCGCGCATTTACTGGCGTATCTACAACAAGGCACTTGAGCAGAAACTCGCGAACACGGGTCTTGTCTGGTACCGCTCCGAAGTCGAGCTGAAAAAATGGAATGTTGATGTGTTGCTGAATCCGGCTGGCGCGTATGCCGCGCTGAATGATTTTGCTGCGTCAATTTCTACTGCAAAGAAATTCAATACCAAACCTGTCCCGACTAAACGCGCGGCGTTAGACCTGTTGGCCTCTGCGCACTGGATGCGCCGTCAGTACGGGAAAATCCTTAATTCACTTATCGAGTTCCATGAGGGCGACATTGAAACCGTCGTCGGTTCCCTTGTCCGTGATGGAACGAAATTCACCTTCCCCGATACCTACGGCAAGTTGGTGACTCACATATTGGAGACTTAACAAATGGCTAAATCCGTTTTTGTACTTGGCATGGATATCACTTGGAACTCGGCACGTGGTGACAGTGCTCAACTGAACGTGTCGCGTCCTCTACGTGAAATCAACTCAGAGAAATTCAAACGCCGCACTATCGGTGAATCGGGTGATGTGAATCCCCAATGGGACCAACCGTTGATGATTGATCATCAATACGCCCTATTACTTGAGCGTACGGGCGCACTCGTTCCTCGTCGTGAATACCAATTGCGTTTGGAGATTAACCCAGACGACCCATTGGCAGGTGCCATTGTGACAGAACTCATCCCTGTGGATGACGACATCAAGAAACATTTTGAAGCCTCGTTAAAGGCTAAATAAGGAATTTTGTTATGCCTGTGTGTGCTTTACCTAACGCGGACGGTTTTCTCGCTGTCGTTCCTGACATTGAAGCGGCTTCATGCCGTGGTTATGTCATGGTGACGGCTCAAGAATATGACACGTTAATGAGCTACACACAGCTGACTCCAGGAGAGATATCTCAAGCGTTCGGCTTGGGTTTCACCTTGGTGTTCGTTGGCGGATATCTCTCAACTTACGCCATCAAAATGGCAATACGTTTAATAAAACTACTTTGAGGAATCTGTTATGAAACGTCTAAACGCGCTTAAAAAGTTCGGTAAACAAGCGACGGCAACCGTCACTGTCGCGGTGCTTTCTGTCCCTGCTATGGCGGCGGAAGGTGGTGCCGCTGACCCGTTCTCCGCTATCGACTTATCTGGTGTGGCAACCAAAATCGGCGCGGCAGGTCTGGTGATTGTCGGCATTACTATGGCTTACAAATCCATCACTCTTGCTAAGCGTGCTGTGAACAAGGCTTAAGTTTATGTTGGCCGTTCTCCACGATGTCCAACTCATCGTCTTTGTGCTTTTGGGTGGCATTGCCGGATACGTGGCCAGCCAAAACTTTAGAGGATAAGGGGGCTTCGGTCCCCTTTTTTAATGGTGAAAACGTGAATAAATCACTCTTTTTACTTCTGTTTTCGTGCTTGTTCCTGTCATGGCATGCAAGCGCAGCTCAACCTACTTACGCCGTGAGAGATGTTATCGCTTATCCCGACTGTAAACTGTCTAGGGGGATGAGAGTTAATCCTTATTCTTATGTCTCTTGTTATGAAAATAAGTTTGTTCGATACAAAGACTTCTCTACTAAGTCATGTTACATGGATAGCGATGAGTTCGGCTTACGTATAATGTGTAATACCGACAGCTCTTCTTTCCCGAAAATTCAAACTGTATGGTTCCGTCATGATACAGCTAAGTGTCCAGCTGACTATGAAATGATAGAAGATGGTGACGGCGTCACCTGCGAACCTATCGTCCCTGCCTGTGAGTATGGTGAAAACCCTGACGGCACCTGTATGGACGCTTGCCAGTTCAAAAAATCCATTGATGAAACCAAGCTGCTTCAATGGCTGGCGTACGTCTACGGTGAACAAGTTACTGGGGCATGTTATGGCGACTTTGGTGCACCCGATGCGAACTAGAACGCATTCCTAGTGATACCACGCTGTGTACGGGCGTTGATTCTGGCGAATGGACACAAAACACAATCTGTCATGGAACGTTCCAGTTCAAAGGCAATCAGTGTGAAGGCGGCACACTCTTCTGGGGTAAAGATGGCCCTGACACCCCTATTATTCCTGATGACCCAATTCATGAACCTGACGACCCGACAGGTGACATCGAAGACCCTAGCGTATTACCTGACGACTCAACCAATACGGTGAATCCACCGGATACCGACAGTGAGCCAGACGTAGAAGAGCCTGACACCGATGAATCGACAGACACGGCAGTTCTGAAAGCCATTACTGGGATGAATAAGGACGTCAACAAAGCGTTGAATGACATGAACATCGACATCAATCAAGCCAGTGCTGACGTTCAAAACCAAATCATTGCGCTGAATGCGTCGATGGTCACCAACACGCAAGCCATTCAAAAGCAGCAAATCAACGACAACAAGATTTACGAAAACACTAAGGCCCTTATCCAACAAGCGAATGCTGACATCACCACGGCCATGAACAAGAACACCAATGCCATTAATGGTGTGGGTGACGATGTAGAGAAAATTGCAGGGGCAATGGATGGTATCGCGGATGAAATTTCCGGTATTTCTGACACCTTAGACGGTATCGCAAACACAGATACGTCTGGCGCAGGTACGGGTGGTACGTGTATCGAGTCCCAAAGTTGTACTGGCTTTTATGAGTCGGGCTATCCCGATGGTTTAGGTGGTTTGGTGTCCGGTCAGTTAGATGCTCTTAAACACAACACCATCGACAACTTTGTGAACTCGTTTGGTGACCTCGACTTATCCAATGCTAAGCGCCCTTCTTTCGTGCTCCCTGTGCCGTTCTTCGGTGACTTCAGTTTTGAGGAACAAATCAGCTTTGATTGGGTGTTCGGTTTTATTCGTGCGGTTCTCATCATGACGTCAGTGTTTGCGGCGCGTCGTATTATTTTTGGAGGTTAATATGGATTGGTTAGTCGATTTATTTAACAAGCTGTTGGTGTTCCTCTACCAGCTCTTAATCTCGCTGGTCAACATGCTCAAAGACCTGTTCTTTTGGGCGGTTGAGCAAATCATGGCAATGGTGAATCTGTTGCTCTCTGGTGTGTTCTCCCTATTCGCTCCGGTCGATATAAGCCAGTACATGACCAGTATTCCGCCTACGGTGGCTTGGGTCTTGGCGGCGGTCGGTGTGCCTCAATGTCTGTCCATCATTCTGGCCGCTATTACGGTGCGTTTGATGCTGCAATTGATTCCGTTTACGAGGTTAGGCTCATGATATATGCCATAGCAGGAAGACCAGGTGGCGGTAAAACCTATGAGGCGGTTGCCTACCATATTATTCCGGCCATTAAAGATGGCCGCAAAGTCATTACCAATATCACCTTAAACATTGATTGGTTCGTTAAGGTATTTGGTGAAGACGTTCGAGAACTCATCAAAATCGTGGATGGCCGTTTAACGGATTTTGGTTCAACCTCGCGTCCGTTCAGTCAGATTGAAGACTACTCGGACGAATGGCGCAATGAAAAAGGACAAGGGCCACTTTATGTGGTCGATGAGGCGCACATGAGCTTGCCAAGTCGAGGCTTGGCCGCGCCCATTCTAGAATGGTACTCAATACACCGTCACTACGGTGTCGATATCATCTTGCTCACGCAGAACATCCGCAAAGTGCATCGAGACATTAAGGACATGATTGAAGTGACCTACCGATGCACAAAGAACACGGCCATGGGTTCAACCAGTTCTTACACCAAGAAAGTGCAAGATGGTTGTGCCGGTGAAGTGGTGAACACCTCTACCCGATTTTACAAGTCAGAGTACTTCCCGTTCTATAAGAGTCATTCGCAATCCAACAAGCAAGTGCAGGAAGCCGAAGCAAAAGACATTCGCCCGTTCTGGAAGCGTTGGCCTGTCGTCGGAACGGTTGTGCTGTTATCGCTTGGATTGGTTTTCAATATCTGGGCTTGGTGGCCAGAGTCAGAGCAACCGCCCGACCCCGTTAAACCACCACAACCAGTACAAGCGCAGCTGCCTGACGGAACGCCAACGGTAGATACGGCAGAAACCAAAGCGAAGAAGAAAAAGAAAGCATCAGGATTCGGGCCTTTGGAAGATTACGACTTCTACATCACCGGATACGCAAAGCAAATCGCCTACGCCAAACGGCTGAAGTATGCTGCCGAACTCGACCGTGACCTGACGTTCTACAAGATATACATTGATGTGTACGATGGCCGCGACAAGCTATTCAGTTTCGATCATCTGGACTTGGTAAAGATTGGGTATCAGTTCGAAGTGTTGAGCGACTGCGTATATCGAGTGACTTGGGAAGAAACAGAGAGGATCTTCACGTGCGGGCAAAGAGAAAAGCCGTCAGACATATTGCAGCAAAACATGCCTGTCCATATCTAGACCGCTCGCCACAGCGTCGAAGCTAGCGCAGTCTGCGTAGACCGAGGAAGCGGAACATGTAGGACACCAAACCTTGGCACTTCCACACCGAACTTAATCATGGGGCTCTATACGAGCCCTTTTTTATTATGTGCGCGGTATTGCGAGCATTTTGGGAGGGGCCCGCTTTGCGGGAGGGACCTAAAAGCGGAGCAAACCCCCGAATCTGTATTACGGGGGTAAATTCCTAAACAAACAGATACCTGATTGCTTTAACCACTTGTTTTCTCGTTTTTTTATTAAAAAATATGATATGTTCGATAGACATGCCAAAGGTAAAACTAAAAGAGGAATAACTGTTGGTACATGTTATAGACGTCAGTGACTGGCTCGGTGATGAACACCACGAAGTCTTCCCCGTGGGAGCTAGAGATAAAGGAATGATTTGGTCACCAACTCAAACCACTCTAGAAGGAATAAAACCTAATTGGCCATATCTATTTAAAGAGTCTATTTATCGGTATCCAGATCAATATTGGACAGAACTCGTTGCTTATATAGTATCCAAACATTTAGGTGTCGAAGTTCCACCTGTGTTTCCTGCTATAAAAGTTGTCGGCGATGAAACTATCTCAGGGTCGCTAATTGAATGGTTCTATGATGTAAACACTGAGCGCCTAGTGCATGCGGGCTCATATTTTAAGCGAGTCATCCCTGATTTTGATGACAAAACTGGTAAACAACATAACCTTTTCGATATGAATAGGCTTATAAAAGCTTTGGCTCGAAATGCAGGCTTAACTAACAATAGATTTGAATGGCTTGCTGATATGGCGTTGTTTGACGCCTTGATCGGTAATACTGATAGACATCAAGAAAACTGGGGCGTTGTATACCAAGAAGATGGAAAGTCTCGTTTGAGTCCTTTGTTTGATAACGGAACCTCTCTTGGCCATGAAAGGTTCATCGAAAATATTCAAGGTTGGGATGATAATCGTATCAAAGCGTACGTTAAACGTGGTTGCCATCACTTAAGATATGAACGAGAAAATACAAGAGTTAGGATACCTCACTTTCTCTTAGTCAAAGGTGTTTCCGAGTTTAGCGAAGAGATCAAAAACTATATACAGCAAAAGCTTGATAACCTAGATTTTGAAGGTATGCTTGCAGAAATTGAAAGTCTGACTCGTGTAGATGCTCCGATTACGTTCTCTGTGGGACGTTATGAATGGATAGCTAAAAATTTAACGATAAGACTAGAGTTAATTAAAGAAGAACTACTAAATGATATCAATTGAAAACTCAATACATGTAAATACATTGCTATTGACGTGGCAGTCTAACAAATATCGAAATCAACGCTATCTTGTTGGGCAGCTTAAACGACTTAGCGATGATTTTGAGTTTTCGTATCTAACGGAAACTCAAGATTACAATGCTGCGTTAGAAGCTGGCTTTATGGGCTATCCAGCTTTTCCGTTGGGCAATGGACCTTTCAAAAATGATGTTATGACAACATTTATGAAAAGGCTTCCTCCAAGGTCTCGTAGAGATTTTAAAAAATACTTATCTAACCATAACCTTCCGGAAACGTTTGAAGGGAGTGATTTTGATTTAATAGCACACACTGGTATTCAGTTACCAAGTGATGGCTTTGACCTAATTCCTAATCTTGAGGAAGCTGAATGCCCTTTTGATTATATGCTTGAATTGGCTGGTACTCGTTATCACCTAACTTATGAGCAAACTCTTGAGTTAGAGTTAGGCTCTAATGTGCAACTACAATGTGAAGATGACAATGCGTTCGACTGCAAAGCAATTGCAGTACATTCAGGAGACTTACTGATTGGTTATGTCAACAAACTAATGTGCTCAACTATTCGTAGTTTAATGAGCCGTGAAATTTCATGTCGTATAGCTAAAAAGTCAGGAACTGAAGAACGTCCACTAATCTATGTGCTGTTATCAGTGCGCTAATTAACATTAAGCTCCTTTTGAAGGAGCTTTTTTCATCCAAAAAGAATACCTTAAAATCATATCAGCGGTTAAAATTGTAAGTTCATATAGTAGCATATGGAGTCAATGCGCCGTGTACATCCCTTCTCGCTTTCTTTTCGATGTAATCTCTTCCGAGCAGTTAGGAATTTTTTGTGAATCTAACTCCGATGGAGAAAAATCTATAATCGCTAAGCTTCCAAGCAACACACTGAAAGCTCTTGCCTTAGGTGCTAAAAGTGAAGTGTTAGTATTTATATCAAGAAACTATCCCAAATATATTGCATTAGTATTGAAGGTACATGATAGCGAATCTCCATTGTTCGCTGTTATGCCCCAACGTTGGCATGATAATTTGTTTAATAGAATCAATTCTGATTTCTTTAATGAAGATATATCATTTGTCTTATATGATGACACTGATGCTCCCGTTCAATTTGGCAAAATAAAAATAAAAACCAATTTCAGAAATAAAAAATCACTATTTTTCATTGATAATAAAGATATTGAATCTGCAAATGATTACTCTAATGTAAATAAATTTTTGGATGCAATATTTAATGCACTTGGAGAAAAGGAATACGAAACACATGGATTTAGTTTACAGGAGTTCAAGTTTAACATTGAAATATCTGAACTTCAGTCATTGTTAACAATACACGCTAACGAGACAGGTGTTACTGATTATAAGTTAGTCGATGATATTGATGGAGATAGACAAGAGAAGCAGGCGTTTCAAGCGCTGTCTTTGATGAATAATTCGACATGCTATTTATCCCCAAATGTAACGATAGGCAAACAAACCAGAGAGCTGACAGATATCTTATGTGTTACTAAATCATCAGACTTAATTGCAATTGAGTCAAAGTGTTTGCAGGTCGACAGAGACAAGTTTGACAAGACATATGAAAGATTGGCATCAAGGTTAGTAAAGCATTGCAAGAAGGCTATTGGGCAACTTCAAGGGGGATATAAAGCACTAAAAAGAGGTGAAGAAGTTACCAATGAATCTGGAGAGATTATCCCTATAATTGAGGACTTCTCACTCCATGGGGTGGTGTTGATAGATGAATTTAAGTATTCACCTTCTTGGGATGAGGTTTTCAATTTAGTTGAAAATGTTAAGTCTGAACTTGGTATTTCGATTAATGTCATTCCAATTTCTGAGTTTATTTACACAATGAAGCTTTATAACTCAGATATCGAAAGTTTCTCTAAATCGTTAGAACTCCGCTTTGATATTTGTATAGAAAATAAGTCTTTTGATGTTAAATTTATTAATTCAGCACTACCTGAGATTTGATTGCTTATAAGGCTCCTTCCGGAGCCTTTTTTTACACAATTTTCTTTAACACTCTCGCATATTTCAGAATTTGGTGAGCCACTTCAATATCATTTGAAGCTCCAAGCTCAAGCAACGCTACCCCAATCAATACCTGCTGCGCTGTCACCAACTGCCCTGTTGGAAGTTCTAAGCGATCATGCCTCATTACGAAGTTTTCCCAGTCTTCACAACTACTCAGTTCTCTACCCTTATTCATCCTCATCAAGCGTTTACACTCTGGAGGTATGGATTTGCCCTTATCCCATTCTTTGATCGTTCTCACAGTTTTCAAACAAAGTTTGGCAGCATCTTCGACGGTTAAACCACATTCAAATTCACGAAAAATATAGTTTTTAGTCATTTCGTGATACTTCATTGAATTGCCCCTCAAAAGAGAGACATTTTATAGGATACACATATGCAATCGTATTCAACATAAGCGCCCATAATGCGCTGTAGAGTTGGTTATTCATCACCAAGTTTCATTGTCCAATATTGTTCCAATACATTTGGTATCTTTCTACATATTAGTATCAGTAAAAATTCCACCCACCCATGCGCACCTTGGTGAGTATCAAATGAGATGAACGAGTGCAGCTGTGTAGTTAGGGTGATGTTTTTTGTAGGAAAAATAACTATTTGTGGTCATTGAGATTAAAAATGCTCGAGCTTTTTAATATAATTGTTCGTCATTTCAACATTAGGTATAAGTCGTGCTTAATATTAATAATCAAAAGAAAGCGATCGTACTATTCGCATTTTTAACTGTCGGTTCTGCGTTTCTAAATGCTTATGGCATGGTAGCTAGTGTCTTAGAACAAGTAATTTCTTTCTTTTCAACATTGATTACATATGCCGTCATTGTGACTTTATTTTCAGTTTTCATGGGAGCTGATGTAATCGACTCTAAAATTCGAACCTACATTGGCATCAGTTTTGTGGTCATGACCATCGTTGAAAATGTTTGTCCGATGATACTTTATAGTAACCAGACTCTCCCTGATGATTACTATTTTGTATTCTTTATTCAGTTAATACTTAATGTATACATAGCGAAGGTAATAGCTCATGAACGCAATTCTTGAACAGTTAGGAAAAGCATCCCCTCTAGGTTCTCTTTTAATGAAGATGAAAGGTCAACTAGATTCAAAAGCTGATGCAAACCGAATTTATAAGGATTTGTACCCAGTTTTAGAAGATCTTTTGTCTCGTGGATATGGTTTTGACACTCCAGAGGTTCAAGGAATAATTAGTGTACTTAGAGAATTACCCGCCTGGGGAGCTAAACGAGCAAATTTCGAGAAGCGTTACTTACAAGATGAAAGCACGCTGCGCAAACTGCCTCGTGACCCGTCTTATTTTAATGGACAAGGTTGTTGGCATTAAATATTTTGCTAAATCATACAGGCTCCACTCGGAGCCTTTTTTATTACACCATATTCTTCAACACTCTGGCATACTTCAGGATTCGGTGAGCAACTTCTCTATCATTTGAAGCCCCCAATTCTAATAACGCTACGCCAATCAGTACTTGCTGAGGCGTCACCCGTTGACCAGTCGGCAACTCTAAGCGGTAATGCCTCATTACGAAGTTTTCCCACCCATCGCAGATGCTCAGTTCTCTACCCTTGTTCATGCGCATCAGCCTTTTACACTCCGGCGGAATGGCTTTTCCCTTATCCCACTGTTTGACCGTCCTCACACTTTTTAAACAAAGTTTGGCAGCTTCTTCGACGGTTAAACCACATTCAAGTTCACGAAAAATATAGTTTTTAGTCATTTCGTGATACTTCATTGAATTGTCCCTCAAAAGAGAGACATTTGATAGGACACACATATGCAATCGTATTCAACATAAGCGCCCATAATGCGAACTTAAGAGTTAGAAGATTAGCATTGGTGAAGTCAGTTTAGTTACACCGTATTTGGCTGTTGCTGCTTTGCAAGCCTCATCAGCTGTCTTGTATGGACCGTGAACTTCGATTTCACCAAAGCGACAACTTGATAATAACCAGTCATCAACTTTAAAACCGTGTGGCTGATTAAGTTCCTTCATTGTATCTTGGGTTACGTTCAACACTGTACACGTTGGTTCTGCATCTTGCTCATTCAACATGAGTCAACATGGACACGCATTTGCTTAACTCAAACGTGTAAGTACTACATTAGTTTTATAGGAACAAGGAATCTAACAGATGTAAACTCTCTACTTTTCAATCTATACCTAGATCTTTCTTCATATGTTCACTCAACTCGTTAGTGGTTCTTACATTAATCTTATGTTTGCAATGATGGATTCTCAACTCTTCACCAAATAATTTTACTAGTGATTTGGTATACAAAGTACTAATATTATTTATAATTCTATACAATGTATCTTTCTGATAAACAGATCTTTTCGAATTTTGTATTGCAGTCTTCATATTTAAATATCCTCACACGTTTAACTTTATAATTTAAAGAATCAATTTCAACTTTTATTATTACTTTTTCCGATATGGAATGAGTCATTATCAATGATGCACAATCAACAATTAAATCACCCGAATCCAACTTAGTAATTTCGCGAGACAATTTTTTTTATTTTTAAATCTTTATTTCTATATTTAATCCGATTGAGTTAATTCCTTCAGGATATCGGTTTAACTTAATATCCAATATGGTTTTATTAAGATAGTAGTCTGCCATTATTTCATGGCGGCTTTTAAATATCATTGTCCCCCTCCGATGATGCAAGTTATACTTTCCCACCAGTTAAAAGACAACGTGACTCAGAGTTGCAAAAAGGTAACAATCATGGAATTGATGAACAATGAGCTGATCTGCTTTGCAGCCATTTGTAAACACCTCTCTCTTACAGAGGCATCAAAAGAACTTGGAAAGTCTAAAGCTCAAGTCAGCAGGCAGCTAGCAGCATTAGAAAAACAACTTGGCGTAACACTCGTCCACAGAACAACAAGGAAACTCGTTTTAACTGATCATGGCGAAAGCATTAGAGAGCTTGCTATCAAGACGTTAGAGAGTTTGCACGAGTTAAATTACAGAGCTAGCTCGTTGAGTGAATGCATTGATGGAAAGTTTAAAATCACAATGCCCAACTCTATAGCCTCTTCTATTTTTGGTTCTGTTCTTAAAGACTTAAAAGAACGATATCCAAAAGTTGATTTTGAAATATCGTCAAGTAACAATGTAGAAAATTTATTAGAAAGCAATGTAGATTTAGCGATTAGGCTTAATAATGTTATTGATGACACTCTTATTGCACATAAAATTGGTGATTATAGTGATGTTTTGATATCTAGGATAAGTAATACTAACAACAAAACACTATTAATCTACAAACATCATTCGAATAAGGAATCAATTAAAAATCAATATACTGATGTTATCGAAGTTGATAACACCTCTATTTTAATAAACTTTGTTTCTGAGGGAGTTGGGGTTGGTGTCATTCCAAACTATCTTGTTAAAAGTAATTATATAGACAAAAACATCCGAATATCGCAAACTTTTGATATAGAACGTTCCATGTATATTGCCTACCCTTATCAAAACCCTTTGCCAAGAAAGCTAGCTGAGATATCTACTTTTATTAGGTCTGAGTTATCACAAGTATTGAAGAGTGAGTCATTTTAGGGCGGTTGTTCAGATTTAGAATTTTGCGTTGTCTACTCAACTAGGCCTAACACTAATCTTTGTAACATATTGTTTCGGCGGTATTTATTAACACCCCCATCTTTATGCTTGCTATCACAATGTGAGATGCTCTGCCGTCTTGTTATCAAGGTTTTGCGTGGAATAAATCACGTGGGGTAAACGATAGATTGACTTACATTAAAATTTTCATCAAAAGCAACTTTATATAAAATTGATTTCATACCAATCTATGTGTATCTTCTACCCATATCCCCACAATAACCAAGGAGAATGCCATGGATAAGCTACTCGCGTCTGCATTAGAAATTAAGCAGCGAACTATGGTGACTGGCTTTTTTGCTAGAAATGGATTCAAAATCGCTATGACCGATTTTGATGATGTCACTTTTGAGCGAGAAGGCGTGCAAGTTAACGTACATTTTGATCTGCAGTCAAACGCGGAGTCTGCATCTGTTTTATCTCATGAGGCATCAATCATTCCTGGCTAAAAACTTTTATTATCACCGATACACCAAGCCGAACATAAACGTTCGGCTTGTTAGTGACAAAAAATGATGAGTGCGAACAAGAGTTGTCGATCACTCGTCTAAATAGACGATTAATAAATCAGCTTCAACTTCGTTCACAACCTTTGGTATCGATGAAAAAAAGCGACTCAATAAGTTGTGATGATGACCACAGACAACTAAATCTATCCCCTCTTTTTTGACGATTCCCGATAGTTTTATATGAAGATCGCCGATTACTACCATGGTCTCGTTTACTGGGTATAAGCATTTATCAGCGAGCTCTTGCAGCCTTCTTTCCAATTCTTGCTCTTCCTTCGCTTCCATGACTATGCGATCAACATCTACGTGAACAAATGAGAGTTTGCTGCTTGAGTTATCTGCTTGCATTATTGCTTTTTCGATAACGGCTTGGCTAGATTTAGATAAGTCGACAGCAACCAAAACGTGCTTGTAACCCATCATTCCTCCCTTGGTTAGTTTTTGTTCTCATATTAAGTCTAGTCCACATAGAGCGAACACAACATCAAAACTACTGCTACTCATCCAAAGATCAACGATGTTTTCCCAATTTCTTCTCTAATTATCGGACTATTTAACAGGAAGGACGTCAGGAAACGTTACGTTGTAATAGGCGTTACTGCTCTTGATTTCTACTACTCTTGAGGTTTCATATTACCCACTTCAACGTCGCCTAGTTTAGTAAAACTACTTTAGGTTAAGCGTGTTCAATATGTAACGCTCCGCTCAAATCCAGGAGACGTATTTCGGCTAAAAAAGCAGCTCAATAAGATGAACTTCGATTCATCTATTACATATGTCTGCGAGTGCTTACTGTTCTTATATCGCTTATTTAATAAGTCTAGTTTAATTACCGTTATAAGTTACGGTGTATCTTTTTTTCTTTTTTCAGCATAATCCTCTACCTGGGAACGAAGCCCTCACGCACTTTGTAATTAAATTACAAGATTAATCGCAACCAATATGGTCGGCAGATTAAATGCCCGAGGTAAAGAATTGATATTATTGAGTTTAATTTATGAGTTCTTTAAAAAACGCCTAATTACCTGTGCTACGAAAACTAAGGTTAACACGATTGGGTAAAATTTTACTAACTCGCTATTTAGTCTTAAAGGCAATTGAACAAGATTAAAATCATATAGGTTTAGTAAATTGTAGTTACAGCGTAACTAGGGTGGTGTTTGGGAATGTAAAGGAATTGAAAATAGAAAGGCAAAAAAAACAGGGCGTATGCCCTGTCCATGAATTGATTAGTTTTGTTGCTGTTGTTTTTCTGCGTACTCAGAACGAATCCGTTCGGCAACAATTTTGATAGCTTCTGCAGTACTTGTGCCCTTCGCCATCAATTCTTGAATTCTCTCTACAGCTTGTTGTTGCTCTTGGTGAGATAGAGGGGGTAAATCGTCAAACATAAAAAGCTCCTCATTTTGAGGAGCTGACTATAACGATTCAATTAATAGGTAGCAAGGAAATTAATGGATGCACCCATAGCGTTCTCGTTTGTGTACTGAGCTGCGATATCCAATTCGAACAACTTAAGTGGAGACAACCCGATACCAGCAGTAATGGTTCCTTCGTCCTTACTTCGAGCTAAGTTCTTCATATACCCTGCTCGTAATGCCATTTGACGCAAAATATCAAATTCAATACCAGCTCGAATCATTTGCGTATTATCATCAAAGGATGAAAAACGTTTTTCTTCGTTAAGATCGTAGTCAACACTCATCGTAAAGTAATCGGCAACAATCCCTGCCCCAACGGTGTATACAGGACGCATGCTATATTCGTATGATTTTATCGTATCGCTGCCATATTGGAATGATTTTGTTTTAACGTCTCTTCCGATCAAATTTTTCGCTGAAATACCGAGACGATATGGGCCAAAGAACCAAAGTGCGCCTGCGTCTAAGTTAAACATCGTTTCCGCGGTCTCATTTTCACGTAAGTCTTTAGTATCAAAATTCTGAAAACTCGTGGCGTATGAGTATGTGTATATACGCTGAAGTTTAGGAGTAACACCAAAAGAAAGGTGTTGGTTCATGAAATTAGTGTATTTAGCAAGTGAAATACCAGCTTCAGCCACGCCAATAGAAACACCTTGTACATAGCTATCATCTAATGGATTAGTACCTGAGGTATCAACATTTGGTTGTACGAATGATTCAGTGTATAGCTTACCGTATGCAGTTGCAGATAAGAATTTGTTGGGGATACCAATGGCAACGACACCACCAAGATCAAAGTCTGTCTTTTTCCCATCGATAGCATCCATCGATTTTTTGATTTCATCGACGTCTGTCAATTTGCTGATGCGTTCGATTTCATCAACTAGATCATATTGATCATCGTAGCTGCCACCAAAACTTGGCACGATCATTCCTGCATCGTCATTTCGGCGATAAATCGCAGTAAGAGCGGGGTTGAAAAAAGGCGCAGTTAGATAAGTTGCTGATACGGTACCAACGCCCCCCATTGCATCACTACGAGCCTCTATCGCATAAGTAGCAGCAGAAGCAGCATTAGCGAAAAGAATAGTAGCAACAGAAGTGGCAAGAATTTTATATTTGTTTTTCATACTACACTTATGATTTTAGTTCGTCCTGAACCTTTATCGGCACAAGTAGTATTTCTTTAACTATTCTTCCTGGGAAAGATCATAGGTTCGGCTAATAGTTTGAGCCTGCTCAACAATTATATCGCCCTGCCAACGGCGACTATTGATACTTACCGCCAATACGTATCTATCGTTTGGGACACCCGCTAGCTCCAATGAATTTGGATAGTTAGACTCGTAAGTCTTTTTCCACATTTGCTCGTACTGGCCATCAATGTAGTCATACAAACCGACTTCAAGTTGCGGTAATGGACAATGGGGATTACGAAGTGCGCTCTTTTCTACTTTCCAATTCTCTTTAGATATCCAACGAACATATTGAGAAGAGTTTGAATCTCCAAGTATTACCCAAGTTCGATACTCTTGTTTATCAGTAGAAACAACGGTTAAGTGATATAAACCAGCTTCAAGTTTACCTGTTAAGTTATAGCGTTTCGAGTAGCTACGCTCGTTGGCAAGTTCTGTCCCGCTCGGCTGTTGTTCATAGCTGAATGAACTGTCCGCGGATATAGAATCATCCACCCATCGATTAAATGAAATATTTTCGATGTCAGTTGTAGCTCTTAGCTTGATTACCAATCTAAATGTATCTCGCCCAGGGCTTTGAATAGTCTGACGAATAACGTTCACACCACTTATCCAATCAGGCAGCGTTACACCAGTGAGAGCCTTGCCACAGTTTTTAGATAGTGACTGACCAAGAAGATCATTAAGGTGAGGAGTCAAATCTTTACTTGGTTCCGTTTGCCAGAGTTCAACAAGAGAGTTGAACATACCCGCAAGATCATCTTCAAGTAAGTGTTGATGTGCCTGTGTTAAAGGCGTGTTAGTTTGAAACCAGTCCATTGCATGGACTGGTTTCACTAACGCTAATGAGAGAACTACAGGGAGTAGTATTTTCATTACGACTTATGCTTTCATCTTGTAGCCAACACCACGAAGTGTTTCAATTTCCAGTCCTGGCAGTTTTTGACGAAGCTGTAGTACATGTGTATCAACCGTACGTGTTGTCGGGAAGTGATTGTAACCCCAAACGTGGTCAAGTAGCTCATCACGAGTAAACACGCGACCTAAGTTTGACGCCAAAAAAAGCAGCAAATCAAACTCTGTTCGAGTAAGCGTAATTAGCTCGTCTTTATAAGTCACTTCACGAGTCGAGCGGTCAATCTCTAAGTCTTTTGTAATCACTTTATCAGCGTTGCTTTGTTCTGCTGAATCCGGTGCTCGTAGCTGTGCACGGATTCTCGCAAAAAGCTCCGCCTCAGCAAAAGGCTTTGTTAAGTAGTCGTTCGCGCCGGAATCAAGGCCTGCAACTTTATCTTTTACGGTAACAAGTGCCGTTAACAAGATAACTGGTACGTCTTTAATCTGTTTCCATTCTGGGAGACATTGTACAGAGTCACCATCAGGGAGTTGGCGATCGAGAATTACCAAGTCAGCTTTTTTCCATTGTGGCTCTACGTCTGCAATACGCTCCACATGTAAACACTCATATCCTGCTTGTTCCAGGCTTACTAACAGGCCGTCAGCCAAGTTTTTATCGTCCTCAACGAGAAGCAGAGTCTGTTTCACAAGGTATCTCCAATATAAAAGTTGTAGGTGGTCCCATTAAGGACATTTTTCCGCCCATGCGGCCTACCATAGATTCAACGATTGTTAATCCAAGTCCTAACCCGCTCTTACTTACGAACGGTTTCTTCAAATTTGCCCAATCTTTAGCCGTTAGGCCTCCTGCATCTCGGACTTGGAATACTATTTTTTCTTCACTAGTTGAGACATCCAATTCAACCGGTGCGACACCGTACTTAAGCGCATTACGAAGCAAGTTATCGATACAAGTTCCTAACCAGTACACATTAACTTTAGCAGCCACATCTTCATTGATGTTAAAAAGCACGGCACTATCAAATTCTTCTTCGATCTTAAATTCTAACCAATCTGCAACGGATGGTACCCAGTCTGTTGCAAGCATTTGGTTATCAGATTGCAAATAATCTTTACTCGCTTCTGCCAATTGACGCAGGCGGCGCGTATCTTCACACAATCTGCGGAATTCGTCATACACACTTTCAGGCAAATGCTCGAACTCTCGACGAAAGCCCTCAACCGTTAGTGACAGAGATGCAATCGGTGTTCTGAGCTCATGCGTTAAAATTTGCAACACGAGCATTCTACTACGTAGTTCTTCTCGCTTGCTATTCCAACGGTACACCGCCCAACCAATCACCAAAAGAATATTGGCGATTACCAGTATGATCATACTGATCCGCAAAACTTGCGAGTGATCTTCTACATCCCAACAAATATTACCTCGTTTAACAAAGCAACTTTTGCTTTGAGACGCTAGAGCGTATGACAGACCCGCATTCGCTACGTTCTCTTGCCAGATATCTTTCTCGAAAACAAAGTAACGGTCACCACGTCTTAACCAAAGTTCGTTACCTTCAATAAACATGCTCGCGCCTGCAATCAAAGCATTAATGGCGTCGTCATCCATGTTTTTCAAGCTTTCTAGCAACTCATCCCCTTCCTCGTTATCACGCTCTTTTATATGCATGTACTGAGATAGTTTGGGTTTGAGTTCTGGATACTTATCCACATAACGTGCCGCATACGTCCCACCACCAGGGTGAATGAGACCACTACGCGAGAACCAACGAGGTGTCAGCTGCGTCCCTTTACAAATCGCCCTTGTAAATACTAAAGGCTCAGTAATTAAAGGACTTAATGGTAATTTGCCACGACAAGTATTCGCCAAGCTGTAAAGCTGTTGGATATCTTTTAACGGATAGTCAGACGTTTGCGGCAGAAGCGAATCTGGCGCAAGTAACTTGGTAGGATAATTTGATTGCAGAATACGAATATCGTACGACTTAAGAGCTACTTCATAGTTAAATAGCTCTGTAAACGTATCTATTCTTTCTGGTAGTGAATCGGAAAATGCAGGTGCCGAAAAAAGCGGCAATACAGTTGCAAAACCGAGCAAAAACTTTTTAATCAAACTGTTACCGTCACTTGTTACATTAGCCAAAACTATACATCAATCTACAAGCAATTGACATCTGCTAACAGAAGGATTTGCATTACTATAACATTGAAACGGAACAAAAAAGGGCCAGCGATTGCTGACCCTGTATAGTTTTAAATCAAGAATGGTTAAAGTGCTTTAAAAATAGACTCAACACTTTCTTTCGCATCACCAAATAGCATTGATGTATTTTCTTTGAAGAACAGTGGGTTCTGTACTCCTGCGTAACCCGTATTCATTGAGCGCTTGAATACCACTACGTTTTTCGCGTTCCATACCTCCAATACGGGCATACCAGCGATTGGGCTGTTCGGATCTTCCAGTGCGGCTGGGTTGACCGTATCGTTAGCACCGATAACCAATACGGTATCGGTTTCTGCAAAGTCATCATTGATTTCATCCATTTCAAGAACGATATCATACGGTACTTTTGCTTCAGCGAGTAACACATTCATATGCCCCGGTAGACGACCCGCTACTGGGTGAATCCCAAAGCGAACTTCAATACCTTGTGAACGAAGTACATCAGTAATTTCATGAACAGGGTATTGTGCCTGAGCTACTGCCATGCCATATCCTGGAGTGATGATTACTGATTTTGAGTTCTTCAACATCTCTGCAACTTCTTCAGCCGTTGTTTCACGATATTCGCCCTGCTCTTCGTCACCTGAAATCACTATCTCTTGACCAAAACCACCGGCAATAACACTGATAAACGAACGGTTCATTGCTTTACACATGATGTAAGAAAGAATCGCACCTGATGAACCTACCAAAGCACCTGTTACAATCAATAGATCATTTGCTAGCATGAAACCTGCTGCCGCTGCTGCCCAACCTGAGTATGAGTTCAACATAGAGACAACAACTGGCATATCAGCACCACCGATTGAAGCGACTAAATGGTAGCCGAATGCGAACGCGATCAAAGTCATCACAATAAGAGCGAACATGCTGCCATCTGCTTTTACGAAGTAGATCATAAGAAGCGTAGAAATAACAACCGCTGCGAGGTTCATTTTGTGCTTATGAGGCAGATTAAGTGGCGACGAAGAAATCACACCACGCAGCTTACCAAATGCGACAATTGAACCGGTGAAAGTTACGGCACCGATGAACACACCCAAGAATACTTCTACAAGGTGGATAACATGCTCAGCATGTGTTGCTGCTTCTGGCGCATCTAGGTAGCTGTTGTAGCCAACTAAAACCGCAGCTAAACCTACAAAACTGTGTAGAATCGCAACCAGTTCTGGCATCTCGGTCATTTCTACTTTCTTCGCATAGAAAATACCGATCGCACCACCTATCGCCATCGCGATAATGATCCAACCAAAACCTTGCGCATCTGGGCTAAAGATCGTCGCTATTAGCGCGATCGTCATACCAGCGATACCGTAGTAGTTACCATTACGAGCAGACTCTTGCTTTGAAAGCCCCGCCAAACTCATGATGAAAAATAATGCAGCAACAATGTAAGCTGCTTGTACTAATCCTGCAGACATTGTGACTCCTATTTATCTTTGCGGAACATTTCAAGCATACGCTTAGTGACGGTGAAACCACCGAAGATATTGATACTCGCGATCAATACGGCAATAAAAGATAGGAATGAAACGACGCCATTACCTTGTCCAATTTGCAGTAATGCACCAACGACAATAATGCCAGAGATAGCATTCGTTACTGACATTAGTGGAGTATGAAGTGCATGGGTAACATTCCATACTACGTAGTATCCGACAACACACGCTAGAACAAATACAGTAAAGTGAGAAAGAAACGCTGCCGGAGCAACCGATGCTACCCATGCAAAGGCTCCAACAGCCGCTGCCACACCAATAATTTTCTTCGTTGGAGACGTAGGTTCTTCTACTTTAGGCTCTGGCTTTACAGGCTGTTCTTGTTTCACTTGCGGCTGAGCTGAAACCTGAATTGGTGGCGCTGGCCAAGTAACTTCACCTGCTTTCACCACGGTAACGCCACGGATAACAACATCTTCAAAATCAATATTGATGTTGCCATCTTTCTCTTTACACAGCAGTTTTAGAAGATTGACAAGGTTTGTCGCGTAAAGCTGAGAAGATTGTGTTGGCAAACGACCAACCATGTCAGTGTAACCAACAATTTTTACGCCGTTATCCGTCATGATAACTTGGTCTTTCACTGTATATTCACAGTTACCGCCATTAGCAGCTGCCAAGTCGACAACTACACTGCCCGCTTTCATGCTGTCGACCATTTCTTTGGTGATCAACTTCGGCGCAGGTTTACCAGGGATGAGCGCGGTCGTAATAATGATATCAACATCTTTAGCTTGCTCTGCGTATAACTCTGCCGCTTTTTTGTTGAAGTCATCAGACATTTCTTTTGCGTAGCCATCCCCAGAGCCTGACTCTTCTTGAAAGTCAACGGTCAGGAACTCAGCGCCCATCGATTCAACTTGCTCTTTTACTTCTGGGCGGACGTCAAACGCACGGACAATGGCACCTAAGCTACCTGCAGCACCGATAGCCGCCAAGCCAGCGACGCCAGCACCCGCAACCAATACTTTCGCTGGAGGTACTTTACCGGCAGCCGTAATTTGACCTGTAAAGAAACGACCAAACTCATGAGCTGCCTCAACCACTGCACGATAACCAGCGATATTAGCCATCGAAGATAGCGCGTCTAAGGCTTGTGCACGTGAGATACGAGGAACGGAATCCATGGCAAGAACGTTAATGTTCTTACTGGAAAGTTGTTCCATCAACTCAGCATTTTGAGCCGGCCAAATAAAGCTAACCAGTGTTGCTCCATCTTGCAGTAACGCAATTTCGTCAATGTCTTGCTCATCATCCACAATTGGCGCATTAACTTTTAAAATAAGGCCAGATGCCCAAACTTCTTCACTAGAAACGATTTTCGCACCAGCTGCTTCATAAGCGGCATCATCGAAACTCGCTAGCACCCCCGCTTGGGATTCAATCGCGACATCGAATCCCAATTTTATTAACTGCTCAACCGACTTCGGCGATGCAGCCACTCGCGATTCACCCGCGAGTATCTCTTTAGGTACACCGATTTGCAAAACGCATACTCCTTGTATACATATCAATAAATTAGTCCCAAAACAGAGCGTCGCTCTACTCTAATTCTTTTTTATTTCTATCTGTTTACCACGCAAGACAATTGCAAACGAAAGATGATGTTTGGGGACACCCATTTGCATAATAACACCTTGACTAACAGCCCTGTTATTATTCTGTTTGTATCGAACGCGTCTCATTACTTCAAGTGTTTTGTAATTTAAATACTAAATTTCATTACATATAACGCTAAGTAATGAATGATTGTCGCTCTGTGCACGAAAAATAACAACGCAACACCGTACTAGACTGAGGTCTAACCAGGTAACGATTAAATACTGACTTAACAGAGATTTAAGCGTTAAAAAGAAAGAGCCACTAGCATATACACTAATGGCTCTTTTTAAGATGACTGGAATCAAATTGCAGTAAATTGCTAGTCGAAGATTTTATCGCCCATTTGATCAATAAACATTTGAGATTTCTTCAACATAAGGTCATTGGCATCTTGCTCTGAGCCAAGCAAATCGGAGCGAATAAACCGATGTGTTTTCACTTCATCATTGTCATGCTTTTCTATTCGACCAGCGATGCGATATTGTCCGCCCTCTGAAAGGCTCTCTGGGTAAATAAGGAAACCTTTATATTCAACTGGTTCGATATTTTTGGCTTCAACCGTTTTCTCACTACCACCAAACAAACGCGAAAAAAATCCCACGATTCCTCCTTGGGTCAGCTCACTAGTCAACTGAGCGACTCTTACTTAATATTAACGTTAAGGATCGGTTTTTCATACCAATCCAACTCTTTGTCATCATCATAACTAGTATGGGAAAAAATTACAGGCACATCATACTCTCGGTTCTTACGCCTGTCTTCTTTCACCATTTCTGCGGCGTTTTTCACCGCTATATCCGCGCTTTGCTTAAACTGGCTTAATTTTTGTTCAGGAAGTGAAGACAAAAAATCAATATCATAACGGATATAGACAGGCTTGAGCTGGATAAGCGCAAGGCAAGCAATATCGGCTAACTGTTCGTTGTCATACTGTTCTAAAAATTCGGGCAAACTGAGAACCTGACCTACTAATGTTTCCATGTAATTGTGCACATCTGAGCTTATCTGCATCTGTAAATCTCCTTTTTCCTATGAAATGAGTATAGCAACGACTTGTTTATAACAACTTATTGATTGCTCTTAATTTAATCAATCTCTCTCTTTTTGCGGTAATGTCTTCCAAAATACTTGGGAAAAGGAACAAATAGACGTATTCTTGCTAGTTCTCAAAGTTCGAAATTCAATAACGGATAAATATCCATATTGATAAAACGATTTACCTAACCAATTATATAGTCAACTATTTTCAGGCAGTTTGTAATAGATGTCCTCATCGTCAATGACTTCATCAGGCTTCAGATTCTTATTCCCTTTTTTGCTACTGGGCATAGTGAGTTCGGGCATGGACAGCATTATTCAGATGACTCAGGCAAACTGGGGCATTGCCGCAAACTTGCCGTACATACTATTAGGTTGTGCGCTACTCCTTTGTTATTCATTTAAGCAAGGCAGAGAGTCCATGGTGTGCTTGGCAATGTTGCTAGCCTATTTCGTGATACAGCACCGCCTACAAGTCCCGCTTCAAAGTGGTACCGCTTTACTTGAGCTAACCATTTTAGCCACGTTACTTCCTGTCTCGTTTCTTACGGTATTTTTGTTTAGTAAAGAAGGTTTTGACTCTAGAGCCATGTTGACTTACATCTTGATGTTAGCAATGTTCGTTCTTTGGTCTTATCTAACGCTAGCATATTACGTTGAAGGAGGGTTTGAACAATGGACAAGCGGTATTTTATTTATTGTACCGACGGTCTCTAAACTGCCTTTCATTCTTGTTTTATATTGCGTGGGTATTGTCTGTTTTCTTGGAATTCTTGTTTTAAAGAAGAATGAAATTATCCATGCGATGACCTACTCTGCCATGGTATTGGCGTCTGCGACGTTCATTTTCTTTGATGTGCAGTACATATCAAGCACCATGTTTACGCTAACAGGGCTGCTTATCATTATTTATGCCGCTTCCGCTAGCCATCAATTGGCTTTCACCGATAGCCTAACGCTGATTCCGAGCAGACGTGCACTTGATCTCGATCTAAAACACATGGGTAAGAAGTTCACGATCGCAATGCTTGATGTTGACCATTTTAAAAAGTTTAATGACACCTACGGTCACGATACTGGTGATGACGTTCTAAAAATGGTCGCTTCGCGCCTCACTAAAACCCCAGGCGGCGCAAAAGTTTATCGATTTGGCGGAGAAGAATTTACCATCGTTTTTAAAGGCAAATACGCTGACGAATGTAAGAACTTTTTGGAAGAAGCTCGCAAATCGATTGCAGAATACGAGATGATATTACGCGATGAAGAATCTCGCCCTGAGAACCATAAACAAGGACAAAAACGTCGTGGTAGCAACAGCTCGAAAAGAAAGTCGGTTTTTGTTACCGCAAGTTTCGGAGTTGCTGATAGCCGGAATGGGCAAGCTCCTCTGGACGTCATTAAATTAGCGGACGAAGCACTTTACAAAGCGAAAAAGGCCGGACGTAACTGCATAAAGCTTCGTTAGACCCTCACCAATCGTGAAAGTTAACAAGCTTGTCCGGGTTTAAAACAAAACCGAACTTCCCCATCAGCATAATAACAGCACTCATCGTTGCCACTATCCCGATGTTATCTATCTAATCAAAGGTATAAGGTATACGCCCGATTGCGACATTCCGTTCGCACTGTTTTGCCTATCTTACTTTGAGTTAGCTTTAAAATAACCACCAAAAAGTGACAACGCAACAAAAGGAGTAGTATTCATAAGATTTTGTTTTTAAAAAGAATTAACCACAGTATGTGTGTTTCTTCCCAAAGATTTTGATGTATATAGTGCTTTATCAACGGTTGCATACAAATCTGATTGCACTTCTTTCCCTGTCGGTTGAAAAACAAAAACACCCTGTGACACCGTCACTCTACTTGACACACTAGAATACTCATGTGGGTAATCGAGAAAATACATAGCCTCTTGTATACGCTCGGCTTCTCTTTCTGCTGTTTGAGTGTCGGTACACCCTAGCAACACAACAAACTCTTCTCCACCATATCGACCTACATATTCCCCAGAGCGACAAAACGTCGCCTTGAGTTGATTCGCAATCGCTTGCAAGCAACGGTCGCCTTCAATATGACCGTAATTATCATTAAACGGTTTAAAAAAATCGACGTCCAATAGAATCAAAGCCATTGGCATGTTGTGACGGCCATGCCATGCAACCATCGATTCCAACTTATGGTCGATATAACGGCGGTTATAGAGTTTGGTTAGGCCATCTTCATTCGCTTGCTGAGTCAAAAGTTGATTAACTTGCTCTAATTGAGCTGTCGCTTGCTTAAGCTCTCGTCTCATATGAGCAATACGCTGCATTGCGATAAGTTTAGAGTTCAGTACCAGTTTATCTACCGGCTTAATTAAATAGTCATCACCGCCCGCATCTATGGCTTTAGCAATCATTTCTGGCTCTTCGTGACTACTCAAGAAAATAATTGGGATCCAATCCGGAAACGTTTCTCTTATATGAAGAGAGACTTCAAAACCGTTCATATCTGGCATTGATATATCGAGCAACACCAGTTCCGGATCAAAACTCTCGTAGGTATTTAACGCCTCTAGTCCACTACCTACGGCTTTTACAATATGTCCAAGTTGCTTTAGACGAATAGCCAACTGCATCCTGTCTAGCTGAACATCGTCAACCAGAAGGATTCGCATCGATGTCCCTGTCGGTTGCATAACGCGTTCCATTTTTAATTATGTCTTTATTAAACATATACCATACTCATAGAGTTGTTGCATTCGACTCATAATTAAGTGCTATATTTTTGTTTGAATATCACGGAATCCATTGCATAAAGCAGTTAGACTGGACGTTACCCTATCTAATCATGGCCTGTGAGCAGAAGTTCAACAAACTCATTCACTTTGGTCATCTTGTGGATTAATGGGTATAGCTATTTGATGCATTTGGTATTAATATTCCCGCCTTTTTGTAATGAGAGACACACCATGTCAGAAGCAACTAACAGCGAAAGCAAAAAAATCGATCTAGCCAGCATTTCTCCAGAGCTACGTAAAGTTATCGAATTTGACGAAGTTCCAGAGCAAATGTTCGAAATGGTTACCTCTATCCATGAAGTGTCTGAAGAAGCGGTACGTGAATCATGGGACGAAATGCCAGCAAGCGCACAGAACATTCTAGACAACTTTGAACAGTTTCATGCTCTAGTTTCTGTAGGCCAAGCATTCGCTGGTATTAATGTGATGGAAGAGTTTCCTACTCTTAATCTGCCAGAAAACATGACAGATGAA
Organism: Vibrio sp. Vb1755; assembly: GCF_033338635.1. Classification (NCBI taxonomy): domain Bacteria; kingdom Pseudomonadati; phylum Pseudomonadota; class Gammaproteobacteria; order Vibrionales; family Vibrionaceae; genus Vibrio; species Vibrio sp. Vb1755. Next base: position 341,397 of record NZ_JAWOTA010000002.1, on the reverse strand, counting down.
GATAAAGAAGAATACCGTGCTCAACTACTTGATAATGTGCTTCACAACTGTGTGAAAGACATGGTTAAGCAACTTAAGAAAGCACGTCGTGACCCACTTCTTAAGCGTGAATTCAAAGAAGTATTCACGAAGTAATTCCGACATTCTTCTAGTAACAAAGGCCGTACTTTGCGGCCTTTTTTGATCATGAAGCGTAAATCAGTCTAAACGGTTAATGAGGCGCTAGTGCCATATCTTTTTGTGTCACACTGACACCTTTAATTTGTGCAAAAACACGGCTACCAATTTTTAGGTTGAGATCGTCAAGGGCCCACGGTGTGATCGTTGCCCACAAATAACATTTCTCGTCTAGCTTGAGTGATACATTAATACTCTGTTTGTCATCGGCTGCGTTAAACACTTCGATGGAATCGACAATAGCAGGCAGAATATTTCGAATCGACGTCGCCTTGGGCTGCTCGAGCGTGATAGAAACGTCGTTGGCACGCACTTGCAAGCGTATTGGCGTGTCTGGTGTTCCGTCAATCTTTTGCACCCACAGGAATACATTAGGTGCAAGGCTGATACAAGTCAGTGCATAACGTTCATGATGTTCAGCAATCCGGCCTTCAAATAAGCTGCTTTGATCTGAGAAAGATTGCCATGGACGCATAGCATGAGAAGCCCACACCTCTTCAAGCTTACCTGAACTCGAAATTTTACCTTGGTCAATAATTGCAAGGTGCTGAGCAAGCCTTAAAATTTCCTGGAGACTGTGTGTGACATAGATAATAGGGATATTTACCTTCTCCGACAACTCCTCGAGAAAAGGCATTACCTCACGCTTTCTTGGCATATCGAGTGAGGCAAGTGGCTCATCCATCAAAAGCAAATTGGGTTTAGATAGCAATGCGCGCGCAATCGCAACACGTTGCTTTTCACCACCAGAAAGTGATACCGGAAAGCGCTTTAGTAACGGTTTGATAGACAAGAGTTCGGTGACTGCATCAAAATACTCGTCATCTTTTTCTTTAACGCCATATAACAAATTGCCTTGAACCGAATAGTGAGGAAACAAACGTGAATCCTGAAACACATAACCAATACCACGCTTGTGCGTTGGTAGGTTGATTCCCTGTTCACTGTCAAACAAAACATGCTCACCAACCGCAACATACCCTTGCCTTGGAGTGACCAATCCGCTGATGATGTTAATCAACGTCGTTTTACCTGCACCAGATCGTCCAAACAAGGCACTAATTCCGTTACAGGGTAACTTAAGTTTGATGTCGAAGTCAGTCTCACCAAGCATTTGTTTAAATTGGACTTTAATCGTCATTGTTTCGCACCCAATCTGCTTGCCGCTTTACGATTTAGCCATTCAGAGATCATTAATGTAGACAAGGCTAACGCGATAGAAATGATACACAGACGAGCCGCCTGCATTTCTGCACCTGGCGTTTCAATAAAGTTGTACATTGCCAGCGGAATAGTTTGGGTCTCACCCGGAATGTTAGAGACGAAACTGATCGTCGCCCCGAATTCGCCAAGACTACGAGCAAATGACAGCATCGTGCCCGTAATAATTCCGGGAATGGTCAGTGGTAACGTGACGGTGAGAAACACTTTTAAAGGAGAAGCGCCTAACGTAGAGGCTGCGTGCTCCAATTTAGGGTCGACGCTATCTAAGCTTAAGCGTACTGAACGAACCATCAAAGGCAAAGCCACGACAATACAAGCGACTACTGCCCCTTTCCAATTAAAGCTAAAGACTACCCCTAAGTTTTCATAGAGCCACTTTCCAAGGAACCCTTGTCGTCCTAAAGAAATCAACAACAAATAGCCGATTACCACTGGCGGCAATACCAGTGGTAAATGAATTAAGCTATCGAGAATCGATTTACCAAAGAACGTTTTTCGAGAAAGTAGCCAAGCAAGAAAAACGCCGAGAGGAATCAGCCAAAGTACTGCGTACGCGCCTACTTTGAGGCTTAACATTAAGGCTTGGTATTCCAGTTCTGTCACGCTTCGTTCCTATAATTGAAGGTCGATTTATTGCTGAAAGCCATATTGAGCAAAAACGCGTGCGGCTTCGTCCGATTTTAGGTACTGGAAGAACTGCTCCGACTCAGTAGAATCATTCACAATTGCAGCCGGGTAAACAATAGCCGCACGCGTATCACTCGCAAATTCGCCGACAATTTTGACTTTATCAGTTAACTGAGCATCGGTTTTGTAGACCACACCTAAAGGCGCTTCTCCACGTTCAACCAACGCCAAAGCTAAGCGCACATTCTTTGCTGGTGCGACGTGAGTTTGAACCGCTTTCCATACACCCAGTGTAGTCAATGACTCTTTCGCGTACATACCAGCAGGTACTGACGTCGGATTGCCTAAAGCAAGACGATTTCCATGCAATGCCTTCTCCCATGCCTTTGCATCAGAAAAGTTAAATGAGGTTAATTCTGAAGACTGAGGCGCAATCAACACTAAGCTATTGCGCACTAGATTTGTGACATTGTCACGATAAATGACGTCTTTATCGACCAAATAATCCATCCATTTCGTGTTCGCAGAAATGAATACATCCGCTGGTGCGCCATTGATAATTTGTCGAGCGATAGAAGAAGAACCACCATAAACGGGAGTGATAGAAACGTCATACTTTTCTTCAAAGTTTTGCGCGATCTCGTTAATCGCATTCGTCATAGAAGAGGCTGCATACACTTTTAGGTTCGTTGCTGCGTTTGCTGAAAATGAAATGCTTAATACTGCCGCAAGGCAAGCATGCTTTTTCCATGCTTTCATAGAGATACTCCAATACAAGGCAAGCGAAAGAACAGGTTATTTAAATATAAAGTTCAATCAGTTAATGGGCTATTTAAACAAAAAATCAAGGCGCACATGTTGTTCTATCGCATCTGCGATGCGATTAATGCCTTGCTCCTTTAACTCTTCAAAGTCTTGTTGTTTGATTTGGGTGCCGTTTACCCATTCTGATACCAGGCTTAAGACATCTTCCTCGTCAAAGAACCCGTGAAGGTAGGTTCCCATGATTTGGCCACACTCGCTGATCGCCCCTTCCGCTTCACCGGAACTGAATGTAAGAGGTTGCAGGCCCCGTACTTCACTTCGCCCTACGTGGATTTCATAACCCTTTACATTGGCTGTTTTGCCGTTAAGAGAAAGCTGTGCTTGTGTGTTTGTAAGCTGTTTGCTGTTAGTTAGCGTCGTAGTGATATCAAGCAAGCCAAGTCCTTCGCTTTGACCTGGTTGGCCTTCGACGCCGTTTGGATCATCAATCAAGTTTCCAAGCATCTGGTAGCCGCCACAGATACCAATCACTTTTCCACCAAGACGAATATGACGCAAGATATCGTTATCCCACCCTTGGCTTCTTAGATACTCCAGATCGTCTCTCACTGATTTGGTCCCAGGCAAAATAACCAGGTCGGCTTTATCTATTTTTTCGCCTTTACCTACATAACGTAGATTGATGTCTGGATTCAATCGCAGCACATCAAAATCAGTATGATTACTAATCCGGGTTAAAACAGGCACAACAACATTCAGTTTTACCTCAGAGTGCAACTCTTGCTGTGCAGTGATCGCGTCTTCTGCTTCTAAATTCAAACCATGAAGAAAAGGAAGTACACCAAGTACAGATTTACCTGTTTTTTCTTCTAGCCAATCGAGGCCCGATTGCAATAAACGAATATCACCTCGAAAACGGTTGATAACAAATCCTTTTACTCGCGCTTGTTCAGATTCAGAAAGTAACGCAAGTGTTCCGTACAAATGTGCAAACACTCCACCACGATCAATATCAGCAACAATGATCACTGGTACATCAGCGGCCTCAGCAAAACCCATGTTTGCAATATCGCCTTCTCGTAAATTGATTTCAGCAGGACTCCCCGCGCCCTCGATAATGATCGAATCAAATTCTTGAGTCAGACGAGAGAAGGAATCTAACACCGTGTCCATCGCCACTTTCTTGTAATCATGAAAGCCAGCCGCATCCATATTGGAAATCGCCTTACCCTGCAAAATGATCTGAGCACCTGTATCACTGTTAGGTTTAATTAAAACCGGATTCATATGTACGGTTGGCTCAATATTACACGCCTGTGCCTGAACGGCCTGTGCTCGACCTATTTCACCGCCATCTTTGGTTACCGCACTATTTAGTGCCATGTTTTGTGGCTTAAATGGGGCAACATTTATCCCTTTTCTTGCTAATACACGGCATAAACCTGCCACAAGGACACTTTTTCCGGCATCCGAAGTGGTGCCTTGAACCATTAAAGATGGGATCGCTGATTTCATGAACATTCGTAAGGAATAGAGGAAGATGAACAATCATAACGTCATCGTCCCCACTTACTCAAGCAAATGAATAGAATATGAATGTTGAAATCATCATTGGTTCAAACAAGCCCTGTTTTAATGACCCCATCAAAACAAACCGATGAGGATGTAACATGAAAAAGAATACAATTATCGCAACAATCGCCGCCTTAGCTATTGCTCCTTCTATCGCGTTCGCGAAAGATAACGCTCAAAACCAATCAAACTTGCAGTTTAACGGTCCTGTCACTGTGGAAAAATTGGATGCCTTGCTAAACGACTCCAATATGTTTACTGAAAAAGATGTGGTCGTTGAAGGTAACTTATTGCGTCAAGTTCGCGCGGATAAGTTTGTCTTTAGCGATGGTTCCGGTGAAGTGATGGTCGAACTCGATGACGATATTCAGCTAAATACTCCGATTGATCACACGACTAAAGTCCGTCTGTTTGGCGAATTTGAAGGCGGGAACAAACCAGAGATTGAAGTCGAACAACTCGTAGTCATGTAAAACAAACCCCGATTGCTGTGCATATCAACATGATGTAGTGACGATTACAGCTAAATAGTGACGGCAAGCACTTAAAATGATAGCTTTATCAATCTTGGTCTGCTTTTTGCAGACCATTTTTTGTTCATTTTAATCATCTTGCCCGGAGACACCATGCTAGGTAAAGCTCTAAAGGTTGCAGCCTTTGGTTTGTGTGCTATTTTGCCACTTTCCGCACATGCAAATAATTTCAACTACAACACGATGGAATTTCGCATGGGCACTAGCCCTGGTACATTTGGTGGCGAGTTCAATACCTACTTTACAGAGAATACCCATTTCATTGCTCGCGCAGACAGTGAGTTTAGCGGAGACTGGGACATTGCTGGTGGTATAGGCTTTAATGGGCCAGCAGGCCAATTTGCAGATATTTATGGCCAAATGTTGGTACACAACATTAAAGAGAACGGCAGTGATAAAGTGGGTGACGAGTGGCGCACGGAAGTGAATATTGGCACTCGTATTTGGTTTATGCAAAATGTTGAGCTACATGGCCGTATCGGCCAAATCATAGATAATGACGATTCGAACACCATTTACAATCTGGGCGCACGATTCCACTCAACTCAACAACTATCGCTTGGTGCAGATTTCAAAAATAATGGTGTCTATGGCCAGCAAATTGTAATGTCTGCTCGTTTTGCATTTTAGTGGATATGACTACCAGGCATCACAAGCAAGCATATGATTCAATAAAAATAGCCTCCGATTTTGGAGGCCATTTTTTGCTAATCAAGAATTATTAGCTTGTAGCAGAAACTAGCTTTAATACATCAGTTTTTAGCGGTTTTTTTAGGTTTATCTTGCACATATTTTTTCGATACATCCACAACGGCAATATCTCTAAAAAAGCTTCGACCAAGCAAAATTGGAAACGTCATATGTCCGCGATCCGCTAACGTAAACTCTGTCTTTTCTTTGTGATCCCCAACGGTAATGTAGGCTTTTACCACCGCTCGTTTATCCACCTCTTCTGACGAAGACTGCTTAACTTTAGCCCAGCGCTCAACGGGTACTTTAAATTCTTTGGTGTCTTTGTCACCTAAATCTATCTTAAATTTAACCCAGTCTTTACCATCACGCTCAAACGGAACAATGTCAGTCGCACTAATTGATGATGTTGTCGCACCTGTATCGACTCTAGCCTTGAAAGTCTGGTCAATTTCAGGAACATAAACCCATTCTTCAGAACCAAGAATTAACATGCCATCGGGTGTTTTTGTGACCTTGACTGGCTTCTTAGGCTTTGGTTCCGGCTTTTTCTCAGGTTTCGCTTCTGGTTTGGGCTCCACCTCTGGCTTTGGATCTACATCAGGTTTCACTTCTGGCTCGACTTTAACGGGCTCTTCGACCTTTGGCGACTCTGGCTCAACAGGTTCCTGCGTCGTTTGAGTTGACGTACAAGCAATTAAACTGCCGCTCATCATAAGCGGCAGAATCAGTTTCCAGTTTTTCATCCACACTCCAATTAAGCTTGAGATACTTTCTTAATTGCGTCCGCTACGTATGGAATATGAGTTTCGGTAAGTCCGGCAATGTTAATTCGACCATCGCCAACACCATAAATGCCATAATCTTCACGCAGTTGCGCCATTTGGTTTCCACTAAAGCCTAGCACAGTAAACATGCCTTTGTGACCCTCAATGAAATCAAATTGATCTGTATTATGGTTGTTTCTCAACTCGTTACACAAACTTTGACGAAGGCTAACCAAACGATGTTGCATTTCACTCAATTCTTGCTTCCAAACGGAAGTGAGATTGTCATCTTGCAGAATGGTCTTAACTAAAGCTGCACCATGGTCGGGTGGCATCGTGTAAGTAGAGCGAGCTAGAGTGAGGAGTTTACCTTTTGCATTGGTTACATCATGCATGTTCTTACCAACCACAATCGCTGCACCAGTTCGTTCACGGTACAGACCAAAGTTCTTCGAACATGAAGTAGTAATCAACATCTCTTCAACGTTATCTGCCATAAAACGAAGACCTTTTGCGTCTTCTTCTAGGCCATCACCGAAGCCTTGGTAAGCAATGTCCACAAATGGGATGAAACCGTTCTTCTGCGACAATTCTGTAATGGCTTGCCAAGCAGAGAAGTCAATATCCGCACCAGTTGGATTGTGGCAACAACCATGAAGAAGTACCACATCTGAAGGCCCAGCTTTCGCAAGATCATCCATCATTTTTGCGGTGTCTACTTGTTTCGTTTCCGAAGAGAAATAGTGGTAGAACTTAACTTTAAGGCCTGCTGCTTCCATCACTGGCTTGTGGTTTACGTAGCTTGGGTTGGAAATCCAAACCGTCGTATCTGGCTGTGCGATCTTCATTAGATCACCGAGCATACGCAGCGCACCACTTGCACCTGGCGTTTGAATAGCTGCAACACGATCCATTGCAGACGTTCCCGTCAGCAGCAAATCGATCATGCTTTTATTAAATTCTTCGCAACCCGCAAGACCAACATAAGACTTGGTTTTTTGAGTTTCAACAACGACATCCTGCGCCATTTGAATGGCTTTCATAATCGGCGTTTCGCCTGCGCTGTTTTTGTATACGCCAATGCCAAGGTCAACCTTGTTTGGACGTTCATCGTTACGGTATGCAACGGATAGAGATAAAATAGGATCTAATACGGGAGTTGGGAGATTAGAAAACATGAAAGTCATAACCCTTTGAAATTCAAGTACCGAACCTCACGTTAACACCATCGCAAAAAATGACGAAATGATTTTTCACTTATTTCATCAATTAGAGAACAAAATTCTGGATTGCGGTGAGTTTTGTGCGCTCTATCGTTCAGAAAAAGAACGATTCACTCCTCGTCGTACCAATCCACTCTACCGTTTTTTCTAAACTCTCTTGGTGTCATGGTCGACCACGCTTTAAAACGTGTACTAAAGTTAGCGCTTGTCGGATATCCGACTATTTCTCCAATATGCTGAATTGGCCATTCTGTTGAACGAAGTAACCTAGCAGCATATTCCATGCGCATACGCGTTAAATGTGCCATTGGGCTTCGACCAAACTGCTTTTGAGTCAGTCGATGCAAATGAGGCTCCGAACATGGATATAGAGCCGCCACCTGCTCAACGCTCCAATCCTTATGGAGCTGACGTTGGACAAGGTCAAATACACGCCGAAGCCTCAATTGGCTGCGTGATATCGACTCTGAGGGCGGCATGTTTAACATCAGCTCTAACTGAGCCACACTATGCTCACCTACCGCACCAACATAATCGATTGGAAGGTGAATGCTGCGTAGTAGTGTTTGGATACATGCATACATCACTTCAGGTGTAGATGAAAGCTGATAGCGAACATCACATTCTAATATCGGCCACTCTCTATCAGGAGCAAGAAAAAGCCACGCGATCTGCCAAGGTTCTTCTTCTATACCAAAACCGTTTTCAACACCTGCGGGTACTGTAATCAACGAGCCCGGTTCCAAATCGTATCGATAAGTCCCACTCTCTAGCCACCCTTTACCACGCACCGTATAGAGCAGCATGTGTTTCTTTTGGTTTTTACGATAAACAGAGAAGAAGTCACGACAAGTGGCAATGCCGCACTGCACAATGCCTCTCTCCTCAAGTGCTAATACTCGACTGTGATCAATAAACTCTTGATAAGTTTTTTCTGAAATCGCGTAGCGTTCTTGTTTATCTTCCATGATTTATTGGCTCACATGTGCGTTAGTAGAGAGTTTTACAAAGGTTTTGGATTCCTTTGAAAAATACACCGCCAAATCATGAGGATAAACTACTCGCATTAATCTTTAAGGAGAAATGCGATGCTCTTAACACGCGAATACATCGATAAAGCATTTTGGCAAAAGCTGATTACGATTGGCCTACCTGTTTCACTTCAGTCCATGCTTTTTGCTTTGCTCGGCGTCGTGGATATTTTCATGGTAAGCCTACTCGGAGAATCTGCAACGGCAGCAGTTGGAGTTGGAAATCGTATCTTTTTCTTCAACCTAGCGGTTGTCTTTGGCCTGTGCGGTGCAGTTACCGTACTTGCTTCTCAATACTACGGCTCAGGAAACCTAGCCGGAATTCGCAGAACGTTGGCGCAATCTTGGTTTATTTCCATTTTGGTGACGCTGCCGTTTATCGTTCTTTATGCGATTTTTGATGAAGAGATCGTCTCTTTTATGTCAGACGATCCTGAATACGTCACTTATGCACGTGATTATCTTGTGGTTACGGGCTTTAGCCTCATTGCTACGGCGATAGTAGTACCGATTGAAGCGGTATTGCGCTCCGTGGGCCAAACCAAACTGGCAACCAACGTTAGTATCTCCGCCATTGTCGTTAACGTCGCGCTTAATTATGTTTTGATTTTTGGTTTATTTGGTTTCCCTCAATGGGGCGTATTTGGTGCAGCCGTAGGTAGTTTTGTTTCTCGATTTTTCCAAACCGCCGTCTTGATTTATTTTTTCTACAAACGATATGCTTACCTAATTCCGACTAAGTTCGATTGGGTACAAGGCCGCCTAAAACAGTATCGAAAAAAGTACTTTAAGGTTTCTTTACCCATGTTGGTCCACGATGCGCTTTGGACTGGTGGATTGATCGTTTACAGCATCATCTATGGGCAATTGGGCGTTTCAGAACTGGCGATCATCTCATTCTTATCACCGATTGAAGGGGTACTGATTTCAACCTTTATGGGATTTGCGGTCGCTGCATCCGTTCTTCTTGGGAATGATATTGGTGCAAAACATTATGACCGAGTCGAGAAAACGGCGTGGTGGTATGTGTTAACCAGCGCAATCTTAGCCACCTTGCTGTTTTTCCTAGTGTGGTTGAGCTCGCCCATGATTCATCACCTATTGGTACTGAGCCCGTTAACCGATGCAGACATGGCACTTAACGTATGTTTAGTCATGGCGCTAGGTATGATTTTGAGGGTGTTTAACATGGTTGGGATTGGCGGCGTACTAAAGAGTGGCGCTGATATTCGCTATAGCATTTTCATCGACACGTTCGGTCAGTGGGCTATTGGCATCCCCCTTACTTATTACACAGGCATGGTGCTAGGGCTGCCTTTGCATTTTGTCTTGATGTCTCTGCTCGCGGAAGAGTTAGTGAAAGGCGTACTGACGACTTACCGTATTCAATCTAAACGTTGGATAAATAATATGGTTGAAGATGACCAATCGGTGACAGCGTAACCAAAAAGACATTAACGAACTCACACCAAAAGGGCTCACCCGTTATGCACGCGTGAGCCCTTTTTATGTGCGGAGAATGCTTGATTAGATGTCCGTAAAGCGATGAATGATTTGGTTTGAACTGCCACGCCATTCGAGATTGAGGTCTTTCTTGTCTTGTTCAAACTTACCATCAATCAAAACATCGATGTATTGCACCACTTCCCTTTGCGCGTCATTCAGTTCCGTCAGCGTGTAGCCAGTCCAAACCCAAATGTCTTTACCTGGGCACTCCTCTCTCACCCTTTTCACTATCTTCAAAATATGAGGCACATTAGCAGGGTGAAGCGGATCTCCACCCGACAACGACAAGCCACGGCGTTTGATACGCGTGTCGTTTAAGTCAGCGATGATTTTGTCTTCCGCTTCTTGCGTGAAAAGTACACCAGAATCCAAACGTTGCGTCGACTGGTTATAACAGCCACGGCACTGATGCACACAACCCGACACAAACAGCGTACAGCGCGTACCCGGTCCGTTAACAACGTCAATTGGATAGTATTGGTGGTAATTCATAATGCGTCTCTGTGTTATCGCGAAAGAGAAAATCAACCTGTTTAAAGTTGATTTTCAAAGTGTAAAACGAGTGGTAGTTAACCTTACAGGTGTTTAACTCGGCGCTTCACTTCTTCTTGCTTACCGAAGTTAAACGGGCGTGCATCTGGGCTGCCTAGGTAGCCACAAACACGACGTGTCACTGACACTTTGGTTGAATCATGGTTGCCACAGCTTGGGCAAGTGAAGCCTTTACTTGTACAGTCAAACTCACCGTTGTAACCACACTCGTAACACTCATCAATTGGCGTGTTAGTTCCGTAGTAAGGCACTCGGGTGTAACTGTAGTCCCATACGTTTTCTAGTGCTTCAACGTTACGTTGCATGTTCGGGAACTCGCCGTAACAGATAAAGCCGCCGCTTGAGATTTCTGGGTAAGGCATCTCAAAGTCGATCTTGTCGTATGGGTTCACCTTCTTCTCAACATCTAGGTGGAAGCTGTTGGTGTAGTAACCTTTGTCTGTTACGCCTTCAATTACGCCGAACTCTTTCGCATCGATGCGGCAGAAACGGCTACATAGGTTTTCACTTGGCGTTGCATATAAGCTGAAACCATAACCTGTTTCGTCAGCCCATTGATTCACAGCATCTTTTAGATGCTTGATGATCGCGACCGCTTTTTCACGCAAAACAGCGTCATCATAAACGTGCGCTTCTGTACCGAATAGCGCGTTAATTGTCTCGTGTACACCGATGTAACCAAGAGAAATAGACGCACGACCGTTCTTGAAGATATCTGCGATTGAGTCGTCTGCTTTCAAGCGAACACCACATGCGCCTTCCATGTATAGGATTGGGGCCACACGTGCTTTCACGTTTTCAAGGCGAGAGATACGTGTCTCTAGTGCTTTACGAGCAAGACGTAGGCGGTCATTTAGAAGCTCGTAGAATTTCTCTTCGCTTCCGTTTGCACGGATAGCGATACGAGGAAGGTTCAAGCTCACGACGCCAAGGTTGTTACGACCTTCGTGAATCAGCTCACCGTTTTCTTCGTAAGTACCAAGGAAGCTACGGCAACCCATTGGCGTTTTGAATGAACCGGTTACTTCCACTACTTTGTCGTAGTTAAGAATGTCTGGGTACATACGCTTAGACGCACACTCAAGCGCAAGTTGCTTGATGTCGTAGTTTGGATCTTCTGATTTGTGGTTCAAACCATCTTTGATGCCGAATACAAGTTTAGGGAATACCGCTGTTTTACGGTTCTTGCCTAGACCTGCAATACGATTCTTCAGAATCGATTTCTGGATAAGGCGTGATGCCCAGCTTGTACCAAGACCAAAACCAAACGTAACGAATGGTGTTTGACCGTTCGCCGTGTGTAGCGTGTTTACCTCGTACTCTAGAGATTGGAACGCGTCGTAACACTCTTTCTCAGTGCGTGCTTTTGCGAACTCTTCTGGCTCAGCAATGTTCCACTCTTTTGCGATCTCTAGGTGTTTCTCGTAGCTTGTGATTACGTACGGTTCTAGAACCTCATCAATACGGTTGATGGTTGTACCGCCGTAAATGTGGCTCGCGACTTGAGCAATGATTTGCGCTGTTACCGCTGTTGCAGTCGAAATTGATTTTGGCGTATCAATCTCAGCGTTACCCATTTTAAAACCATGCGTCAGCATGCCTTTAAGATCGATAAGCATACAGTTAAACATTGGGAAGAACGGTGCGTAGTCTAAATCGTGGTAGTGAATGTCACCCACTTCGTGCGCTTGAACCACATCGCGAGGAAGAATGTGCGTCTTCGCATAGTGTTTCGCTACGATACCAGCCAACAAGTCACGTTGAGTCGGAATTACTTTGCCGTCTTTGTTCGCGTTCTCGTTGATTAGATCCAGATTACTTTCTTCAATCAAACCTTCGATTTCGCGAGTTAGTGCACTTTGCTTCTCACGAGCGATGTCGCGATCGTGGCGATATTCAATGTAAGAACGCGCTAGGGCTTTGTAAGGACCTTGCATGAGTTCATTTTCGACTAAGTCTTGAATCTCATGGATGTGAACTTCATCGTGTTCTCTTAACTGTAACTCGACAGCAAGAGCCACATTAAGAGCATAAATAGCGACATCTTTATCTTTGTTTTCCGCTGCTGCTTCAACTGCTGCTTGGATACGATCCCTGTTGAACGGAGCTCTTGATCCGTCGCGTTTGATTACGATTGGTTTCACCTTGTTCTCCTTACCCGAGCATACTCACAGAGTTATCCACAAACACACTATATGGGGTTATTTTTTATTCTAGCAACACAATATATTGTGGCGTATTTAACGAGAAGCACCACTCGAAAACATTGATTTTGATCAATAAAGATTGGCTAGCGAACAAGAAGAAATCGATCTTATTGGCGTTGATCTCAGTTGCGAAGAAAACCATGAAAATTGCAAAATTGGTACTAAATCTACTTGCTATTTTTGGAGGTCTTGTAGGATAAAGGATGGAAAGGAATACGCTAAAAGATAGGAGTGCAACAGGCCAAAATGCGATCACTTTTTGTTACGTTAATATTACTTTTTAGTTCTCTTTCATTTGCTCAAAACTCCATCAATCTAACCAGTTGGAACATAGAATGGTTATCTATAGATGGTGGAAAAGTGTCGAGAACACCACAAGATTTTGAAAAACTGACCCACTATGTGGATAAAACACAAGCCGACATTCTTGCTTTTCAAGAAGTCGAAAGCGTCGCTGCAATGCAAAAAGCTGTTGGCAATGACTTCACTATCTATCTTTCCGATCGTTCAAACGCCTCCAACCGACACCTTCAGTTTAACGACACCAACCAATACACAGGCTTTGCCGTGCGCAATGGCGTAAGCGTATTAGACAAGCCAGACTTCTCTATCACACGAGGCAACAGCAAGCTTCGCTTCGCGAGCTACCTTGTTTTAAATCCAAACCAAGAAAACGAGACTCACCTACTCTCTGTACATCTGAAAGCGGGTTGCAGTGGCGCGTATCGTAATAACCGCGATTGTAAGATAGTGAAACAACAAGGACAGGCACTAGCTAAGTGGATAAAGGCGCGCGAGGACAACAAACAACATTATGTCGTGCTTGGCGACTTTAACCACAACTTGGGTTATCAAGGAGATTGGTTATGGGACGTGATATCGGACAATACTAGTGCAAAGCTAGTGACTAAAGACACTAAAGCGGAATGTAAAGTGCGTTCTAATCGTAATCCGAATAAAACCCACCAATTCCGCTCGGTGATAGACCACATTATTGTGAGTGGTGATTTAAAGGCGTCGTCTGGTGTTCAAACCGTTTTCAAAACACAAGATGTACTCGACTATAAACTGAGTGACCATTGCCCGGTTTCTACGACACTCACTTTTTAGCGTTTAAGTTCTCTGTTAACGTTGAGATACTCTTTTTTGCGTTGAAGAACTCTTTAGCCACGAACCATTCTTTTAGCGGTGAATGACCCAACCAACATTGCCGCTATAAAGAGCAGAACTTGTGTGTTGCCAGTAAAAAGGCTGGCAACCGCAGGACCAGGACACACACCCAGTAAGCCCCAACCAATACCAAACAGTGCTGCACCACCGACTAACTTTTTGTCTATCGTTTTAGAAGTCGGACAGACAATCTCATCACCAAACACAGATTCGCTTCTTGGCTTTATTAATAAAAGATAAGCTGGAACGAACACCGCAAGTGCTCCGCCCATTACAAAGGCTAAGCTTGGGTCCCATGAACCGGTAATATCAAGAAAGCCGATCACTTTTGCCGGATCTGCCATACCAGAGACCACCATACCAATACCAAAGAGCACACCAGAAAATGCAACAACGGACATTTGCTTAATACTTTTCATTACGTGAGTTTTCATAACGACACTATTCCTCACGATACTAGCAAGACGGTTAACATGGCTGTGGCCATAAAAGTACACGTCGCGACCACAGAACGGATTGAGAAACGCCCTATCCCACAAATGCCATGACCACTAGTACAACCATTGCCGATACGCGTACCGACACCGACTAACAAGCCAGCAACGATAACTAAAACAACAGAACCGCTGTACTGTTCTGGTACATGCCCGCCAAGAACATAAACAGCAAACACGCCACCTAATACCATCGCAATTAAAAAAACAATGCGCCAAACGCGATCTGCGTTCTCAACGGCACCGTTTAAGATCCCACTGATCCCAGCAGTCTTGCCAGTAAATAGCATCAGTGTTATCGCTGATACGCCAACTATTATGCCGCCCAAAAGCGACATCCAAGGAACTTCAAACATAGCAACCGCCAAACTAATTACTTACAGAAAACTTGCTTAAATGCCTCAACCAGCGGACCAACTCTTTCATCAGAAATTGAATAAAATACCTGCTGAGAAACCTTCCTAGCTTTAATGATGTCGTGCTTTCTCAATACGGTTAGATGTTGTGAAAAAGCAGATTGGCTTAATGATGAACCTTCAAACAGTTCACCGACCCCTTTCTCGCCTTCAATCAGCTTACACATCACGATTAGGCGCTCTGGATGAGCCATAATTTTAAGTAGCTCACTCGCTTCGGTCGCACTTTGTAGCATACTGTCGCCCATTCTTATGCCTCTTCATTACTACATTACATTTTATTAGATATTACTAATTAATATTATTAAGTCAATGCTAATGTAGATTAAATAATATTAGACTCAGCTAATTTATTTAAGTAAGGTGTAGGCGTTTTCGATCATTCAGCAGGAGAAATCCATGAGCAAAATCGTGATTATTGGTGGGGTTGCTGGCGGTGCATCTGCAGCAGCTCGCGCTCGTCGTCTTAGTGAAGACGCAGAAATCATTATGTTTGAACGCGGTCCATTTGTGTCATTTGCAAACTGTGGCTTACCCTATCACATTGGTGGCGATATCCAAGAGCGCAGCAAACTGCTTCTTCAAACGCCTGAGAGCTTTCTAGCGCGTTTCAATGTTGATGTCCGTGTGATGAACGAAGTGGTTTCTATTAACCGTCAAGACAAAACGGTTACGGTTAACAATTTGCTTGATGGCTCTGAATACCAAGAGAGCTACGACTTTCTTCTACTCAGCCCTGGCGCAGGTCCAGTTGTGCCAGCTATTCCGGGTATTGATAACCCGTTAACGCACTCGCTGCGCAATATTCCAGATATGGATCGCATCATTAAAACGATCGAAACCAACAAAGTTGAACACGCTACGGTCGTTGGTGGTGGTTTTATCGGTTTGGAAATGATGGAAGCCTTCCACCAGCTAGGCATAAAAACCACATTAGTCGAAATGGCGGATCAAGTGATGACGCCCGTTGACCGTGAAATGGCTGGCTTCGCACATGCTGAAATTCGTGAGAAAGGCATCGACCTTAAACTTGGCGTCGCACTTGAGTCGGTGAAATTCGTACCTAACGAGCACGTGGCAAGTTTCGACTCTGGTGAAAGCGAAAAACACCAACATCTAGAAGGTGAATTGGAATTAACACTAAACAATGGTGAAAGACTCACCACCGATATTTTGATTATGGCAATTGGTGTTCGCCCCGAGACCAAATTAGCAAAAGAAGCTGGCTTAGAAATCGGCGCTCTTGGTGGTATTTATACCAATGAATACATGCAAACCAGCGATCCTTCGATCTACGCTGTCGGCGACGCGGTAGAAGAGAAAGACTTTGTGACTGGCGAGCAAACTCTAGTGCCACTTGCGGGCCCGGCAAACCGTCAAGGCCGAATGGCAGCAGACAACATGCTTGGCCGCCAAGAAACTTACCAAGGTACGCAAGGCACGGCGATCTGTAAGATTTTTGATTTAGCCGTCGCTTCTACTGGTAAAAACGAGAAACAACTGAAACGTGAAAACATCGCTTATGAAAAAGTGTATGTGCATACAGCAAGTCACGCGAGTTACTACCCAGGTGCAGAAACCGTGTCATTCAAAATGCTGTTTGATCCAGTAACAGGTAAAATATTAGGTGCGCAAGCAGTAGGTAAAGACGGTGTTGATAAACGTATCGACGTAATGGCAGTTGCTCAGCGTGCTGGTATGACGGTAGAGCAACTGCAACACCTCGAGCTAACTTACGCGCCACCTTATGGCTCTGCTAAAGATGTAATTAACCAAGCGGCGTTTGTGGCAAATAACATCATCAAAGGCGATGCGACCGCGATTCATTATGATGAAATGGATTCACTGACAGAAGACCAACTGTTACTTGATGTTCGTAATCCTGGTGAATTGGAGTCCGTTGGTTATCTTGAAGGTGCAATTAATATTCCTGTCGATCAACTACGTCGTCGCATGCACGAACTTCCTAAAGACAAAGAGATCGTGATTTACTGTCAAGTTGGGTTACGCGGTAACGTAGCATACCGTCAGCTGGTCAACAATGGTTACAAAGCCCGCAACTTGATTGGTGGATACAGAACACTCAAATTTGCTCGCTTATAACTTGATAATAAAAAAGAGAAAACCTTGTGCTTGGTTTTCTCTTTTTTTGCAGGAAAGAAAGCGTAGATCATTCACCTTCAATTGCCAAACGGACTGCTGCTTGAGCATGGATAGAAGTGGTATCGAGTAGTGTAACATCGGTGTGACTTTGGTTTACAAGTAAGGCAATTTCAGTGCACCCGAGAATCACAGCTTCAGCTCCCTGCTCTTTTAGTTTTTCAATAATTTGCAAGTATATCGTCCTTGACTCCTCTTTGATTTCACCTTGGCATAACTCTTTATAAATAATGTTATGTACTTTAGAGCGGTCGTCTTGATCGGGAATGATGACATCAAGCCCATAACGGTCGGAAAGCCTTCCTTTATAAAAGTCTTGCTCCATTGTGAATTGAGTACCAAGGAGTCCGACCTTTTGAACCCCTTTCTCACGAAGTAACTCAGCAGTCGCGTCTGCGATATGTAGTATGGGGATATTAATACTGGCTTCAATTTGAGGCGCAACTTTGTGCATTGTGTTAGTACAAATAAGAATAAAGTCAGCGCCCCCTTTTTCTATTGAAGATGCAGCATCAGATAGAATGCTTGCCGTTTCTTCCCATTTACCTTGATGTTGAAGTTTCTCTATCTCCGAAAAATTCACGCTATACATACAAATTTTTGCGGAATTTAGGCCGCCTAACGCCTCTTTGACTCCTTCGTTGATCAATTTGTAATAGCTAAGCGTCGACTCCCAGCTCATACCACCTAGAAGGCCGATAGTTTTCATATAACTCTCCAATCGTTATACACCACCGTGTCAGGGGGGTTACAAACAAAATTAACCACTTAAATAAGAAGCATTCAAGCGTATTCACTATTGAGCATTGGGTAACACGAAAATAAAATCATTCCCACAGGGACCGCTGCGCGATTCTCATATATCCTCGCAATATCGTTACCGCACTTCCAGAAAGTTTAACGTGCTCAGTGCTTAACAACTCTGTATGAACGACCCCACTTCTCTTGGAGGCTTGGAAGCCTTTCAGTTGCTTTTTGTTGAGCTCTTTAGCCCAGTAAACACATAAAGCGCAATGTGCAGAGCCTGTAACTGGGTCCTCATTAACACCTACCCAAGGCGCGAAGTATCGAGAGACAAAATCGGCGTCAGTGCTTGATTGAGCAGTGATGACGACGCCACGGCCTTTTTGTTTAAGCAGCGCACCAAAATCAGGGTTGAGCTGTTCAAGCACAAATTCATCATTAATGACGACCAACTGCTTATTATCAAAATGACCGTAGGCGACTACATTGGCGGCATCTAGCCCCAAACCATGAAGTAAGTCTTTGTTAATACTAGCTCGCATATCTAAAGTTGGAGCAGGAAACACCAAATGAATTTCTTCATGATCGAGTTGTGCAGTTAAAACCCCAGATAGCGTAACGAACTCAATCGTATCTCCAGTATTATATAACCCCTGCTCTTTCAGAACGTGCGCCGTTGCAAGTGTGCCGTGTCCACACAAAGCAACTTCCGTTCTCGGTGTAAACCAACGAAGTTGCATTGTACTGAGTGACAGAAATGCCGTTTCAGATAACGACATCTCGGCCGCGATGGCCAACATCGTTTCCTCATCAAGGCTTGACTCTGTGATACAAACACCCGCGGGATTACCTTTGAAAACCTCTGATGTAAACGAGTCAACCTGAAAAATTTTAACTTCCACGAAATATCCTTAAGTTCTATCAAACACGTAATTCTGTATCACGTGATTTTTAATATCTGTTGTTTGAGCGAAAAAACCTATGAAATTTTCTACCAACCTTATAGGTCTTGTTGGAAGCGCTAACAAACAGGAGAATGTAGTTAATTATGCAAAACGTAAAAAGCCATCATCAATGTGACTCAATTGGATATCTTATCGGAGTTTTCGGCGTTTCTTTAGTTCTAATATGGATTGGTATTTATAAATTCACACCTACAGAGGCCAAGCTTATACAACCGCTCGTTGAAAATCATTTTCTGATGAGTTGGTTGTATGATGTGATGTCAGTTCAAGCCGTATCAAACATCATTGGCGCAACAGAAATCATTGTCGCTATTGGATTAATCGTTGGCCTTAAAAACACACGAGTCGCTTATTTTTCTGGCATAGCCGCCGCAATTATTTTTCTTGCGACACTCAGCTTTCTAATTACGACACCGAATACATGGAAAGTGTCTGATGGGGTTTTGGTGACAAACTTCTTTTTAGTAAAAGATATTCTATTTTTAGCCATTGCGATTAGCGTCATCGAACGAAACAAGCCAAACAGAGAATAACTCTAAATAGTTCGAAATCTTGTTTTTCCAGAACGTAGCCTGAAAGGTGCAAACGACTTACAAGTCGAATGGTTCTGTCAATAACTCTAAACAAAGGCTCTTAAATTTAGAGTGTTTAAGAGTCTTTGCCTCTTAATTATGCGAAACAACATCCTAGCGTAAAGTGAAAAGAAAAGCCTTTCACTCTACTGCTAAGGTTTATTGATACTTTGCCGAAGTAATGAACTCACCGAATGTCTCGCACCATACAACAACCGTATTGTATTCAGAAATTGAAGTGCTTTGAGGAACCTCAACAACGAAGTTATCGAACGTTTTGACATCACCAATTAAGCTCATCTCAGATTTAAGGTCATTAAACGCTTGTTCCGTTTCGACAAACTTAGGAGATAGATAGAGTTTATAGTCTGGTCCGGGAGCGAGTTTTCCTACCAACGTAATGACTTCAGAACTCAAATGAATCTCTCCCTCTCCCCAATGAAAAGCATCGCTACCTTTGAGTTCCCTCTTAAACACTGCGCTGTATTCTGCGCCTTGCTTACTCTTAGCAACTTGCTCATCGGTCGGCGCAGGTGGTGCAATAAGGATCGGTAAAGTATAGATACCTATCGCAATGCCAATAGAAACTGACACTAAGTGACTGATTGTTAATTTAATTATATTTTTCAAGGTCATAAGCATCTTCTTATTAGTTTTACTACTTGAATTTAGATTCAAATCGGCCTTATCTGTCTATTATCGAGCAGCATAATGTCATTAACATTATACACAAGCTATGCGCACTAAATGCAGACTGAGCGCAATTAAAAACGGCTGATAATTAATATCAGCCGTTTGCTTATCGGAAATGTCGTTGTGCCGGTTTGGTCACTATTCCGCTTCCACCAAAGCGATCTTATCGGATGTCGATTTTTCCAATTTTATCGCAATAAACTTAGAGGTTGGCGTAAACGTTCTATCCCCATAACTGTCCAAAGGAACTAATGGGTTTGTTTCTGGATAGTAAGCCGCCGCCTGACCTGCTGGCACATCATAGGCAACAAGCGTAAATCCGCTTACGCGACGCTCTACGCCATCTTCCCATAATGACACCATGTCCACTTTGTCGCCCGGTTCAAAACCGAGTTTACGAATATCCGCTTCATTGATAAACAGCACTTCGCGCATACCAAATACTCCACGATAACGGTCATTCAAGCCGTAAAGTGTCGTATTGTATTGGTCGTGTGAGCGCATGGTTTGCAAGATCAAATCTGGCTTTTGGCCTTTTTCGAGTATCGCTTCGCTGATCAACTGCTTCGGCAACTCGCTAGAGCTGAACTGCGCTTTGCCGCTTGGTGTATTCCATCGACGCTCGGCAGCTGGGTTTACCAAGTGGAATCCACCTGGGTGTTTAAGCTTATGGTTAAAGTCGGTAAAGCCCGGAATCGTGTCGGCAATCAAATCGCGAATACGGTCGTAATCTTCAATCGCCCACAACCAATCAATTGGTTTTGCTCCAAGTGTAGCATTGGCAATACCGGCAATAATCGCTGGTTCTGAACGCAAATGCTCCGAACGCGGTTTTAGCTGACCAAATGAAATATGTACCATGCTGAAGGTATCTTCAACCGTCACGCCTTGTGGGCCAGTCGCTTGCTGATCAATCTCAGTACGGCCTAAGCATGGAAGAATAAGCGCATCTTTACCTGTGACAAGGTGAGAACGATTTAACTTCGTCGAAATGTGTACGGTTAAATTACAGTTTCGCATCGCGTTGTGCGTACGTTCTGTGTCTGGCGTTGCTTGTGCAAAGTTGCCGCCCAAACCGATAAATACTTTCGCTTGCCCTTCTTCCATCGCTTTAATGGCTTGCACAGTGTTGTGGCCTTCACCACGCGGGACGTCAAAGTTAAATCGACTTTCAATGCGATCCAACAACAGATCTGAAGGTTTTTCATCAATGCCCATCGTACGGTCGCCCTGAACGTTACTGTGACCACGCACTGGTGAAAGCCCCGCTCCCGGCTTACCAACGTTACCTCGTAACATTTGCACGTTTGCGACTTCTTTAATGGTTGGCACAGAGTGACGATGCTGAGTCAACCCCATCGCCCAACACATGATCACACGTTCTGCACGTCGATACATGCTCGCCACCATCTCGATTTCACTTAAATCAAGACCCGATTGTTCCGCGATGTGTTCCCAAGAGGTTGCGTCCACTTCAGCCAAATACTCATCAATACCTGTTGTGTGTTGCTTGATGAATTCACGATCAAATACCGCTTTTCCACCGTTTTGCAATGCCTTGCGTTCCCATTGCAACAAGAATTTCGCGATGCCACGAAACACTGCCATGTCTCCACCTAAAGCAGGACGCAGGTACGCCGTGTTGGTAGGCTCTGAACCGTTACTCAACATCTCAATCGGCATCTGTGGGTTTTGGAAACGCTCTAATCCGCGCTCTTTCAGCGGGTTTAGACAGATAACCTGTGCTCCACGTTTTACCGCTTCACGCAGAGGTTCAAGCATTCGTGGGTGGTTCGTACCCGGGTTTTGACCAATCACGAAAATCGCATCAGCTTCTTCAAAATCATCAAAGATCACTGTGCCTTTACCAACGCCAATGGTGTCTTTCATCCCGATAGCACTGGCTTCGTGGCACATGTTGGAACAATCTGGAAAGTTATTGGTACCGAATGCGCGCACAAATAGCTGATACAAAAACGCCGCTTCGTTGCTTGCACGACCAGAGGTATAAAACTCAGCTTGGTGTGGTGAATCCAATTGATTGAGATGTTTCGCGACAAGTGCAAAAGCCTCATCCCAAGAGACTGGCACGTAGTGATCGGATTCAGCATCGTATCGCATTGGGTGCGTGATACGGCCTTGGTATTCCAACCAGTAATCGGTTTGCGTTGAGAGAGAAGAAACGCTGTGATTGGCAAAAAACTCAGGATCAACCAGACGATTGGTCGCCTCCCAGTTTACCGCTTTCGCGCCATTCTCACAGAAATTGACTTTACCACTATCTGGCGACTCGCCCCATGCACATCCAGGGCAGTCGAAACCGCCATTTTGGTTGGTTTTGAGCATAGTGCGAATGTTTTTAACTGCATTTTCACTGCCCCACCAACTTCTGGTTACGGCTTTCAGTGCACCCCAACCACCAGCTGGACCTTTGTATGTTTTTATTTGTTCTTTTTGGCTCACGACTTTACTCCTCGCAGATATACCAGCAAGCAGGGTGCCCGTGAAAACAAGCGCGTTATTTATTGAGATAATGCGGAAGTATTGAAGGGCTTAGTTTCTAATCCATGTATTTTTTAATCCAAATAAGTAACCACTCAACATGCTCTCGCTTGTCCGAGCGTTTACTTATCTAGATTCTTGATATCGGATACCCGCCTACTGCTTCTAAGACTGTTAGATTCAATGCGCATTGTTGCGTCTTGATCTAAATCAAAGATTAAGTCGTTATTCAATATGCGTCCAATTGATAATCCTGACCGAGTGATAAACAAAATCTATGACGAATTTTTCCACTGACGGTCATCACATTTTTAATCAATACAATTTATGAGGTTAATCGTTTTCCCATCCGATTCCACCTAGTTCGCTTAACGAACTCAATAAAATCGCCACTCTTGATAATAGATAATATCTATCACACTATAGATACTTTAAATTTGACCCTAATTAATATCAGGAATAGCCTTGATTCAGATCAATTTTGAGTGAGGTTTTATTCTTGACTTGGTTTTGGTTTTCCATTCCCCAGTTAAAACGCTCCAGCGCTTAAAAAGTACGGTAGTGCTGTGCCCTTTTTAGGGAGTTCCCCCCGTACATGTGACTCACAACGCAAGGTTAACAAGCCATTATGGATATCAAACAACTTAAATATCTCATCGCACTTGAACAGACCAAACACTTTGGTCAAGCCGCCGCATTGTGCCACATTACGCAGCCTACCTTGTCCATGAGAATCCGAAGCTTAGAGGAAGAACTCGATCTCGAATTAATCCAAAGAAGTCAAAGATTTGAAGGGTTTACTGAAGCAGGAGAACGCATTTTAGCTTGGGCGAAAACCGTCTTAGCCGCTCATGATGGACTGCAAGCCGAGGCTGCTAACTGCCGTGGTCAGTTGGTCGGTTCACTTCGGCTTGGAATGGTGCCACTCGCCAGCCAAAACCCGATGGAATTGCTCAAACCATTAGCTCAACAGTTCCCTGAGTTACGCTTTCAAATACTCTCCATGACGACCGAACAGATCATAGACCAACTCAATCGCAATCAACTTGATTTGGGGATGTGTTATGTCGATCAAGTTAACACCGCTTACTTCGATGTTATCGAGCTATACTCGACCAAACTTGGCGTTTTATTCGATGAGCGTCATTTCGATTTTGCCGAATCTGAAGTGTTGTGGGAGTCACTCAATAACATTCCGCTAGGGCTGCTTTCGAAGGGTATGCACTATCGCCACTCAATTGATCTTAGCTTTGTGAGTAAAGGGCTGGTTCCGCAAACCGTCATTGAAAGTAACTCCACCTTTCACTTGATCCAAGCAGTAACCAGTGGCCTTTGTTGCGCCATTATGCCGCTGAACTGTGGATTAGAAGAGTTGAACGATACGCTTCGCATTATCCCTATCGAAGAAGCCGCCGTTCACGCCCCGCTAGGTTTGTTAAAGCGAAAACAAGAACCCTTTTCCGCGCTAACCGATCAGTGCTTCGCAGAAGCAAAAAACATATTCAATCGATAACAACAACCCACACGTCAATGTTTGGCATACATAACGGCTTATGAGGTGATTTCATGAGATGTACTACTCAATCTTATTTTGAACTATCCGATTTCAATCAAGCACCACCTCAACCAAGTGCGTTCAATTACCGAGAATTGATTGATGGCCGCCCAGTGCAACAAATGTCGCTGGCGAGTGAATCCGCCTTAGCTATCAGCTACAACGGCATTAGCCAAGCGGTCATGATGGTGACGCCAGGCCATCTGGAAGACTTCGTAAAAGGATTTAGCCTAAGCACAGGCATCGTCCACGACTTCAAAGAGATCAAAGACATTGAAGTTGGTGGCGATCACGAATCTCACTATGCGGAAGTGGAAATCAGCAACCGCGCTTTCTGGGCGTTAAAAACACAACGCCGGAATCTTGCCGGCACAACTGGATGCGGCATTTGTGGTGTCGAGGCTCTGGAACAAGCTTTGCCTGATTTAGCACCGCTAACACCGTCTCTTCCTCCGCGCTCCGATGTATTCGAAGGGCTGCGAGACAAAGTCGCACTGCATCAAGAAGCCGCACGTGAATCTGGCGCGTTACACGCCGCCTTATTTGCAGATTTACAAGGCAACATCAAGTTGTGCCGAGAGGACATCGGCCGCCACAACGCGCTAGATAAGTTGATTGGCGCATTGGCCAACAATCACATCGAACCTCAAAGTGGCTTCGCAATCATGACAAGCCGTTGCAGCTTAGAGTTGATCCACAAAGCCGTTCGCGCGCGTATCCCCACTCTGGTTTGCTTATCTGCACCGACAGCGTTAACCGTCGAATGGGCAAGAAGAAACCATTTGAACCTAATTCACTTCCCAAAACACGGCTCGCCGCGTCTATACAGCCCTGCGCCTTAACACGTCAACTTAGCCGAATTCCTAATATTTCGAACAGAGACCTCCGGGTTTCTGTTGTTTGCTTCTCATTCCCAATTGATACTTAGCGACAAGCCACTATTCTCTCCAACCAAACGTGCTCCCCCCTTGCCAGCACTAAGCTTACGCATATTAACCCGTTTGCATTTGAACGCTTTCCAATCCGATAAGAACCCAGTCAAAAACCCATAGATTAGTAAGGATTTTGTGTGACTCTTTTCACGCTTTTCCTCCTTCCTAGGCATTTCTAGGAATTTTTCCTAGCCGATCTAGGCAACCATCTCATGTGCCTCACAAAACCACTCTCTAGAATTCCGCTCAGTCAAAGGTAACAAGAGCGCATAACGGTCTCCGTTGTGTTTCTAAAACAATTACAAGAGAGTTCATCATGTTAAAATTCCTCGAACAGGTGCGGAAGCCGACCCTCGATCTTCCTGTCGAAGTTAGAAGAAAGATGTGGTTTAAACCGTTCATCCAATCTTACTTGGTCGTATTTATCGGCTACCTAACCATGTACTTGATTCGTAAGAACTTCAATGTCGCGCAAAACGACATGATCTCAACTTACGGTTTGAGCATGACAGACCTAGGTCTTATTGGCCTTGGCTTCTCCATCACATACGGCATCGGTAAAACCGTTGTGTCTTACTACGCTGACGGTAAGAACACCAAGCAATTCCTCCCTTTTATGCTGATCCTTTCTGGTCTTGCAATGCTTGGTTTCAGCTTCAGCATGGGCGGCGGTAGTGCAAGCCTGTTCTTGATGGTGGCTTTCTACGCTCTGAGTGGTTTCTTCCAAAGTACTGGTGGCCCTTCTAGTTACTCAACCATTACAAAATGGACACCTCGTAACAAACGCGGCTCTTACCTAGGCTTGTGGAACATGTCACACAACGTTGGTGGTGCGGGCGCAGCGGGTGTTGCTCTTTTCGGTGCCAACTACCTATTCGACGGACACGTAATCGGCATGTTCGTGTTCCCTTCTATCATCGCGATCATCGTTGGTTTTATCGGTATGCGCTTTGGTAGCGACTCTCCAGAAGCTTACGGTCTAGGTAAAGTAGAAGAACTTTTCGATGAAGCAGTGAGTGAAGAAGACACCGCCGCTGAAGAAAACCAGATGACCAAAAAAGAAATCTTTGTTGAATACGTTCTTAAAAACAAAGTTATCTGGCTACTTTGCTTTGCCAACATCTTCCTTTACATCGTTCGTATCGGTATCGACCAATGGTCAACGGTATACGCGTACCAAGAACTTGGTCTGTCAAAAGAAACGGCAATCTCTGGCTTTACTCTATTCGAAGTCGGTGCGCTTGTGGGTACTTTGATGTGGGGTTACTTATCTGACTTAGCAAACGGTCGCCGCGCATTGGTTGCTTGTGTGTCTCTTGGTTTGATCATCGTATCGCTTGAGTTCTACCAACACGCCACTAGCGAGTTCATGTACTTAGCCTCACTATTTGTATTGGGCTTCTTGGTGTTTGGTCCGCAACTTCTTATCGGTGTTGCCGCGGTTGGTTTTGTCCCTAAAAAAGCAATCAGTGTGGCTGACGGCGTAAAAGGTACATTCGCTTACCTAATCGGTGACAGCTTCGCGAAACTTGGTCTCGGTATGATTGCAGACGGTACACCTATCTTCGGCTTAACAGGTTGGAAAGGTACCTTCGCAGCTCTAGATACCTCCGCCATGATTTGTATTGTTTTGCTTGCTTTCGTCGCTATCGCGGAAGAGAAGAAGATTCGACACGCGAAGAAGCTTCAACTTGCACAAAACCAAGCCTAACTTCTCTGCGCGCTTTACTTCGGTAAAGCGCGCAAGATCATTAAAATGAGTTGATCAATTCAGTATCATTAAAGGTTTTTCTATTGGCTCCTGTTGGAGCTTATTGTTGTTAGTCGTCTGCTCTATTTGGTTGTAATAATGATTCATGTTGCTCTAGTTGATGATCACGTCATCGTGCGTTCAGGTTTCGCACAATTATTAAATTTAGAAAGTGATATTACCGTTGTCGGTGAATTCGGCTCTGTCGCCGAAGCGCGCAAAGGCTTGCCTGCGGTACACCCTCATGTCGTCATCCTAGATATCTCCATGCCAGATGAAAGCGGCTTAAACTTTCTTAGCGAAATACCAACTGGCATTGCCTGCGTGATGCTTAGCGTGCATGACTCCCCTGCGATGGTGGAAAAATCACTAAAGCTAGGTGCAAAAGGCTATCTTAGTAAACGCTGTAGCCCAGACGAACTTATTCAAGCCGTGAGAACCAGTGCTTCTGGCGGCTGTTACCTCACATCAGATATTGCACTTAAACTTGCAACGCCTAGCGACAACACCACCTCTCTATGCCAACTGACAAAACGTGAAAACGAGGTATGTCAGCTACTTGCGACCGGGTTGGATGTAAAGTCTGTCGCGGCAGAGCTTGGCTTGAGCCACAAGACCGTGCATGTGCATCGTGCGAATGCCATCGACAAACTCGGCGTGAAAAACAACGTTGAGCTCGCCAAACTATTTTCTCAAGAGTCCTTTTAATGCGAGCTTACGCTGTTACCACCATTTGCGGACTATTTGTTATGGCTTGCGCCTGGTTCTGCTTATGGGTGATTGCCTATTACTTTGTCAATGATCCCGAACTGGCGATCTTATTGTTTCCTTTCGCTTTAAGATTAGGTGTCGCCCTACACACTCGCACCGCTTATTGGCCGACGATTTACCTTTCGGAGTGGGGACTTTCCATCGCACTTGCAATGTTACTGGGTCAACCGCAGTGGCTTACCGTGCTGATTGCGAGCATTGCCAGTATCCCGGTCACTCTGATTGCGAAAAAATACTACTACGGAGACCAAAACCGCCACTTAGCCGTCATGGGCATTGTGATCATCATTACCGCCTTCATCAACGTAATGGCGGTCGGATTTCACGTGCCTTCTGTTTACATGGTATGGCTGGCTAGCATTTCTGGAGGCTTGCTCGTGGTGCCTATGTGCTACCTGTTGTGGAGCTATTTGTTCCAAAGTCGTTGGTCTCCGCTTAGCTCTCTCCTACTTAGTAATGCCGTCGTATTTCAGGTGCGTCATATCGTGCTTTATGCGCTGCTTTTGATCGGCAGTATTTTGGTGCAAACCAGTTTACCTGAAGAGCTAAAACGATTTGCGCCATTTTGTATGGCTATCCCAATTATCGTGTTGGCACTTCGTTACGGCTGGCAAGGAGCCCTGCTCGCCACCATGCTCAACAGCATTGCGCTGATTGCGGCTCGCAGCGGCGTATCAAATCTAGAAATCACCGATTTGTTATTATCTCTCTCGGCGCAAACCATCACCGGCATTATGCTCGGCTTAGGGGTTCAGAAACAAAAAGACCTCAATCACAAACTGCGCGGCGAACTTGCACGCAATCAGAATTTGTCTCGCCAGCTTATCAAAGCGGAAGAATCGGTAAGACGCGATATTGCGCGCGAGCTACATGACGAAATCGGCCAGAACATCACGGCAATCCGCACACAAGCCAACATCATTAAGCGGGTAAATAACACAGAAACACGCGTAGGTTGCGCAGACATGATTGAAGGACTTTCGCTCAACGTGTACGACACCACTAAGCGACTGTTGAGCAAGCTAAGACCCAAAATGCTGGATGATTTGGACTTGAAAGAATCCGTCGAGCAACTGACGCGAGAGATGGAATTCGCCAATCACGGAACAACTGTTCAACTGAACTGGCAAGGCGATTACACCAGCCTGAGTGACACACTCAAAGTAACCCTATTCCGTTTATGCCAAGAGTCATTAAATAACGCTGCCAAGTACGCAGAAGCGCAGTTGATCAATATTGAACTGACAATTGGAGAAGCTGCGGTGTCACTGATGATTCACGATGATGGTGTCGGATTCAAAGTTCAGGACAGCATGAAAGGCATGGGCGTTCGCGGCATGCAAGAACGTGTGCACGCGTTAGGTGGAAAAATGGTTATCTACTCCACCAGCGATCAAGTGATCGGCACACAAATCAGCATTACTTTACCTAAGGTGTAACTCAAGATGTTTGGATTTTTACGTTCACCTAAATTTACTCAACCGAGCCTGAGCAACGAGCAAATCGACCAGCGTTACCACCATTGGCGTTTGCACATTATGTTGGGGATGTACATCGGCTACGCAGGTTTCTACTTTACCCGTAAGACCTTTAACTACGCCGCACCAGCGATGATTACCGATCTTGGCTTAGATAAAGGCGATTTGGGCCTTATCGGTACACTTTTCTACATTACTTACGGCTGTTCGAAGTTTATTTCTGGCACGATTTCGGATCGCTCTAATCCTCGTTATTTCATGGGATTAGGATTGATTGCGACAGGTCTGGTCAATATCGCGTTCGGTTTTTCTAGCTCACTCGCGGCTTTCATTACTCTGTGGATCTTAAACGCGTGGTTCCAAGGCTGGGGCTGGCCTTCATGCTCCAAGCTGTTAACCACTTGGTATTCACGCTCCGAGCGTGGCTTCTTATGGGCCATTTGGAACACCGCACACAACGTTGGTGGCGCGCTGATCCCTATTTGGGTGGGCTATTTAACGTTGCACTACAGCTGGCGTGAAGGCTTTATTCTACCCGGCATCATCGGGGTATTGCTCGGTCTATTCGTTTGTTGGCGATTGCGCGATAAACCCACAACAATGGGTTTACCAAGTGTCGGACAATGGCGCAACGACGCGCTAGAACTTGCGCAAGAAAATTACGGACGTGGCCTCACCTACCGCGAAATTCTGAAATCGTACGTATTTAACAACAAATACATCTGGCTGCTCGCGTTCAGTTATGTGTTGGTTTACATCGTTCGTACCGCAATCAATGACTGGGGAAACCTGTACTTGACCGAGCAGCATCACTATAGCCTGATTAACGCCAACGCTGCTCTGTCTATGTTTGAAATCGGCGGTTTTGTTGGTTCATTGGTTGCGGGTTGGGGCTCAGACAAACTCTTTGGCGGTAACCGTGGGCCAATGAACTTGCTGTTCGCGATTGGGATTTTCTTATCTGTCTCTGCGCTTTGGCTGATGCCTCTGACCAACTTTGCATTCCAAGCGGCGGGATTGTTCTCCATCGGCTTCTTTGTCTTTGGACCACAAATGCTGATCGGTATGGCGGCGGCGGAGTGCTCTCACAAAGACTCTGCCGGCGCGGCAACAGGATTCGTGGGCTTGTTCGCCTACATGGGCGCAGCATTGTCTGGTTATCCACTGGCGTTAATTCTTGAAGAATATCATTGGACGGGTTTCTTCATCACCATTTCAGTTTGTGCAGCCGTCATTGGCCTTTTGTTGCTGCCATTTTTGCAAGCGCAACCATCACGAAAACCACTCGAACCAAAACCTCGGTTATAAATCGACTTATCGCCCTTCGGGCAAATTGGCGAGTGACCTAACCGCGCTCGCCCTCCTTATTTAACGTATCTCTGCTCAATTTTTCTTCCGATTCAGTTCGGAGGGTTAACTATGGGAAAAATTCATGAATTTGAACACTATTTCATCGCATAGCTTCTTTCAAATGAACAACAAAATCCAAAACTACGCTTGGGGAAGCACCTCTTCTATTCAAGATTTGTTTGGCTTTTCTAACGAAACGAATGAGCCTCAAGCAGAAGTATGGATGGGTACTCACCCAAACGGCTGCTCTGAAGTTCAGATTGAGCAAAACACGCTGCCTTTGTCTGAACTGATCAAACAAAACCAACCCGCTTACTTATCAGCAGAAACCGCAGCGAAATTTGGCGACCTGCCCTTTCTGTTTAAGATCTTAGCGGCCGAACATGCACTGTCGATTCAAGTTCACCCAAGCAAACAAGATGCCGAAATAGGCTTCGAAAAAGAACAAAGTGCCGGGATCCCACTAAACGCAAGCCATCGTAACTACAAGGATCCAAACCATAAACCTGAGTTGGTGTACGCGCTGACAAGTTACCAAGCCATGAACGGTTTTCGTTCGTATGACGAGATTATTGAGGCATTTGGCCTTTGCGATATCGATGAGCTACGCACACCGCTAGATGCATTCAAACGCGAAATCAACTCACAAGGTTTACGCGATTTCTTTGTGCACATTCTTACCATGGAAGGAGAAACAAAAGAGCGAGCACTGAAACAGCTTCTTGCCCACGCTTCACGTCAATCGGAGCAAGGCACTGGCAGCGACGTTTTCCAGCTCATCTTGGATCTATCCACTCAATACCCCGGCGATGTCGGCTTGTTTGCGCCATTACTGTTGAATGTCATCACGCTGCAACCTGGCGAAGCGATGTTCCTGAGCGCAAGAACGCCACACGCTTACATTAAAGGTACGGGATTAGAGATCATGGCGAACTCAGATAACGTTTTACGTGCAGGACTCACGCCGAAACATATGGATGTTGAAGAACTGGTTAAATGCACAGATTTTGTGCCTAAGCCTTTTGACAGCCTTGTTCTCGAACCCAATGCCAATGGTTGCCAAAGCCTTTACCCCGTTCCAGTGGAAGACTTTAGTTTCAGCATTCTTAACCAACCGAATCACGACGTGGTTGAGGCAAACAGCGCAGAGATTTTGATAGCGATTGATGCCGACCTGACACTCATCAGTGATAACGGTGAGACGTTAACCGCCGCGAAGGGACAATCTGTATTTGTTCCTGCTTACGTTGGCCATTACCGTATTCAAAGTGCGGGACGTGTGGCTCGCGCCTTCAACTAGTTTTTGAACAACCGATTCAAACTAACGTCTGACCCAAGGGACTGGGTTAGACAATTTATTCCTTTCATAGATTGAACCATTCCGCTCTTAAGGCACTCATGCTTACACCTTGTCGAATCCAAACACCTACAGGCCAGTTTCTCTAAAAGCCATAACCTCCCGGATCTACCATTTACTCAACATTCATTGTCAAAACCCATTTATGTCCGATAAATTCGTCGCTCCAATATCAAATCACTTGGATAATAAAAGCGCTTGCACAGTGGTATTTGTTGCAAAACGTATAATCAACGTTGTAATCAAAGCCTCAATCACTACAATCTCTGGTTCGATTTTTCAGTTAACGTTTGTATGCCGAAGTTAAACCAAGATAACCCTGTTCAAAGCTCCGCCCTTTCCGATATCGAAACCAGCAGTAAGATTCAATCGGCATTAGAACCGAAGTTTCACAAGCCAGAGAAACGTCTCTGCTTAAGCCCTGGCCTATCGGATAAGCATTTGGCGCGCCGTTGGCAAGTATTGGAACACGTGACCAATAAAGATCATCTTCTTGATCCTTTCACACAGTCACATTGCGACGCTTACTCCAACAACATCGAGCACTTCATTGGTACTGTCAATGTGCCGGTCGGCATCGCAGGCCCTTTGCGCGTCAACGGTTTGTATGCGAACGATGACTTTTTGGTTCCGCTCGCAACGACAGAAGCCGCGTTAGTCGCTTCCTACAACCGTGGCGCAAATCTTATCACCGCCGCTGGTGGCGCGAGCGCATTGTTACTAAGTGAAGGGGTGAGCCGAACACCAGTATTCGCCTTTAATCACCTTGCTGACGCCGGCCAGTTCGTCAGTTGGGTTGTGACCCAGTTTGACGTATTTCGTCAAATTGCGGAATCCACCACCTCACATGGCAAACTCAAAGACATCAATGTAAATATCGAAGGAAACCACGTTTATTTGGTCTTTGAATACGTGACTGGTGACGCTTCCGGACAAAACATGGTGACCATCGCAACAAACGAAGTGTTCCATCATATTTTGGCGACCAGCCCAATCAAACCAACTCAAGCATTCTTGGACGGCAACTTATCAGGCGACAAAAAACCAAACGCGCACACACTGCGCTCGGTACGCGGTAAGAAAGTATCCGCCGAAGTGACCATTCCTGCTGAGTTGGTGGAAAAATATCTGCATACGACGCCGGAGTCTATGGTTCAATTTGGCAAAATGACCACAGTGGGCGGTTTACTCAGCGGGACAATTGGCGTCAACGCGCATTACGCAAACGCGCTTGCCGCGCTGTACATTGCTTGTGGTCAAGATGCCGCTTGCGTTGCAGAGTCTGCCATTGGAATCACTCGTATGGATGTGGACGCTCAAGGCAACTTGTACGCGTGCGTGACCTTGCCAAACATCATGGTGGGGACGGTTGGTGGTGGTACTGGCCTTCCAACGCAAAAAGCATGTTTGGATATTTTGGGTTTGCACGGCAACGGCAATGCGAAAGCGTTAGCCGAAGTCGCAGCTGCGCTTTGTCTGGCTGGCGAACTCTCGATCGTGGGCGCATTTTGTGCCGATCACTTTTCTCGTGCTCACCATAAGCTTGCCCGAAAATAACCTTTGTTGCTTTGTACAAGAGAACATCCGTGTGGTTTTCTCTTGTGCAAACCAATGGACTTTATTTATTGGCTCAATAATTTCTTGAAACTAACTTAAGCCTTAACAAACATACCAATCTCTTGTTAACAGTACTTTAGCTGTCCCCCTTCTATATCCATTGCGATATCTCTGCTTATTACTCTTCACTGGCCATATTTAATATCAGTATCTTAGAAAAAATAGCATCAAAAACTTCTAGCACTATAGTACCAAATTCACCGTTTGAGTTTTTTGTTCACCACTTATAGCTACTATACTCGCCTATGCAGCTGCTTGATTTTCATAAATTTACTAAACAGCTCAAAAGAGCTTAATAACTCCCGTTAAATGGACTTAAATCGTTACTTCGGGTAAGCGAGTTAACTATGAGACGTCAGAAGCTAAATAAAATCTCTGCTTGGGTACTAGGATTGGCTATCTTATTGCTGAGCCATGTGTCTAATGTATCAGCACAAATACAGCAATCCCCATCCGATCAAACCGTTGCGCGTTTTCTCTATCAAACCTCTTTTGGACCAACACCTGCGTTAATTAATGAGGTTAGGGAAAACGGGTTAGAGGATTGGATACAGAAGCAAATCAACCTGCCAGCAACCTACCATCAACCACTTTATCAAACGCCTTTTTCTAAAGGCCTACAGTCAAACCGAGAAAATGCTTGGTATCAAATTGTTGTTACTGCTGAAGATCAGCTCAGACAGCGAACGGCTTATGCATTGAGTCAGATCGTAGTCGTTTCTCGTTATGGCGGCGTTCTTTCCAGCAAACCTACAGGGTTAGTGAATTACTACGATCTGTTGGTTGAGCATGCGTTTGGCAACTACCGAGACCTGTTGTATGACGTTTCCATCCATCCAGTCATGGGGAGCTATTTGTCTATGCTCGGTAGTGCAAAAGAAAATAGTGCGACAGGAACGCTTCCCGATGAGAACTTTGCTCGAGAGTTAATGCAGTTATTCACTATCGGTTTGTATGAACTCAATTTAGATGGCAGTAAAAAGCTAAACCACGAAACAGGCAAACCTATCCCCACGTACAATCAAACTGATATTCAAGAGCTCGCGCGAGCATTAACTGGATGGAAAAATTCCGACATCGCATTCGTGAAACCGATGCGAGTTATCAGTCAAAGACACGACACCGGCGAGAAGCGATTTCTAGGGAACGTGATCCCATCGGGTCTAACCGCACAAGAAGAGCTTTCAAAAGTGATTGATATGTTGATGTCTCACCCAAATGTTGCTCCATTTGTTTCAAAGTTACTTATCCAACGTTTGGTCAGTTCAAATCCAAGCCCAGAGTACGTCGCGCGTGTTGCTACGATATTTAACAACAATGGGGAAGGAGAAAAAGGCGATCTAACCGCCGTTGTTCGAGCCATATTGCTCGACCCTGAAGCATTAGGGATGACGGATACCCCGCCTATAAAAGTGAAAGAACCGATACTGGTCCTGACTAATTTTCATCGAGCATCAGGTTTTACGATTAAAGGATCACGTTACGAAGACGCAACAACGATGATGAACATCGCTAATCAAGGGCCGCTTCGTTCTCCTTCCGTGTTTAATTTTTACTCTCCAGACTATCAGCCGTCTAACGAGTTTACGGAGTCTGGTATTAACTCTCCAGAGTATGAACTTCTCAATTGGTCTGTTTATACCGATTTGGTCAACTATATGTTAACCAGCACTCGTAGAGGAGGTGGTGATTCCTACCACTTCGATCTTAACGAGTTTTATCTTCTTCTGGACGATCACCGTGCCTTAGTCGAATTGGTTAACGAGCGTTTCTTTGCTGGAACGGCTTCTGCTGAATTGAAAGAGCTCATGCTCACCGCCCTGAATGATTATCGTGGGGACTATGTGCCAACAACAAAACTCGCTCTAGTGATATTTACCGCCATTTCTGGCGACGAATTCTATATTCAGGATTAGGAGTGAATTATGGATATTTCACGACGACATTTTATACAAAGCACGCTATCGATGGGCGCACTAGCCTCTCTTAGTCTGCCAGGTTACTCTCTCGCAGCGCCATCCAATGACTTTCGAGCATTAATATGTGTGTATTTAGCAGGCGGAAACGATGCATTCAACACCATACTGCCATTATCGGAGGCGCACTATCGTCAATATTCCAAAGTCAGAGGGCCACTCTCTGTCGCCAAAGAAGACATACTCCCTATCAATTTAAGTGCTGTCGATAGCTCAAATCACCCAGTGAAGCTCGGCCTACACCCAAAGTTAAATGCGTTAACTTCCGTTTTCGAACAAGGCGATGCCAGCATCGTGCTCAATAGTGGCATTCTCAACCATCCCGTCACCAAACAAGCTATTGAGCAAGGTGAAGCATCACTTCCCGAGCAACTGTTTTCTCATAATTCTCAAACAGACGCTTGGTTACTTGGTGGAATGAGCGAGTCTAAAAATCTTGGTTGGGCTGGCAGAATGTTGGATGTATTAAACTCTGAATCAGAAATAACACCGCTATACAGTGTGCATGGCAACTCGCTTTGGTTACGGGCAATGGAACACCGCCAAACCGTCCTGAAAAAAGATCGCGCAGTTCAGCTTACCGCGATTGATAACCCGCTATACAAGGGGATCTATGATCGCCTTCTCTCTCATCAAACTGACAATCCATTTAATGGTCATTTTAATTTGATGGTTGATGAGTCGATGGTAATGAGTAGTGTACTGAGCGAGCAACTCAACCACATTGCTGACGAGCCGCTGTTTACGTCATCGACGCTCGGCAAGCAGATGCAAACCGTGTACAAATTGATAGCAAGCCAAGATGTCCTGAAGCAGCAACGACAAGTCTTTTTCGTTAAACACTCTGGGTATGACCTGCACGATTCGCAATTGGCACGTCATCCAGTGTTACTTGAGGATCTCGCGACAAACCTTTTAGCAATGTATCGTGCGGTCGAACGGTTAGGGCTAAACAAGCAAGTCACCTCTTTCACTATGTCTGACTTCGGTCGAAGGATGATGAGCAACGGAAATGGTACCGATCATGGCTGGGGTGGCCATCAACTATTAATTGGAGGCGCGGTAAATGGGAAACAACCTATCGGTACATGGCCGGAACTAATACTGGGCGGAAACGATGATTACTCTCAAGGCCGACTCATACCCAAAATTGCCGCTGATCAAGTTGGTTCAACACTAGCACAGTGGATGGGCGTGAGTGATAACGCTGCACTGGAATACGTCTTCCCGAACATCCGTAATTTTACTCATTCAAACCTGGGTTTTATGGCTTAAGATATTTTTCAGGTTAGCTGTAGAACGCATCATCAAATAAGGGAGCCTCGCGCTCCCTTACCCATCTTATGTTTGCAGAGTGTCCGTTACACCTCGTCGCGACGGCGTTCGTTACACAGCTTAATGGCACGCTCAAGTAATTCTAACGCGGATTGCTCACATTCAGGCAGAACCGCATCACTTTCAGAAACTGGCGTTACGCGGTCACCCCATTTCAATACTGCCGCACCCCATGTCAAACCTGCACCAAACGCAGCAAGAAGCATATTATCACCTGGGTTAACTCGACCTTGCTCTACCGCTTCACACAATGCAATTGGCACCGTCGCAGCTGAAGTATTGCCATAGTTTTGAATGTTAACAAACGCTTTGTCGTGCGGAATTCCAGACAGGTCACACAAGGTTTGAATAATACGAATATTCGCTTGATGCGGAATCACAACATCGATTTGTTCCGTCGTTAACTGTGATGCTTTCAGTACGGTTTTCGCAGCTAGCCCCATGCCTTTTACTGCACGTTTGAAAATTTCTTGTCCTACAAAGTTGAAATCCCAGTAACCGTTGTCTTCCGCAAAGCGATCCATACAAGTACCAAACTTTGGTACGGACAGAATATCGCGGCCTTTTGCGTCACAACCGATTTGAGACTGCAGTAAACCCGTTTCTTTTTCCGTTCTTGATAACACAACGGCGCCCGCACCATCACCAAATAGAACAGCGGTATCTCGCATTGCCCAATCGATGTAGAAAGACAATCTTTCCGCACCAATAATGATCGCGTTACGATAGTTACCTGATTGAATCAAACGTGTGCCCGTTTCTAGGCCATAGACAAATCCCGTACATGCGGCATTTAAGTCAAAGGCAGCGGCTGCACGAATACCTAGGTTCTGCTGTACCTTAGACGCGATATTTGGAATCAATGAATCTGGTGAACAAGTCGCCACAATGATTAAATCCACGTCTGTTGCATCGACGCCTGCTCGAGCTAATGCATGTTTAGCAGCAACGGTCGCCATGTCTGACGTGTTTACATGACTAATACGGCGGTTTTCGATACCAGTGCGGGTACGAATCCACTCATCGGAAGTATCGAGGAAAGTGCTAAGATCATCGTTAGAGAGCACGGCTGGCGGAACACATTTCCCCCAACCTGTAATTTCAGCGTAGTAATTTGTCATCGCAGACCTATTTATTGTTGTATTTTAATAAAATTTCTTAGAACCTTAGGCTCAAATACAAACCTGCGCTGCGTTATTTCGGCAGGTTAAAAAATAAGTATACAAATAATGAGGCTGACTGGTAAGTCATGTTTTCATCAATACGTAATAAAGGAAGAAGTCATGTCATCGTTTAAAACTCGCTGCCCTTCGTGCGGCGGTCTAAATCGTGTCCCTAATGAGCGCGTTGCCGAATCTGCAACTTGCGGTAAATGTAAAAGTGCACTTTTAGACGGCTCGCCTATCGAAGGTACACAAGATAACTTTTCTGCTCTATTACAAAGTGATATGCCTGTTGTAGTAGATTTTTGGGCCCCATGGTGCAACCCGTGCGTTGGTTTTGCTCCTGTTTTCTCTGATGTTGCTCATGAGCAAGCCGGAACGGCTCGTTTTGTTAAGATTGATACCGAAGCTCAACAACAACTTGCGGCGCAATTTGGTATTCGCAGTATTCCTACCATTATGGTTTTCAAGAATGGTCAACGCGTTGATATGATCAATGGTGCGTTACCTAAAACTCAATTCGATCAATGGTTAAATCAAGCACTTACTAAATAATCTTCCACGCCAACCTTGTTTGTAGGTTGGCGTTTTTATGCAACTTATCAACCTATCTAGTTAACAAATATTATTTGTCGAAACGACTTAAATTTATCATTTTACTTGCCTAACTATTAGCCTCATATTCGCGCCGAATAACCCTTAGATTTCATTTAACTTATAGGCGCAAAACAGTGGAAAACACAGTCGTTCCTGCAGCATCACCACGAGTTACAGTTCCAGTCGTCGCACTGTCTCTTTATGCGGTGGCTTCGGGCTATTTAATGAGCTTGATCCCTCTCATGCTCGGTGAATACAACATCTCAGCAGATTACGCGAGTTGGTTGGCGAGTGTGTTTTATGGCGGCTTATTAACCGGTGCTATTTTTATTGAACGTATCGTACGTCAAGTTGGTCACCGTAACGCGTT
The DNA here is from genome assembly GCF_033338635.1 of Vibrio sp. Vb1755. Lineage (NCBI taxonomy): Bacteria > Pseudomonadati > Pseudomonadota > Gammaproteobacteria > Vibrionales > Vibrionaceae > Vibrio > Vibrio sp. Vb1755. The sequence continues at coordinate 302,556 of NZ_JAWOTA010000002.1, read as the reverse complement.
TATTGGTTGCTTGGCCGTATTTTCGCTAACTATCGTCACACTACCCGTGTTTGCTAACGGATTGATGTGGCTTGCCGCTCGCTTTATTGCGGGTATCGCGGTTGCTGGTGTTTTTGTCATTGTTGAATCTTGGCTAATGTCTGGAGACGAAGCATCGCGTGCGAGACGTTTGAGCTTGTACATGCTATCGCTTTATGGTGGTTCAGCATTAGGCCAGTTTGGTATTGGCGTGCTTGGCGTAAGTGGCGGCGTTCCGTTTATTGCGATCACGACGTTGATCTTAATGGCGATGCTGGTGCTAATGTTCATTGAGTGTGAGCAGCCAAACAGCCATGAATCAACCGCTTTATCATTTAAGCAAATTGCCAAACTAAACCATGCAGCAATTATTGGTTGTGTTGTTTCAGGTTTGACCTTAGGCGCGATCTACGGATTAATGCCAGTTGAGTTAACTAACCGTAAAATTAGCCATCAAGACATTGGTACATTGATGGCGCTAGTGATTCTAGGTGGCATGCTAGTCCAACCAATGGTGACCGCGTTAAACAAATACATGAGCCGCACAGTGCTAATGGCGTTTTTCTGTATTTTGGGTATTTTTTCGATCGGTATGACGTTTATTTCCTCGTCAGCCGTGGTATTGGCTGCTGCATTATTCTTTTTAGGTGCAGCTACTTTTGCCTTGTACCCGATTGCAATCAACTTAGGTTGCGAAGGACTTGATGAACGCTTTATTGTCTCTGCGACACAAGTCATGCTGTTTAGCTACAGCATCGGCTCTGTTGCTGGTCCTGTTGTCGCTGATAAATTTATGGGCCAAGAACACGGCTTGCTAGGCTACTTGTTTGCCGCTTTGGTTGCGACTGGCGTATACATGCTACTTGCTGCGAGCAAAACCAAGCAGCGTATGGCCGCTGGCCTCTAACCACGCCGCTTCTACTCAACGAAAACGAGGGCATGTCGCCCTCGTTTTTTTATTCTTCGCATTTTTGTTTAGATAAACGCTTGTGACGGTTTGACGCGTTCGCTGCAGGCTTTTCCGGTACCATTCGCTTTTCATGAAGCAAATGACGAACCGCCAAGATGGGATGTTTCAGTAACATTCTGGGGCCAGAGTAACGCATGACCAAACGCATTTGTTCTTTCGGCTCTGGTTTGTAGCAGTGAATCGGACATTTATTACACGTCGGTTTATTCTCTCCATAAGGACAGCGGTCGAGGCGCACTTCTGCGTATTCAAGCAGCTCATGACATTCTGAGCATAAGTCACGTTTTGTTCCATGATGGTCATGACAGTAAACCTCTACCATGGCTTTTACTGTCTTAAATTCAGTGGCGAGTTTGCCAAGTAAAATATCGCTCATGCGCTATCCAAAAATCACAACATCATTGTGTAAAGTTCTAACGTGCGGCCATTATCATATTGCTGCTCAACTCGTTCAAACTCAAAGCCCAGTTTTTTGAGCAAACTTATACTACGAATATTGTCATTGTTGGTGATGGCAACCAAATTATCGAGTTTCATTTCCTCTCTAGCGTATTCCAGCACTGCGGTTGCAGACTCCGTTCCGTAGCCGAAGCCATAAGCGGAAGGTAAAAATCCATATCCGAGATCATAGTGTTGTAATGTGTCACGTTTAACCAACCCACAAATCCCGATGGGTTGCCCATCTTCTTTCTTCTCTACAACGAGTAAACTCACGCCTTTAATTTGTTGCATGCGTAGCATATTTTCTTTTATGTAACGCGCCGCTTCATATTCGGTACGAATTTGTTTGTCTCCGACAAAACGGTAGAAGTCTGGGTGGTTATAAAGTTTTAGTATAAATGGTGCATCATCTACACTCACAAGACGCAGTATCAAACGTTCGGTGTACAGTGTTTTCATTTGGGCTCCATTAAAACGCGATAGATGATTGGACATAGGAACGTACTTGAATTTTGCGACCGATACCGGCGCTTATTTAGTTGTAACTTGATAAAAAAGTAACTATCCTGCCTCGCTAAATTAAAGGACCACCACCATGAACCGCAAGAAGAAAATCAATCAGATCTTGAAAGCGAAGCAGAAGAAGCATAACGCTAAGCTACATAAGAGCAATAAGCCGCGTTATATCTCCAAAGCTGAACGCGCGAAAATGGAAGCTGAAGAACAAAACCAAGCTTCAGAACACACGGAAAACGTTGTAGACACAGCGCAGACAGATCAAGCCTAAAAGAAAAGCCGCTTCAAGCGGCTTTTTTGATATTCGGAGATAGTTAGCTTTAGTATTCGACACTGTAGTTCAGTGTGAATGTGCGACCTCTTCCTTTGTAGTCGTACGCTGCAGCATCGTAGTGTGCTGCATAAAGAATCTGCGCACGTTGTCCCCAAGCGGTTGTGTAGTCTTCGTCAAATAGGTTTTGAATACCAAAACCTAACTGCCCGATAGGTAGTGTTACGTTACCAAGAAGATCAAACGTAGTGTATCCATCTAGTTTATTGTTTGCGTCATCTTCGTAATCAAACATCGTCTGGCTTTGTAAACGTACTGAATAGCCATCCTGATAGTAAGCCGCCCACGCGTTCGCTTTTGATGTACTTGCTTTACCCGCGCTTAGATCTTCCCACTTACCGTTGGTTTTAAGCTCAGAAACCACATAGTGACCTGATGCACCTAACAAAATATCACGGTTTACCCAGTAGTTAATGTTTGCTTCGGCACCGTATACACGTTGCTCGTCATCAACATTGGTGATTAGGAGCGTCTTCTTGTCATACTTGATTGAGTTATCCGAAACCGAATAGTAACCCGCCGCTTGCAGTGCGACAGTATCGGTATCTAATCGGTAACCAATTTCATAGCTGTCCGTTTTGATGCCCGACATTTTTGAGTCAGATACATTAATGCTATTGTTCAACGCGTAGTGACCATTTGCATCCGCGGCATCGTAGCTACCTTGGCCGTAGTACTTTGCAGGATCAGCGAGTTCGAAACCTTGAGAGAAGTTCGCCCAAAGCTGAGATTCATCGTTAAGCTGATAAATGGTGCCCAAATTAAATAAGCTCACAGAGTAGTCAGTGCTGCCACCTGGTACCGCATCCGCTGATACACCATTACCCGATGCGATCTTCTTTTGTATACTATAGGCAACAAAATCATCAATCTTATTGTCCATGTATTGGTAGCGGTAGCCTGCTTGTACTGACCAATCTTGATTGATTTGGTAATCCCCTTGGACAAACATTGCGTAAGACGCCACATCAACATCTGGGTAACGCCCCACTTCGGCATAGGTTCGATTAATTAAGTTCCCAGAGCTGTTCGCAATGGTTGAATCGAACAGAGCCTGGTTACTTTCAAAACGGTCTAAGTACGCATCGACACCATAAACAAGTTTGAATGACTCCCAGCTTTTAGCTAATGCTAAGCGCCCAGCAAAAACTTCTGTTTTTTGTTGAGAGGCACTTTGGTAATAAGGAGTAAAGGTTTGGTCTTCACTACGGTAAGATAACTCGCCTATCAGTTGATGACCGAATACGCTGTCGTGAGCGTAGTTCGCACTTAAGAGAACTCGCTCTGTACCATGTTCACGGTCGGAATCGAACCCCTCTCGTACATCAACAAATTTATTGTTAACAATGTACAAACCGTATGGCGAGTCTTGCTGGCTGTCATAGTATTGTGCGACAAGGTTTAACTTGCTGGCATCGGAGATTTGAATCTCGGTCGATCCCATAACATCGAGCGTTGAATTATACTGCAAAGAGCCCTGTGAAATGTCTGGGGTGACAATGTCGCCATTTGCGTCAAATGCACCTTGTGTCTCGGTGTACACAACCGAACCTCTAGCGGTAATTCGCTCATTACCACCCGAGATAGACTGAGCGAGTTTGTAATCAAAGTCATCGCTGCTATTAAAGCCTGTAGTGCCACTCACGTAGGATTCAAACGACAAGTCATCCGAGTACGCTTTCTTGGTGATAATGTTAATAACACCACCAGTAGCGCCTGCACCATAAATGGAGGTTGCACCAGATAGTACTTCAATTCGCTCGATGTTGAATGGGTCTATTGCGTCTAACTGACGACTAATCGGGCGAGAAGACTGTAACGAGACACCATCAATCATTACCAACATTGCTCTACCGCGAAGGTTCTGACCATAGTTAGTTCGACCACCGGTGCCGACGTCTAAAGAAGGGATGGTTGCAGAAAGAATATCACCCAGTGTCTTGCCCGCACGATATTGCTGAGCAATCTCTTCTTGGCCAACAAACCAAACCGTTCCTGGAATATCGGAGATCGATTTCGGCATCACACTGCCTACAACAACCAATTGCTCATCGCTTGGAGTCGATGTTTGTTGAAGATCTTCTGCTGCTATTGAGCTAACTGCGTATCCACTGCTCATCGCAAGTACGATGAGATTGAAAGAAAACGTCCTTTTCATCATTGTATTTATCTTTTTGTTGTCAACAAGAGCATGCAATGATACTTATTCTCACTCTCAAATCGAGCACTGTTACACAAGTTAAATAAATGTTAATTAAGAACCTTCTTGCTCATAAGCTGTCGATTTTCCTCTAAACGAGGACAATCTGCACAAAGCTTTCTGCCTTCACACTTATAGACTAAACAACAACTTTTTCTTACTAACTTTAGCGACTGATCTGATTCCGTCTCATGAAGTGAGCGGCTATTATCAACATCCAAACCCATTGCGCTTAGCCACAAGACCGCATGCTCCTGAAGTGTCGAGTTAGTCATTTGCGGAAAGCGCTGTTGGAGACGAATTAAACAAGCCATGATTCCGTCCGACATCAATTGATGGGTGAAGCCAGGACGAATGCGTGTCCATTGACTCATCTCTTGTTGATAGAAGTCGAACAGTTCTCGGATTTGACGCCCCGCCTCTTTTATCAACGCTTCTGGCTCGCCATGTATATGCGCTTCGTCGGCGAATCGGTACCCAGAAACAAAACAAGGTTTGAGGTGCTGCGCTATCTCGCGAATGTTTGGCAACGTGTGGTAACCGTAAATAGAGATGAATGCGACATAAACTGGCTGCCAACAAAGTAAATCCCACGTTCTTGTCAACCAATATGCTTTTCCCGCTTCCGGATGAGCCTCCGAGATTTGCTGGTAAAGGCCTTGGATGATCGGGTTGATATCATTCTCGATATGGATAGCTTCTTGCCCTATCTCGCCGATATCACCGTGTAGGTAAGGTGTAATCTCACTCGAAGTTTGAAACAGTTGCGGGAAAAATTGCTCAGACATGATGGCTTATTGTTGGTGTAGTCATTCTGACACCTTTATACCCAAGCACCAATCGCAATGCAAACTATTATCCTTTGCGTTTTCATAACAAAGAAGCACTCTTAGGGTTAGTTATGAATGTATTTCCGAGTTCTGTGAAGCTGTAAGGTCTGGTTACGTATGCGATGAATAGCAACAAACTCTTAAACCTCTTCGCATTTAACGCTCACATGATCGCAAAAATACACAGCATAAAAACACCCTGATAAAACTGTGTTAACAGTTTCCCTGTGTAGCGTGAGTTATTGCCAATAATTGAATATTGCTGTTTCTTATCCAGCGGATTGTGAACAACATGAAGTATTTTCTTTCTGAATATCGAGACAATACAAAGAGGTAATTTGGCTATGTAGCCCTCTGTTTTGAATAAGGAAATCCACATGTTGTATCTTGAGTTTCTATTTTTGCTCGTGATGCTGTATATCGGCTCACGTTATGGTGGTATCGGCCTTGGGGTCGTATCCGGAATTGGCTTGGTGATTGAAGTCTTCATCTTTAAGATGCCGCCAACCTCTCCTCCTGTCACCGTTATGTTGATCATTTTAGCGGTGGTAACATGTGCTTCCATTCTTGAAGCCGCTGGCGGTTTGAAATACATGCTGCAAGTTGCCGAGCGTGTGCTTCGTAAGAACCCAAAACGCGTCACCCTTATTGCTCCGTTCGTGACTTACTTTATGACCTTCCTACTTGGTACAGGTCATGCGGTTTACTCTATCATGCCAATCATTGGCGACGTTGCACTTAAAAATGGCATTCGTCCAGAGCGTCCTATGGCTGCCGCTTCTGTCGCGTCTCAAATCGCAATCACAGCCTCGCCAATTTCAGCAGCAGTGGTTTACTACTTGGCGCAACTCTCCGACATTCAACACGAGATCACTCTGCTCTCAATTCTGCTCGTTACTGTACCTGCAACCTTATTCGGTACGTTGTTGATGTCACTTTACAGCCTAAAGCGTGGTAAAGAACTAGACGACGATGAAGAATACCAAGAGCGTTTGAAAGATCCTGTGTGGAGAGAAAAAATCCTCAACACAACTGCAACGTCTCTTGATGAAGTACTACCAACAAGTGCTCGTAACTCTGTATTGCTGTTCATTGCATCGATCTTGGTGATCGTCGTTATCGCGATGTGGCCAGACATTCGTACCATCGTAGATGGCGCGAAGCCAATCAGCATGGCCGTTGTGATTCAAATGATGATGCTTTGCTTCGGCGGTATCATTTTGCTTGCGACCAAAACTGACCCGCGTGACGTACCAAATGGCGTGGTGTTTAAGTCAGGTATGGTGGCGGCGATTGCTATCTTCGGTATTGCATGGATGTCAGATACCTACTTCCAGTACGCTATGCCTCAATTTAAATCCGGCATCGTAGAGATGGTAACCAACTACCCTTGGACATTCGCGCTTGCGTTATTCATTGTGTCGGTTGTGGTGAACTCTCAAGCTGCAACGGCTCGCATGATGCTGCCTGTTGGTCTCGGCTTAGGTTTGGAACCTGCGCTGCTTATCGGCTTGATGCCAGCGGTATACGGCTACTTCTTTATTCCCAACTACCCTTCAGATATCGCGACTGTGAACTTCGATACCTCGGGCACAACTAAGATTGGTAAGTGGTACTTCAACCACTCATTCATGTCTGTGGGCTTAATCGGCGTGATTGGTGCGTGTTGCTTGGGTTACTTGCTAGGGCAAATGATCATTCCTTCGTAACTAGCCAAATCAACGATAAATTAGAGGCGAGTCATTGTACGTTTTCGTACAGCCTGAGTGACTCGCCTTTCTTTATTACACTATTTAACTACAGCAAGAAATCGTCATCAATCGCGACAAAATTGTCGGCACAATCAATCAGAGTTTGAGATGTAAGTTTAGGTACACCATAAACGGTCACCGTTTTATTGAAGCGCTGCTGAATTCTCTCTACTAGCAGACTAAAGTCTCCATCTCCCGAAACTAGAATCACTTCCTCAACTTCGGGAGCAATTTCAATTGCATCGAGAGTAATACCCACATCCCAATCGCCTTTCGAGCTGCCATCACGACGCTGGATGTAGGGTTTAAGCATCACCTCAAATCCAACACCACGAAGAATATGGTGGAACTGACGTTGCTTGGGATCATTGCTCGCAATAGCATAAGCACGAGCACTTACCACCTCTTTCCCTTGTGTGGCAACATACCAAAACTGGTTGTAATCAAAATTGCTTCGATACGCTTCGCGACAAGTGTAATACACATTCTGTACATCAACCAAAATGGCGATTTTTTGTTTGCTTTCCGAACTCATCTATTTCTACGCTCAATTTATTTGCTGCCTACCCTATGCCAGTTTTGGAAAAAGCACAATGAGCCAATTCCACTAAACTTAACGTATAAAAAGTTATTTGGGTTTCTAGGGGAACTGTCATGGGCGGAAAGTTACTAGTGATACTGCTTTCTTGTATCTTGTCATCGACAGCATTTGGTTATCCAGCGCACTCCAAATACTGGCCACATAGAAGTGTGCTCTACTTTGCGCCAGAAAATGATGAATACGTCAAACAATTCTTGCTAGAAACACTTATGAATGAGTGTGAGTTGGAAGACAGAGATGTCGTCACGCTGGTCATTACAGAGCAAGGTTATACTTTTCCTGCTTGGCTTAAAGAAGAGTTCGACCTAAAAATGCTAGCTCGTCTTTATGAGGTCGAAAAAGGTTCTCATACCGCTATTTTGCTTGGTAAAGATGGTCTAGAAAAGCACCGCTGGGGCGCAGAAACAGACTGGTCGTTTATCAACAACCTCATTGATCAAATGCCTATGCGTAAGCAAGAAATGCAGAGGCAACAAAGCCCCTGTAAAATATAGTCACTTCTGGGCAGTATTACTTTGCGAACCAATCCAACTTGTTGTGAAGTTGAGTCACGCTGCCAACCACAATCAATGCTGGGCTCACGGCTTGCTCTGCCATGATCGATAGCTCGTTCAACTTTCCTTGGAACACGCGCTGCTCTGGGCGCGTACCGTTTTCAATAATGGCGCATGACATCTCAGGATCTAACCCATGAGTGATCAGCTTATCCATAATATGGCCGCTTTGCTTCAAACCCATATAGAACACAAGTGTGTTGTTGGATTGCGCTAGTGAATGCCATTCAATCTCACGACCATCTTTTTGTACATGACCAGTGATAAATTGAACGCTTTGTGCATGGTCGCGGTGTGTTAATGGAATACCTGCGTAAGCCGTTGCACCCGCAGCAGCTGTGATACCCGGAACCACTTCGTATTTGATGCCGAATTCTGCTAGCTCTTCTAGCTCTTCACCGCCACGACCAAAGATAAATGAATCGCCGCCTTTTAGACGTACAACGCGTTTACCTTCTTGCGCTTTTTGCACCAAGATTTGGTTGATTTGATCTTGAGGCACGCAGTGAAAATCGAGCTTTTTCCCAACATAAATCATCTCTGCTGATGCATGCGCCAACTCAAGAATCTCTTTTGATACCAATCGGTCATACACAACAACTTCAGCCGCTTGAATGGCTTTTAAGCCTTTTACTGTGAGTAAATCAGGGTCACCAGGACCTGCACCAACAAGAGAAACAAAGCCGCTGTTTAAAGATGAGTTAACAGTTGTCATATCAACGCCTATCGAAAATTTGGACATAAAAAGTAACACTCAAGTCATTAACTCAAGGTTAAAATCACCCCAAGGAGTTATTACTTTTTATAGCTAAATCAATACAATACTTATCGAAAGTTAAATGAGTTGAACAGCCCTACCTACCATAGGTAGGGCCAGATAAAAGCGGTTTATTTTGCGATTGCAGGCTCTGTTTTTACTTCTTCTTCAACTACGTTGATAGAAGGCGCTGTTTTTGCGTGAGTTAGGTACAGTGGAATACAAGTCATTACGAGACCACCGACAATATTACCTAGAATGGTTGGAATAAGGTTGAAGTTCAACCAAATCGCGATACCAAAATCCGCACCTAGAATCATACCTAGTGGGAATAGGAACATGTTTACTACGGTGTGTTCAAATACTAGCGCAAAGAAGATGAAGATTGGGAACCACATCATTGCTACGCGACCAGACACCGAACGTGCCGTCATGTTGCCGATAACGCCTAGACACACCATTAGGTTACAGAAGATGCCGCGTACGAAACATGTGATCCATCCGTCCATACCCATGTTTTCAAAACCAAGGCTACGCGCGGTAGAAACAGCGACAAATTTCTTCGCTACTGCGTTCAGTTCTAGAGAAAAGTTACCTGTTAGAGAGATAGCCACTAGGTAAGCAACGATCAGAGAACCGATAAGGTTACCCAAGCCTACAAGACCCCAACAACGGAAGATACGACCCCAAGTGATGCCCGGACGGTTAGCAAACTTAGCCAGAGGCGCTAGACCAAAAACACCGGTTACTAGGTCATACCCCATCACACTTAGAATTACGAAACCAACGGGGAAAACAAGTGCTCCTACAAGACCGATACCCGTTTGTACAATCGCGGTAATAGCAACCACCACCGCAAGCGAAAGAATAACGCCAGCCATCGTACCGCGAAGCAGAAGGTCTCGCGTGCTTGTATTAGTTTTCGCTTCACCAACATTGATCATGGTTTGCACGAATTCTGCAGGCTTAAAATCAGTAGACATGAATGTGTCCTTATCCAAAATTGAAAGTTAAAAAGTTAAAGATTGAATAGAGAAAGGCTTCCCGTTGACACCTGAACGCTATCTACAACACCTCGCTTCCCTGTTCCCCTGAGATGATGCTTGGAAAGCCTTTGTCTATTGAATCTAGGTTTCAGTTCATTCCCTCCCCCTAAGAGGAGGGAATGAAAACCAAGCTTACGCAGAGATTTCTACTTCGCCGTTGGTTACACGCGTTTTGTACGCTTTCACGCTAAAACGTTCGTCTTCCATGCACGCACCTGTTGTCAGGTTAAAGCGCTGCTTCTTAAGTGGGCTTGCCACCCAAAGCTCGCCTTGGTGCTCACAGATCAAACCGCGAGAAAGCACGTTTGATTGGAAGAACGGGTCTGTGTTGCTGATCGCCAGCACTTCTTCTGCTTGTGTTGGGCGAAATACCGCAACTTGCTGACCATTAACCAAAGCACAAACACCCGTGCCCGGTACGATGTCGCTGATTTGGCAAATCTTTTCAAATGACATAATCAAACTTCCCTTATGCTTCAGTGATCGCTACGTGTAGGATGTCGCCTTTCGCTTCAGGGTGTTTTTCCGTGAAGGTTGCTGGGCGGTGCTGTTCGCGCTCTTGTACAAACACGACGTTTTCATCGCGCTTGTCAGAGTTGATGAAGTGCGCGAAACGAGTCAGTTGTGATTCGTCGTTGATGGTCGCAGTCCACTCACACTCGTACTCGTCTACAAGCTTCGCTACGTCAGCTTCTAGTTGAGTGTTGATGCCAAGTTTGTCGTTAACAATCACTTCGCGTAGGTAGTCAACGCCACCTTCCATGTTTTCCATCCAAACTGATGTGCGTTGTAGTGGCGCAGCAGTACGGATGTAGAACATCATGAAGCGGTCGATGTACTTGATTAGCGTTTCTTTATCTAGGTCACTTGCAAGTAGGTCTGCGTGACGAGGTTTCATACCACCGTTACCACATACGTACATGTTCCAACCTGCGTCAGTCGCGATAATACCAAGGTCTTTACCTTGTGCTTCCGCACACTCACGAGTACAGCCAGAAACACCGAACTTCATCTTATGAGGTGTACGAATGCCTTTGTAACGGTTCTCGATGTAAGAACCCAGACCAACAGAGTCTTGAACGCCGTAACGACACCACGTTGAGCCAACACAGGTCTTCGCCATACGAAGTGCTTTTGCGTACGCTTGACCTGTTTCGAAACCAGCGTCGATAAGCTTGCGCCAGATCTCTGGAAGATCGTCTTTTTGAGCACCAAACAGACCAATACGTTGAGCACCGGTTACTTTGGTGTATAGGTTGTATTCTGCTGCAACGTTCGCTAACGCACCCAGTGCTTGAGGTGTTACTTCACCACCCGCCATACGTGGGATAACAGAGTAAGTACCGTCTTTTTGGATGTTACCTAGGAAGTTATCGTTCGTGTCGTGCAGCTTAACCAGTTGTGGCTTAAGAATGTGCTCACCCCAGCAAGAAGCCAAGATAGAACCAGCCAGTGGTTTACAAACTTCACAGCCGTAACCTTTACCGTATTTCTCTAGAAGCTCATCAAACGTTTTGATCTCTTCAATACGGATTAGGTGGAACAGCTCTTGGCGTGAGTATGCAAAGTGCTCACACACGTCGTTCTTCACTTCGATACCAGATTTAGCAAGCTCAGCATTTAGAACAGAGGTCACTAGAGGAATACAACCACCACAGCCTGTACCTGCGCCAGTCACTGCTTTGATGTCGCCCAATGTGTGGTGACCATCAGCAACCGCTTGTGCGATCTTGCCTTTGGTTACGTCGAAACAAGAACAGATTACTGCGCTTTCTGGTAGAGCGTCTGCACCGAGTGCTGGTTTCTCAGCGCCTGCGTGTGCAGGAAGGATCAACGCATCCGGGTGTTCTGGTAGGTCGATTTCGTTCAACATAAGTTGAAGCAGGTCACCGTAGTCAGAGGTGTCGCCAACCATAACCGCGCCAAGCAGTTTCTTGTTGTCTTTAGAAACGATAAGACGTTTGTAAACTTCTTGTTCTTCGTTCTGGTAAACGTAACTCTTACAGCCTTCAGTACGACCGTTCGCGTCACCGATTGAACCTACTTTTACACCTAGAAGTTTCAGCTTCGCAGACATGTCAGCGCCTTCGAATTTGCTTTCTGTGTTACCTAGTAGGTGGTCAACAGCAACGGTCGCCATCTTGTAGCCAGGAGCAACAAGGCCGTAGAACATTTCGTTCCAAGACGCACACTCACCAATCGCGTAGATGTTCTCATCAGAAGTCTGACAATGGTCGTTGATAGCAACACCGCCACGAGGTGCCACTTCTAGCTCCATTTGGCGTGCTAGTTTGTCTTGTGGACGAATACCTGCAGAGAATACGATGAAGTCTGTTTCTAGTTCTGAACCGTCAGCAAAACGCATAACGTTGCGTGCGTTTGTGCCTTCTGGCGCAATCTCAAGCGTATTTTTGCTGGTGTGAACGTTCACGCCCATACGCTCGATCTTTTGTCGAAGTTGGTTACCACCAGCAAGGTCAAGTTGCTCAGCCATTAGCTTCGGTGCGAACTCAACAACATGCGTTTCTACACCCAGTGCTTTCAATGCGCCTGCTGCTTCAAGACCTAGCAGACCACCACCGACAACAACGCCTGATTTGCTCTTCTTCGCACACGCTTCGATCGCTTTAAGATCTTCGATAGTACGGTAAACAAAACAGTCTTTGCTTTCGTGACCTTTGATAGGTGGAACAAATGGGAATGAGCCAGTAGCAAGAATAAGCTTGTCGTATTGAACTTCACGGCCAGTGCTTGAGTAAACAATGCGGTTTTCACGGTTGATGTTAATCGCGCGTTCGCCGATCAGCATGTTAATACCGTGTTTCTCGTAGAAGCCTTCTTTTACTAAAGAAAGTTCATCTGCAGTATGGTGAGAAAAGTAAGAGGAAAGGTGCACACGGTCGTATGCGACACGAGGTTCTTCACAGAAAACCGTAATGTCTATATTAGACATATCAGCTTTCTCGACTAAGTCTTCAATATAACGGTGCCCTACCATACCGTTACCGATGACTACTAGCTTCAACTTGCTCATTATAATTCCTAAGGGTTAGGTTCTTATCACTGAGCTCATTGTTAATTGTGAAAGAAAATTAATACATGATGTAAATCAATTACAATTTCAAACTACCCTAAAGGGGTAGATGAACGTATTTATCTGACTATTGCGAAATAAAAAGTAATTTATTAACGGATATTGGTAGTTTTAACAAACTGAGATAACCGAAGCCATGCTAGCAACGGACTATACCGTTTTGCTTTTATGAAGTTAGGTTGACCATCGAAACCGAGCACACCTACGATAAATCCTGCTTTTCTTCTAAACGACGCACTCACTTGACTTCACCGTTTCAAGGTGATCAGAGAACAATATCTGAAGTGATTGAAAGATTTAGAAAAATCAAGCTTCACAACAAAAATTTTTTACTAGCTAAGTCGCACTATAAAGACTAAAATCAGGTTTAGTTCATATGGAATAGCGTCCATATGATTGATACCGTAATTGACATATAGAGTGCCGTCCCATTTTTGTGAGGCGGCCTTTTATTTGGGAGTCATAAAATGTCAGAAAACAATTCTATCTACATCTCAAGCTTAGATATGAACCGAATCACGGCTTTGTTGGATAAAATGCCAAACATCGCAGCGGAGCTTGTGGAATTAGAAGCAGAGCTCGACCGAGCAACAGTTCTTGAGCCAGAACAAATGCCAGATAACGTGGTCACGATGAACTCGACTGTAGAGTTTAAATTTTCAGGTGAAGATAGAACCATGACAAAGACACTGGTTTACCCTTCTGAACTGAAAAGCAGTGATGATATCTCTATTTTTGCGCCCGTAGGCAGCGCACTGATCGGTTTGTCTGTTGGTCAAAAACTTGAATGGCCAATGCCAAATAATCAAGTGAAGACAATTGAAATTGTCGATATCACATACCAACCTGAGCGTTGTGGTGCACTAAACCGCTAGCCCTCAGTAGTCCCGGTGCAAAGGCCTCCATTTAAGACTTTGCACCAGGAGAGCCCCTCGCTTACCCCCTATTTCCTTCTTTGTTTTCCAAGCATTTACTTTGCTGCTCTTAAGTAACATCACCGATTCTTTATTATTTACCGCATATTCAATATTTATATCTCCAAGCTCAATCATAGAAATTGCAAAGTATTTTTCGTATATTGTCGCTCCGAAAACGACGTAAATTATGCGCAAAATGGAAGAATATCTAACTCGAATTGCCTGCTTAGAAAAAGAAAATGAAGAGCTGAAGCGGAAGAATGCGCGACTACAAGAAAAGTTGAATGCTGCACTCGACAGTAATGGACTGTGTTTGTGGGAGCAGCATATTCCTTCAGGTACTTTGACGATATTCAATATGCAATGGGGCAAAATGCTAGGTTATCAGCCCCATGAGTTAACCGCCACGGTTGAAACATGGAAAAGCAATCTCCACCCTGAAGATTACGATCTTGCAGTGGGTGCATTTGAAGATCACCTAGCAGGCAAGACCGACCTTTATGAGGTAGTACATCGCATGATTCATAAAGACGGCAGTGATAGCTGGGTCTACGATCGAGGGCGCATCGTCGAGTATGGTTCTGATGGCGAACCACTACGGATGATGGGTACTCATATCGATATTACAAAAGAAAAGCGTTATGAGCAGCAACTGGCCAAGTTGGCTTCGAGTGATCCATTGACTGGATTGTTAAATAGAAAAGCAATTGAGGAAAACTTTAATCATCAACCTCAAACCGAACCGTCTCAGCAGTCTGCTTTAGTGTTTGTTGATATAGATAATTTTAAAGCAGTTAACGACCAGCTAGGCCATCATACTGGCGACACCCTCCTCATCAATATCGCCAATAGCTTAACAGAGCTTGCGTCAAGCAAGTCTCAAGTTGGACGCATAGGAGGCGATGAATTTGTTATCTTAAACTGGCATTCAAGTCGAGAGGAAATATCCCAACTTTGCAATCAACTCTTAGATTCAATCATTCCAGCGATAAATCAAGACTTACATAAAGTAACGATAGGAATGAGTATCGGTGTTTGTCTCTTTAACAAAGGAAAGCAACCGTTTAATGAAGTGTATCAAAAAGCCGATCACGCAATGTATGAGATAAAGAAAAATGGCAAAAATGGAGTACAATTTTTCAACTTAAAAAGTTGATATCTCTCCATAAATCATCATGTTATGAAATCAGTCATTTGCTACAACTTGAACTAACTCAAGATAAATTCTTTATATCTAAGCCAGTTACCGAAATTACCCCTAGGTACTCATAAATTTGGCACGATACAAATAAATCCTCTCCTCTCCTAGCATCAACCCAATAAGCAACTACACTCATTTAACTGATAGATTAATTACTACTATTATGAAGGGAGTTGTTTTTGATGGATACAAAACAGATTTCTACAGTTATCATAATTTTAGTTCTTTCTGCATTAGTAGTTGCTTATTTAAAATTAACAACGGTATCAAATGCTATCCACAAACCTACAACAATCGGTATATCTAAGACGCCTCTGTCAGCCCCTTTTATCATTGCAGAGCACATAGGTGCGTTTGAAGAAAACGATTTAAACGTCGAACTTATCATGTGCTTTGGAGGGGTCGAATGTTCAAACCTACTTCTAGAAAACCATGTTAATTACGCCACTTTTTCTGAAAGCGTACTGATGTTTAAAAGCTTTGAATACAAAGATTTAGCATTAATCACTTCTTTTGCATCTTCTACGAATGATATTAAGCTGCTAACTAAAAAGCGGTCTGGCATAGCAAGTATAGATAAATTACCAGGAAAAAAGGTTGGTGTAATAAAAAAGAGCGCTAGCGAATATTACTTAGACTTGTTGCTACAGGTAAATGACATTGATTTAGAAAAAGTAGAAAAAATATCATCAACAACGCAGGTTATTATAAATCATTTAATGCAAGGAAACGTCGATGCAATATCTACTTGGGAGCCATACGGATTTATGGCCAAGAATAGAATAAATGAAGAAGTAAAGAACATAGGAATTATTGGCGTGTATAAACTTTACTTTTTGCTTGTATCAAAAGAAATACACATTGAAAAATCAGATCAAGAAGTAATGAAAATAATAAAGTCACTTCATCACTCAATTAACTGGATGGATAAAAACCCTCATTTAACAATGAAAATACTATCACAAAAACTTAACACAACAGTTGAAGAAATATCTTGGAGTTGGGATGATTATAACTTTCGATTAAATTTAACGAATTCTTTATTATTTACATTACAATCAGAAGCTAATTGGGCATTAAAACAAAACTATGTAGAAGGACAGATTCCAAATTACAGAAAAATATTTAAAGAAAACTATATCAATTCATATTTTGATGGTCTAGATTAAAATGCATCGTTCGTTAAACCACTATTTAGCATCACTATTCAGTCTAAGCGTAATACTATGTATCAGCGTTATAGTATACATAAGCTTCATAAAAATAGAAGATTATAAAGCCAAGAAACAATTAAACCAAATAATGGACATACAAATATCATTAGAGTCATTAAGTAGTTATCTTTGGGCTTACACTCAAAATAGGGGAAAAAACAATTTCACACAATTCATGATTTCTCATAACAAATTAAACGAATTATTATCTCAAAATGAAGATGTTTTATACCTTACTAAAGACCTAAAAAAAATGAATCTCGAACTGTATTTTTTAGTTCAATACGAAAATAATCATTTACTAGACAAAGATCGCCATTATGATTCAGTCGTAAATTATAATAAATCAAATCCTGTCATACAATCCAGAATAAACATTGTATCCCAGGATATGAATAATGAAATAATATATATTTATAAAAAAATACTTAATAATAAGTCTACAAAACTACAAAATTTAAATTATTACACTCAAGCAGGTATTATTTTTATCTCTCTGGTTGTTATGCTATTATGCTTTTATATAAAAATAAAGTTCAAGAGAAGCTTTCAAAGGTTTATAAATGGAATAAAACAATTAAGCAGGTCAAATTTTGACTATAAAATCCCTTCAGAAAATCAATTCACGGAATTTGAAAATCTGTCTTGTTACTTCAATAAAATGGCGGCATTGTTAAACCACACAACAATATCAAAATCAAAACTTAAAGAAGAAGTAGAGAATCAAACTTCAGTTCTAAATCGTCAAAAAGAAAGTTTGGTATTTTTGTCTGAGCACGACTCCTTAACTAATATCTACAATCGTCGAGCAATAGAAAAACATTTGATCCAGCTTACGCGTAATTTCAGAGGCAGTGAGAATAGTTTTAGTTTGTTTTTTATAGATTTAAATTTATTTAAGGATATTAACGATAGCCATGGCCATGAGGCAGGTGATGCAGTGTTAAAATCTGTAGCTAGTAGATTATCAAGTATTATCGACGAATCAGACATGGTAGGCCGCTTTGGTGGAGATGAATTTATTATTATTCATCGTTCACACACAACAGGTACGTCTCTGTCTGCATGTGCACTACGCTATATCCAAGAAATAGAAAAAGTAATTCATTTTAAAGGTAAAGAGTTATGCGTCGGAGCTAGCATTGGTATTGCACTCTATCCTGAGCATGGGTCGAATGTACATGAATTATTAACAGCGGCAGACAAGTCTATGTATCAGTCAAAACGTTCTAAAGCTAGCTCGTTCACTATTGTCGACAACAGCAGTTCGCTGTTAAAGAGGCCTATGTTTTAATCTAAAGTAGCTGTGGAAACGTTCTACATGCGAATATTCAACGACATCGACCACTGTGGCCACTTACAGTAATAAAGCCGCTTTTATCACATAGCAAAAGCTAAACTCGTAAGCTAAACGCTCTCCAGGCATTGAAGAAAAATAATCCATTGTGAATGGTTAATCCTCCCCTTTTAAACGTCAACTTTCACCACCATATGATAGTTAAGATTCATTAACAGGCTATAACTATCCTATGTCTTTTCCTCGTTTATCTGTTCTGGATTTGGCACCCGTGTCCGACGGAACAAACTTCACCGAAACGTTCGAACGCTCCGTTGAATTAGCTCAATCAATCGAGTCCTGGGGCTATCATCGGTTTTGGATGGCTGAACACCATAACATGCCCGACATCGCCAGTGCCGCAACCAGTGTATTACTCAGTCATATTGGAGCGCACACGAACTCGATCCGTTTAGGATCAGGTGGAATCATGTTACCTAACCATGCACCACTAGTTATTGCAGAGCAATTCGGAACGTTAGAGGCATTATACCCTGGTCGTATTGACCTCGGATTAGGACGCGCACCAGGCACCGACTACCAAACAATGCATGCATTAAGGCGGGAACCAGAGCATATGGATCCTGACTTTGAAGAGCTGTTGGAGGAACTTAATTTCTTTCTTGGTCCCGTATCTCGAAATCAACCAGTCGCGGCTTATCCAGGTAACAACACATCTCTGCCGATTTGGCTTCTGGGGTCGAGTACATACAGCGCACGTTTAGCAGCTAAGAGAGGCTTACCTTTCGCATTTGCTGCACACTTTGCTCCAGATGCAATGTCTCGTGCTCTAAACTTTTATCGAGATGAGTTTGTCCCATCCGAGCATTTAGCTCAACCCTATGTGATGATTTGTGCCAACGTTATCGTAGCGGATACTCAGTCACATGCAGATTTTCTCGCGACAACAGAGAAGCAAAAATTCTTAAAAATGATTCGCGGCAATCGCGAAAAACTTCGCGCACCAGTGAAAAGTATGGCACCACTATGGTCAGCACAGGAAAAGCTTCACGTTGAAACTCAATTACGTGAATCTATCCATGGTGATCAAACATATGTAAGACAGAAAATTGAGAAACTTTTGGAACGCACTGGGGCAGATGAAATTATGGTAAACACGATGGTGTTTGAACAATCTGAGAAGTTGAGATCCTACAGGTTACTATCGGAACTCATGGACAAGTAAAAGAATGGAGGCGCCTCCCGGAGTCGAACCGAGGTCCACGGATTTGCAATCCGCTGCATAGCCACTCTGCCAAGGCGCCTTTCTGATTTTGTATCTCTGTCACCAAAGATTTTGATGGTGCCCCGGGCCGGACTTGAACCGGCACAGCGCGAACGCCGAGGGATTTTAAATCCCTTGTGTCTACCAATTCCACCACCAGGGCAACGCAATCATGCGAGGGGTTAGACACCATCTATCTCGCGACCTTTGCCGTGAGAACGAGGCGTACTTTAACGGATTAATTTATCTGGTCAACAAAAAATTAGTCTTTTTTATTCAAATGGTTAAAAAGACGACTCTAACGAACAAGGGGCGATCATTTTGCTTATTTGATCATCAATACGCTTTGCTTTCGTGCCTTTTAACCTTCTCATTTTATATCAATGAAGAGCCAACAAATCGCGCAAGTTAACAGTATGGGTATAAACTTAACGTGTATTTCAGAGAACAAAATAGCGCTCATCATGTTTCGAAAACCATCATTTCACTTACCCTTACATGCCGACTCCGAACTCGACTTCGTAGTGCCCCACTTCTTCCTTACTGAATTTGATTATGCACGCTCTCTGGAGCAGGGAGTCATCGACGACTTGGATCCTGAATATACACACCAATATCGCGTCACACTGAGGCGCATACGCTCACTATGCTCACTACTTCGCGAACTGATCCCTCCTTTTGAACAGCGTATTTTGAAACCTCATTTAAGAATAATGATGAAGAAAACAAACAAGCTGCGTGATTTGGACGTATTTATCTTGGACAAAAACCAATACATTGAAATGCTCCCAAATCACAAATCGTCTCTTGAGCAACTTTTTTGCTTTATAGAATCTGAACGTGCTTACGAACAAGCAAAAGTTACGCGTTGGCTAGCTACACAAGAATACACAACGCACTGCACTTTGATCAGGAATAGTATGTTGCGAAGTACGCAACACGAACCAGTGGATAGCAACGTACCTGCGTTACTTTTCGCAAGCCAAAAAATCTCCGTTCAATTTAAAAAAGTTGATAAAGCACGACGCAAAATCTCGGACAAAAGTCGTGACAGCGTGATTCATTCGATGCGGATAAAGTGCAAAGCGCTTCGTTATTTGTTAGAAGGATTTTCCACGCTCTATCCTTCCCAACAGCACAAAAACAACGTGAAACAACTAAAACTATTGCAAGACAAGCTCGGTGACTTTAACGACACTTCAAGTCAAATTGAATTTTTCGCACAACTCAAAGAAACAGCAAATCTCAATAAACAAGATCGTAAGGCTTTGAAAAAGCTAATTAACGTACTTAGCGAACATCATGAACTCTCTCGCCAAACCATCTTGACGCATTTAAGCCAGTTTGAGTCTTTCATTCGCGATTCCAATACACAAAATCTCTACCGACCCTAAATCAAGGTTCACGTATTCTTAATATTCATTAATTACAGTCAATCGTTGGGCTCCACTAAGAAAGATAACGTGAAACCATTAAAACGATACCAATACGAGCGCTATGCGGTGCTTTGTAATCTCGCCTACCCTCGCGTCTTCAGACAAACTCAATATGGATTCGATCCTAATGGGCAACGAGTCATTAGAAATGAACACGGTAAGATTATGATTCGCGTGCTCTGGAGTAAAAAACAGAGTGAAGTGGTCGTAGTGATTAAAGGCTCACACAGTATCAGTGATTGGTTGTTGAACTTCGCGATGTGGACGAGAAGTTGTCGAAGGTTGGGACTAAACTATCGCATTCACGCGGGTTTCTATCATCTGTTGTTCCAAGAAAGTTTACCGAGCCGGAATGAAGATCGGTTAGGGTTGACCGTGATCGAACGCCTCGAAGGTATCGTTGTACCACTTATTCTCAGGGGAAAAAGAATCACTATTACTGGCCACTCTTCAGGTGGCGCGATTGGCAGTGTTTTTGCTGACTATATTGAGAAAAAATACCCCAAAAGCATTAAACGCGTGGTCACTTTCGGACAGCCCGCTGTCGGAGATTGGACGTTTAAGAAACGCTACCGTTTGGGGCACAAAACATACAGGATTTGTTGCGACATCGACATCGTGACCTTTATGCCGCCCGTACCTTTTTTGTATTGGCATGTAGGCAAAATGCTATGGTTATATAACGGGAGAATATACGAGAACACCCCAACGCTCATACGGCTTGGGCGCTCCTTATTTAGTTGGTTAATGCGACCGTTCTCTTATCACTTTATGAGTAAATACATTCGCGACAAAGACTTTTTTGATGAACGCTGAGTTAAACATCCGAAAGGTATGACGTACAGACACCAAAAAGCCGGACTTCGCCGGCTTTACGATTAAGTGGTGATCTACAGAGAGGCGATTTCTTTTTCAAGTTGATATTTGTTATCTGTGACAATTCGCTCTAACACTTCAACACGTCGCTTCAAGTCACCAATTTGCTTGTTAAGGTTATCTTGTTCTTCTCGGCTCATCGTATTACGTTCAGATATCTCCAACGCTCTTACTTCTTTACGATGGTTCAAGATTAACTTTATTATCCCGCCCCCAAATATGGCACCGAACACAATAGCCACAACCAATACATCAGCAATAGATTCCATTCTTTATCTTCCTCTAGATTATGCTCAACTATAAGTTACTCATTTGTCGAATGAATATCAAATAACACATTGATTCATTGAAGAGTTTTATCAAGAATTGCCTACTCTGTATCAAAATCACAGGAATGGATTATTCAACGCCAACCCAAACCGAGACAGATCCGCCGTTTACTGGGAACTCAGCCCAACCATTCGCATCAGTCCAAACTTCTTCAGTTCGGATACCCAACTTGTCTACGTAGCGAGCACTTGGTTTACCCGTATACATCCACTTCGAGCCGCCAGGTCCATCACTCATGATCACGGCCATTGAATGTGGATGCTTTGCATCACCTTCTCGAGTCCAACCAATTACGTCCCAGTGGTCGAGATAAGAATGTTGTTTGCCATACGCATAATCTTTACGCAGTGTTACTAGCTCTTCAATGTAAGGCACTTTGACCATATTGATGTCATGCCCTTTATCACTGTACTGCGCGCCGTAGTAATCTGCATAAAACACGGATGGATAGCCTTCTTCACGCAATAAGATAAACGCGTAAGCGAGCGACTTAAACCACCAATCAACCGTCGACTCCAAAGCCTGCAAAGGTTGAGTGTCATGGTTTTCTACTAAGGTTACCGCTTTGACTGAATTGTCCTTCATCAGCGTACCATCCATGATTTGACGCATATCGTAGCTACCACCCGATTTAGACGCATTGTAGAAGTTCATATGTAACGGTGCGTCGAATAGAGACATGCTGCCAGAAGTTTTGGTGATAAAGTTATGCAACTGATTAACATCGTAGTTCCAGTACTCTCCGACCGTGAATAGTTCTTTCCCTGTTTTCCAACGTAGGTGATCAATCCATTCTTGCAGGTATTGATATTTGATGTGCTTCACCGCGTCCATTCTAAACCCATCCACACCCGTCATGTTGATATACCACTCGCCCCAGTCTTTCAGCTCTTGCTTCACTTCAGGGTGATCCATGTCTAGATCAGCGTACATAAGGTAATCGTAGTTGCCTTTTTCCGAGCTAACTTCCCAATCCCATGCCTTACCCTCACCTTTGAATTTGAAGATAGCTTTTTCTTCGCCAGCATCGTCCCAATCCACGCCATCAAAGTGGTACCACGTCCAATGAAAGTTTGAGTACTTGTCGTTGCGCCCAGGGAAATCAAACTCTACCCACGCTTCAATCCATTTATCACCAAGTTCAATATTTCGGTTGTTCCAATCTACTCGCTTGGTATCAACCCAAGACTTTCCATCCGCACCACCGCGATGGTTGAACACCACATCGCCATAAATCTGGATATTGTTTTTATGGGCAGCATTGATGGCGCTTAGGTACTGATCTTTGGTGCCATACTTGGTGCGCACCGAACCTTTTTGATCAAACTCTCCCAAATCGTACATATCATAAACGCCATAACCGACGTCCTTGCTACCACCAGCACCTTTATAGGCGGGCGGTAACCATAACGCAGTAAAGCCGTTGTCAGATAGTGCCGAAGCGTTGTTTTCAACTTGTGTCCAGAGTGCACCGTCATTTGGCACATACCAATGGAAATACTGCATCATGGTGCCATTTTGTGCCGCCATTACAGGCGAACTGAGCAGCAAAGTTAAGGGTAAAAGTGTAGGTTTAAGGTTGAATGTTTTCATTATTTTTCTCTCACGTTAAGGACTAGAATCCTCCTTTCTGCATATACGCACCAAGCGATACTAACTATGACGCTAGCTAGGTTGCTGCCTGTAATACAAAAAGTTCGGATTACAATCGAAGAGAAACTATCACCAATCACACTATACAATTATTGAGTTGTCTAACATTTATAAAATCAATGATTAGCGCGTTAAAAATATTGAATGGTGATCAAAACATGGGAGACTTTAGGAAAGCGCGAAGGGTTACGAAAAGGCGGACTAAAAACGAAAAAAGCCAGTCATTTAAGACTGGCTTTCGAAATAGTGGAGGCGCCTCCCGGAGTCGAACCGAGGTCCACGGATTTGCAATCCGCTGCATAGCCACTCTGCCAAGGCGCCTTTCTGATTTTGTATCTCTGTCACCAAAGATTTTGATGGTGCCCCGGGCCGGACTTGAACCGGCACAGCGCGAACGCCGAGGGATTTTAAATCCCTTGTGTCTACCAATTCCACCACCAGGGCAACGCAATCATGCGATGGGTTAGACACCATCTGTCTCAGCGACCTTTGCCGTGAGAACGAGGCGTACTTTAACGGATTAATTTATCTGGTCAACAATAAATTTTATCTTTTTGATTTAAGTGCTTAAAAAGCGATCTGCCTAGTATATTTGGCATTCAATTAGACCAATAAGCACCCGTTCCCTTTCATTGTCTATTAAGTCATACGCATACTAGTGCCCGTAACTGCTTCGAGGTAAACACACGACTATCACGTTATGAACGCTGATCTTTTCACCGCTGTAACATCTGTAACAATTTGATTCCCTACTCTTGGCACGACTGCGTACAGAACATCATATTTTGTTACCGATAACTTTATATCGAATGTGGTCGTACCTTTATAAAATCATTGACTTTTTTTATTTTCAAACAAAGCTCAATTCATTATCGAAAATATCAATAAATAATGGTACGTTACACGAGTTGCAGTAATTTAATGGACATATATCACATATAAGGATGTGGTTTACTTTGGCGACACAACATAAGAAAAACAAGGTATATCACTAATGTCTATCAAGAATCTTTCTATAGCGAAAAAGATATCGCTATCGTTTTTACTCATTGCCATCGTCAACATTGCATTTGGCGTGTTTTTATCTACAGAGCTCAAAAGCATCAAATCTGAGCTTTTAAACTATACCGATGATACGCTTCCTGCAATGGAAAGGGTCGATTCGATTCGAGACCACTTGTCTCGCTGGCGCCGAGCTCAATTTGCTGCGTACACTTATGAAGACGCAGACCAAGTCAAAACTAAAATTTCTAACAATATTAGAGAACGCGAAAAGATCACTAGAGAGCTCAACGCTTACGGTGAAACTATCTGGCCTGGCGAAGAGCAGCAAACTTACCAGCGTCTTATGCGTCAGTGGAAAAAGTACTTGGATACTATGGACCAGTACAATGAAGCGATGCTAGCTAACGACAAAAGCAAGGCCCACCCTATTTTGGCGAACTCTTTGTCTGCTTTCGAAGCGGTTGACTCAGAGTTAGGCGAACTAATCCGTCTCCTTAAAGAAGCTATGGACAGCAACAAAACTCATATCCTGTCCTCTGTAAATGGATTGAGTAATTCTTCAATTGCAAGTAACGTGATTATTCTACTGATCATGGTAGGCATGACATACGTGCTGACTCGGCTAATTTGTGGCCCACTTAAACTTGTTGTTGAGCAAGCAAATGCCATCGCGACAGGTGATCTATCAAGTGACATTGACCGTAAAGCAATCGGCAATGATGAGCTTGGTGAACTGGCAGACGCGACCACTAAGATGCAAGATGACTTACGCCAAGTTATCGATAATGTGATTGCTGCAGTTACTCAGTTAAGCAGCGCTGTCGAAGAGATGAACCAAATCTCCGATATTTCTGCGTCTGGTATGAAAGATCAACAGCTGCAAATTACGCACATCGCAACAGCAATGACAGAAATGAAAGCGGCCGTAGCCGATGTTGCTCGTAACACTGAAGACTCAGCGAACCAAGCTAACGAAGCAAACCGCCGCACACAACACGGTGTTCGTGAAACCCAAGGTATGGTTGACGCGATTCAAGAAGTTTCAAATGTAATTGGCGCTGCAGGCGATACCGTAGCAGAGCTTGAACAGCAATCGAATAAAATTAACGTTATCGTGGATGTTATCCGCGACATCGCCGATCAAACCAACCTACTTGCACTTAATGCAGCCATTGAAGCGGCGCGTGCTGGTGAGTCTGGTCGTGGCTTTGCCGTCGTTGCAGACGAAGTTCGAACTCTTGCTGGCCGTACGCAAGATTCAACGAGTGAAATCACTTCGATCATTGAGCAGCTACAATCACTTGCAAAAGACGCAAAATCAGCCACTGAACTTTCTAGAACCAGTATCTCAGAATGTGCAGAACAAGGCATTCAATCAAAACAGCTGATGAGCGACATTGAGCATTCGATTTCGGACATCTCAGACATGGGTACCCAAATCGCCACGGCTTGTAACCAGCAAGACTCTGTTGCGGAAGAGCTTAACCGCAGCATTGAAAACATACATTTAGCATCTCAAGAGGTCTCGCAAGGCTCGGAGCAAACCGCACAGGCGTGCCGCGAACTAAGCCAGCTATCCATTTCTCTTAAAGATGTAATGAGCCGCTTTAAACTGAGTTAAACTCAGTGGGTACCTTAGTAGATATCAAATCAATCCCGATTTGCTTAAATTGAATGTCATCACTGAGGTATATTTAGGTATATATTAAATCACTATCTTAATAAACGCTCCAAAGCACCACTTGGAGCGTTTTACTTCGTCAGGTACTTTCCCCAAGTACTCAATAACATAACCAATACAAAAAACGCGTACGGAGACTTTATGCGCTTAAATAAAACCTTACTATCACTGACTATCGCTGCTGCAATCGCGGTTCCTGTAATGCAAGCTACTGCTGCTCCTCTTCAAATTAGCAATACAGCAGCAAAAGCAGAGCAAGTTCAAGGTGCTAACGCTTGGCTAGAAATAAACTTAGGTCAGTTCCGCGATAATATTGAGCAGTTTAAATCGCACATGGATGGCAAAACGAAAATTTGTGCCGTGATGAAAGCCGACGCATACGGCAATGGTATCGCAGGCCTGATGCCGACTATTATCGAGCAACAAATTCCTTGCGTTGCCGTTGCAAGTAACGCCGAAGCACAAACTGTTCGCGACAGTGGCTTTAAAGGCCAACTTATGCGTGTACGCTCAGCGGATATTGGCGAGATTGAAGCCGCAATCAACCTAAATGTCGAAGAGTTGATAGGCACAGCAGAGCAAGCTAAAGCACTGTCTAAACTAGCCGAGAAAGCTGGTAAAGAAATCAAAGTTCACCTTGCTCTGAACGACGGTGGTATGGGACGTAATGGTGTTGATATGACGACAGAAGCAGGCAAGAAAGAAGCGCTAAAAATCGCTCAACAAGCTGGCGTAAATATTGTTGGTATCATGACTCATTTCCCTAACTACAATGCAGACGACGTGCGCCAAAAGTTAGCTTCATTCAAAGACAGTTCTGCATGGCTGATTAAAGAAGCGAATCTAAAACGCGACAACATTTTACTGCACGTAGCAAACTCTTACACCGCGCTTAATGTTCCTGAAGCGCAGCTTGATATGGTTCGCCCTGGTGGCGTTTTATACGGAGACCTACCGACTAACCCTGAGTACCCTTCTATCGTGTCTTTCAAAACACGCGTGGCATCCGTTCACCACCTGCCAAAAAATAGCACAGTCGGTTACGACAGTAGCTACACAACAAGCAAAGAAAGCTTAATGGCGAACATTCCTGTTGGTTACTCTGATGGTTACCCACGAAAAATGGGGAATGCGGCAGAAGTTCTGATCAATGGCCAACGTGCAAAAGTTGCGGGCGTTGCTTCAATGAACACTACAATGGTAGATGTTACAGGTATCAAAGATGTTGAGCCTGGTTCTGAAGTTGTTTTGTTTGGCTCCCAACAAGGCAAAACGATTTCAGCTGCTGAGATGGAAAAACACGCAGAAGTCATCTTCCCTGAACTCTACACGGTTTGGGGAAGCGCGAACCCTCGTGTCTACGTAAAATAAACCTATTCAGTTATTCGTAACAGAGCGAAAAAGCGAGCCTGGTGCTCGCTTTCTTTCTTATCTACTAATTTGTACTAGCTCGTGATTCTATCAATTAAACAGAGCTTACTATTTCTGTTGTTTTACTCTCCTTTAGCACTACCAAGTGCGACTCTCTACACTCTGTTTCTTAAAGCCGCTTGGATGGCTCATTTTTATATAGCACTTAGTGTTTGAAAGCCCCTCTAATTGATGTTAAACATGAAGTTTACAAAAAAATAACAAACACACTCGTATGGCACTGCCCCTTTGCCTGCTAGCTAGGTATCTCTATGACAGAAAATACTCAACATCTTCAACGCTCCTCCACTGAGTTGCACGAATTTAATCGGCTTGACGTCTGGAACGGCTTCACCCAACTTTTACCCCTCTCTATGTTCGTGGTCATATTTGGCCTCGCTTTCGGTGTTGCTGCGGTACAGACTGGACTAGATGTATTTCCCACTATGTTGATGAGCACACTGGTCTTCGCCGGTGCTTCACAATTTGCCACGTTAGAAATGTGGGGAGCGGAAGTCCCTTTCATTCCAGTACTTATTACTGTATTTGCGATTAATGCTCGTCACCTCTTGATGGGAGCCACACTTTATCCATGGTTACGACAACTCCCACCAACAAAACGTTACGGTGTAATGCTGGTAGCATCAGACGCTAACTGGGCAATGGCACTCAATGCATTTGGTAGAAAAGAACCAGGCTTTGGCTTGCTTGTTGGTGGCGGCTTAGCGATGTGGTCTTTTTGGATTGTGGGCACCTGGATCGGCATTTATTTTGGTAGCGCAATCAAAGATCCGGTGGGCCTCGGGCTCGATATGGTTATGGGATGCTTCCTGCTGTCTATGGTGGTGGCCGGGCCGAAAGACTTAAGAATCTTTGCGATTTGGGCCATAGCAGCAGCCTCTTCTATGTTGGCGTATTGGTATTTGCCAGAGAATAGCCACGTAGTGGTTGGCGCCATTACTGGCGGAGTATTGGGTGCTTGTTGGAAGGAGAAGAAAGCATGAACATCGAAACAACCATAGGTGGCACACTGCTTATCATCATCGCTATGGCGTTAGTCACGCTCATAACCCGCTGGGGCGGAGTGTATGTTATGTCATTCATTCCAATTAGCGAACGGGTTCAACGTTTCATTACTGCGATGTCAGGCTCCGTACTGGTTGCCCTTTTAGCTCCGCTAGCAGTAGAGGGTGATAATGGTGCTAGAGCAGCACTGTTTTCTACTGCTGTTGTCATGTTCATCGTGAAAAAGCCTCTACCAGCAATTGCAGCAGGCATCATCGCCGCCGCCGCGGTACGTGCTCTTTAGTCGCTGTTTCAACGCCGATACCAGTCATCAATAAAAGACCCAAAACACAAAGCCCTGATGTCACAAGTGTCATCAGGGCTTATCTTATGCTCATCATTTGAACGATGAACAACGATTATTAATCATAGTGAGACAGCACATTACGCACAGCAGTTACAATTGCGCTTATATTTGTCCATTTTACCAATACCAGGGTTAAAGGTATTGGTTGGGTCTAATTCGTGGTAAAACTTCTGCAACGAGTTTTCGGCTTCATACAAGTGACCCACATTATGTTCTGCTGGGTATTTGGCACCACGGCTATTGAGGTGCTCTAGCATCAGCTTTTTCATCAACTTCGTGTCAGTCCCTTTTTTGAAAATGTAATCTTGATGGAAGACGTAACACATAAAGTGACCATAATAGAGCGCTTGAACAAGGTTCTTACTCACCTCTTCAGGCAAAGTTTCTAGCCACTCTTCATCATTGCGTCGCAATGCAATATCAAGTGCAACGATGTCTTCTACGTCTTTTCGGTGAATCGTCTCGTAACGAATTGCTGCACCTGCTGCTGCAAAGCGATGTAAATAAGCTTTTTTACCCTCTTCCGGCGTACACTCGAAGAAATCACAGTCGTCTTCAACAGCCCAAACTTCTTTGAGGTATTTTTGTGCTTCAGCAATACCACCATCACTCATTTTCAATACCAGGTGATGCTCATACTTGTCACGGAAATCCAGCATTCGCTCTGGTAAGTGTTGTGGGAACAACTTGCTCGCGTAGTACAAAATGGTGTCTGGCAGATATTTACTGACAAACGGGATGTGCTCTAAGAAGTTTTCTACCTTAGCTTTGAGTGCGAACATTTTTGGCAGCTTATCTGTGCCTAACAAGTCGATTGATAAGAACACATCCTTGCCGTACTTCTCTGCCATGTTGAAGATATCTCGATGCAAGTATTCTCCCATCTCAGGCAAGTTATCAAACGTAGATAAGAAGTCTTTTCGCAACTTCGTTAGTTTCGCAGGGTCATTGGTGCCAAGGTAAAAAACCTGCTCTTTTTCGGGTACTGGGTAGCTGTCAACCCGAACGGCAAAAACCCCCAACTTACCAGCGCAGCCACTGGCTTCAAATAATCGGCGTTCATCGGCATTAAAGCGAGAAGGATTGTCAGAAGTCACGTCTCGAACACGTTCATCGTATTCTTTGTCTGATGCCATTCGCTCATCATGAATGATCTTCGCTGGGTCAAAGTTCCCTTCTTGCAGGTTTGTTAGAATTTCTTCTGGCGTTTCACCTAACCCTTCAATACCAAGGTGGTTCACCAAATGTAACTGGCCTTGCTTATCGACCTGCGCGTAGAGCGCCAGTTCCGTATAAGCAGGACCACGCTTAACTAGCGCACCGCCTGAGTTATTGGCGATACCACCGACCACAGTGGCACCTAGCGATGAAGAGCCGATGATAGAATGCGGTGCTCGGTTCACTGCCTTCAACTCTTTCTCCAAAGAGTGTAAGCTCGCACCAGGCAAGCAAACCGCCTGCTTACCACCATCTAATAAGTGAATCTTCTTGATTTTGGTAATATTGATCACAACCACATCGCGATCATAATCATTACCACTCGGAGCCGAGCCCTCTGTTAAACCTGTTTTAGCCGCCTGCATGATAATGATGCAGTTTGCTTCAACACACTGTTTAATAATCTTCCATTGTTCCAGAAGAGTGTTAGGAAACACGATAGCAAGCGCATTACCACTACCCGAACGAAACCCCGAGCGGTAATATTTCGTTTTAACCTCGTCGGTTAGAACATTTTCTTCCCCAACGATGGCTTTAAATTCTTCAATCAGCTGCTTTTGTTTCATATCCGTATCTCTAGTTATTGTACTTCGCTCACAACACCGCTTAGCGGCAGGCATGGCGTTTGAGCCACTATAAGCAGTCCATTTCTCTGCGTCTATGTCAGACGGACGACCAATACGTAATCAATAAACAACAAACAAAATAATTCTTTATTTTTCTGTCACTTATCTTTCACATTTGAGAAATTTAACGTAAGAAACAGACCGTTTCTTAAAAGAAACAATAGCAAAACCATTTGTTAACAGTTGTGCGGGGTATCTTGTTATCAATATTAGTGAAGAAAACGAGGAGAAGCGTAAGCCCCTAAATTTAAGAGGATTCTTAGAAATGAAGATGGAAACATAAGCTCAACACCAATATAACGATCGGTGTTGAGTTATTGGCTTAAAATCGATGGTTTTGACTTTGAAAGCTTGTGTATAGATGATCAATGAAGATCTTAATTTTTTCTGGTTGTTGACGAGTGTAAGGATACACCGCATAAATACCCAAACATTTGGCGGTTTCGTCTTTAAATAACTGAATCAGACTGCCTTGCTTTAAGTCTTCATAAACCAAGACACGCGGTACATAGATGATTCCCTGCCCTAACAGCGCCACATTTCTCAATACCGAAGAATTGTTGGTACAGAGGTTACCGTCGACGGTGATTTGATATACCTCGTCTCCATCTTTAAACGCCCACTCATGCGCTCCGGTTTCTTGGTAGGAATAGACTAAACAATTGTGTTTAGCCAAGGCTTGAGGTTGTTTAGGTATGCCATGTTTAGCTAGGTATTGGGGTGACGCGCAAATGATCCAATTCGCATCCACCAGCTTTCTTGCAATCAGACTAGAATCTGGCAACACACCCGTTCTAATTGCCAAATCAAAACGTTCATTCACGATATCGACGAAACGATTATCTAGATCCATATCGATATTGATGTCTGGGTATTTCTGATTAAATTCATTAATCACTTGAGGAAGAATTAATTCACCAGAGATAGTAGGCACCGAAATTTTAATGTTTCCAGATAAGTTTTTACCTAAACCCACAATGGATTCTTCCGCCGTTGCCACCGCTTGATAAACCGCTTTTGCATGAGTAAAAAACGCTCGTCCTGCTTCAGTCAACGTTAGCGTTCGCGTTGTTCGGTAGAGAAGCTGTACACCAAGCTCTTGTTCAAGCTTGGCAATCCGTTTACTGACGACCGATTTGGTCAGTGACATATGTCTCGCGGCAGCACTGAATGAACCTTGCTCGATCAAGTGATAAAAAATGATGTAATCGTCGGTATTTCTCATGCGTCTTCGTCAAATCCTTTGGAAGCCCGTATTGTAAACTGAAATTGGCTGAGGTGCGAAACATCGGGTCACACTTAATATCAGAAACTCGTGACAGAGATGAGGTTGCTAAGCTCACAGGTAATGAAAAAGAGATGGTGTGAATTTATCAGTCTTCAGATACAAAAAAACCAGCTTTCGCTGGTTTTAAGTTGATGCACTTGGCATCGAGATACCGCCATGGCCATATCTGAATAATTTGGAGCGACACACGAGGTTCGAACTCGTGACCTCAACCTTGGCAAGGTTGCGCTCTACCAACTGAGCTAGTGTCGCATTTATTCTCGAAAGCCATTCGCTCTCAAAAGAATAATGGAGGCGCCTCCCGGAGTCGAACCGAGGTCCACGGATTTGCAATCCGCTGCATAGCCACTCTGCCAAGGCGCCTTTTTATTACGCTTCAGGACTCTACCCCGTTGCGTTGGTGGCTACTTTACGGATTGAGAGAAGATAGTCAAACAAAAACATTTCATTTTCTGTTCGTTTGATTTCTTTTAAGTCAATTCGACCAAAGTTCGATCTTATTGGCTTAAAACGAAGCAATATAAATCTCGCTTTCAGTTCGTTTTGTCCCATGAAACATTAAGGTGTTTAATAGTTGCTGACCCTTTTTAGCAATCTTCCCACAACATTAGGGTGATAAGACCAAGTGTGATCAAACATCGACATTAATGCAGGATTTCCGTATTTCGATAAGCTAATCGCGTGAAAACGGTTTTTCTTCGCTTTGAGCGCATCCACTTTGGCCAGTAACTCGTCTTGTTGTTTTGGCGCGATAAAGTCGGAAATGACTACCATGTCTGCGTTTTTATATTTATCACCGCTCATCAAGTCGATAGATTTAATCAAAGTTGGCTCTAAGTCTGTACCACCATGGAAGCTATAAGTTAGAAAGTCCGCCGCCTCGCGCAGACCATCTTGTTTGGTTAGTTCGTAGGTAATGTGTTCCGTAGAAAAAATAATGACATAGCAATCACGTTGCTCCGCTAGTGCGATTTGCATCAGAGCATAAGCCATGGCTTTGGCGCATTGCTCAGGAAAGCCACTCATGGAACCGGACGCGTCCACACAAACAATGAAGGGGCCTTTTTCGATATCTACCGCTTTATGGTCAGGTCGGTGAGCTTTAACTTTACGTAACGTGCGCGATTTGCCTTGTGTACGATAGTTCATGAGCCGTTTATCAACTAAGTGTTTATAGAACACAACTTCAAGTTCAGGATACGCCAAAAACATCGTTTCGTTGGGAAGTAGCTTATTTAGATCATCGCTTTCGTGAATACCAACAATATCATCCGTCGCCTCATCACTTTTCTCTTCGACCAATTGAAGTTCTTCAGTGGGCGCACGATTTAGTTCAGGATCATTTACTTGCCCCGCCATACGACCGAGTTGCTCCGCAATTTCTTGCAAGCCTTGGTGCTTCTTCAGAAACTCAGCATGGCGTTTCATCACCGTTAAGTCTGTTTTACTCAACTTGGCAGATGCCATATCCCACAGGCGCCCTACACTTTCAGCGTCACCCGACTCCGTGACTTTATCCATATTACGCATGGTTTCCATACGTTGATACAGGTCATTCAGCACCTTTTCTTTATTGGCTTCAAGCTCGCTTACTTGCGCTTGTTTTATAGCATCGGTGAGGCTTTTGTACCATTGATCACAAAAGTAATGAGGGAACATAGGGTTATTCATCCCTTTGTTCTTTTCCATCATTCGGCGAGCTTGCATGTAAAACGCAGAGTGCCATTCCAGCTTTTTAATCACATCTTCGATGTTTTCAAAAAACGCCTCTTCATCCCAGTGAATGACCTCTTGATATAAAGACAGCTCTTGTTGGAAACGCTCTGTCTCACATACCTTGGTGATCCGTTTTTTAACGCTGCCTCGCCACTTTAACAAGTGACCTTTGACCGAAGATTTAACGCCTCGGTTTTCTGCCATCATCATGACTTGTGAACGCGCCATCAAATCATTAACTGCGCTATCGATGATGCCGGAGTCGGCCACCATCAGCGCGAGGTTAAGTCCGTCTGCACCTAGCATGTCGTCTCCTTATGAGAAAAACTGATTTAAGTTTTTAAAGCGTTGGATAACTTTTTCACTTTCTGCTTGGATTGATTCAAGTCTCTGACTTACCTGTTGCAGACTCGACTCCATTAGGCGGGGTAGTTCAGGATCAACAAAGCTATGCGGAAGCGCATCATGAAAGTTCGCTTTCACCTTGCGTATATGGTGTTCTGCCTCACTAAGCTGATTTACGGCTTTTTCGCTCTGCGTTAACCACTTTTGGTAAAGCTCTACATCCAAGCCCTCTTGAGTCACTAGGCTAACCAAAATGCCTCGGTTCGCGATATCACGGATAACTAGGTTATTCGCCGCGTCAACATCAAATCGTAAACGGCACATGTTGGTGTTTTGATTGACGTAACCATACACATCACCGCTTCCCTCTTTAATGACTCGATCTAACTCATCTTTGGGTACATAAACCCAGCGGCTATCACCTTTTTCTGATTCTGAAACCGACATGTTGCTTTGCAAGACAACCAATTTAACTAAGTTAACGGCTGCGCCAACTTTGTACATCTTGGCTTTAGAGGTATCGAAGCGCATGGTTTCTTTACGCAAAATGCCCGTTGCCGCTTCAGACGTTAACGTCATGCGGTAGGCATCTTCAAGTTCATGTTGAACATCAACCAAAGACTCTCGGCAGTACTCAATTTCCTGCTCCGCGTCTTGTTGATCAAATGCATGTTTTAAGGCGAACTCTTGAACCACTTCACGTACCACATCTCGCGATTCAGGACTGTTCCATAAACAATCTTGCAGCAGTAGAAGGTCAAGCGGATTGATTTCATCGCGACCATTAAAAAACGCGCTCGCTTTTAACAACTTCACGGCTTTCTTCCAGCGGCGGTCAGAGACATACATATCGGTATTGGCCACATCACCAAACTGAGCTTCAACTTTGGCTTCTAACATCGTTTTAAGCTGGAAAAGCTTTTCGAATGCATTGTCGGTTAACGTCAATTTGTCGAGCTGTTGTTGCCATTGATGATATTCTTCATCAGTTATCGCTAGGCCTTCTGGTACTTGTGCCTCTTGCGATGTGCCCACAGTCAACATCGACTTAAAGTTTTGTTTATTCTGAATTCGATTCACAAACACACGCACCAACATGCGGTCGTAGAGCGCATCCAATCCACTATCTTCATCGGGTAATTCATTGGAAGCCGATACCAACAAGCGCATTGGCACACGCTCGATATCGCTGCCATTTTTGAATGTTTTCTCATTAACCACTGTCAGCAATGTATTAAGAATTGCAGGGCCCGCCTTCCAGATTTCATCCAAAAATACGACTTGTGCAGTTGGCAAATACCCTTTAGTTAAGCGAACATAACGGCCGTTGTCTTTTAGCTCTTGGATACTCAGTGGCCCAAACACCTCTTCAGGGGTTGAGAAGCGCGTCATCAGATATTCGAAGTAACTGCTGTTATCGAACGCTTGGATGAGTCGTTTGGCAATTAAGCTTTTTGCAATACCAGGGGGACCTAAAAGAAAAACACTTTCACCAGCAAGTGCAGCAAGAAGGCAGAGCTTGATCGTATGTTCACGCTCATAAACGCCATCCGTTAACGCTTTCGCCAATTTATTGATGCGTTCTGAGAGAAGCGCTTTTTCGGCATTTGAGGCAAATAAGGTTTGTGTCATACGTTCTCCGGCTACTGAAGTGGTATTGCGTTAACATTTTTATACACTTGTTATAACTTTGTTACAAATGTATTTTGTCGAATTCCCCTTATAGCAGATGCTTTTCCGCTTCTTGACGAAGCAATCAAAGTTTCCATTTATGAGACATTGCTCACTTAAAGTGCAAACGCTTTCGTCGTGTTGCAGTATTTTTTGCTTTTGTTTCCCACCATTTGTGGTTAATGTCGAAAAACGTCAAAAATGCGGTAACAGCTAGGGTTCATAACTGCATGAGCAAGATAATTTATAAATGGAAGCAAATTTCTCTGATTGAAGAAGACGTTATGCTTCCTACAGGACAGGCAATTACGCACACCACAATCCATCATCCGGGCGCTGCAGTGATTCTCCCTATTACAGCGGAGGGTGAGATTGTCCTTGTCCACCAATTTCGGCCTTCACTTAATAAATGGCTATTGGAACTTCCTGCTGGTACCAGGGAAGGCAACGAAGAGCCACTCTGCTGCGCCAAAAGAGAGTTAGAGGAAGAAACTGGGTTTAGTGCAGAGAAATTCACGTCTCTCGGCCAAGTCACCCCTCTTGCCGGATTTTGTGATGAGATACAGTATCTATTTGTTGCCGAAAAGCTCAATAAAACAAACCGTTACGAGTGCGATGAAGACGAAGTGATTGAGGTCGTCACCTTGTCAATCAAGCAACTCGAAGAAAAGATTGTCGATGGCACGATCACCGATGCCAAAACGATCGCTTGCTTAAGCAAAGCGCGCCTTTGCGGATATATTTAGGACTTTGACCAAGGAGACATTCATGGATTTTCGATCAGATACCGTTACACAGCCCACCCAAGCCATGCGAGAAGCCATGTTTAAGGCCCCCGTTGGGGATGATGTTTATGGTGATGACCCTACGGTCAATGAGCTTGAAAAATTTGCTGCGCAGCTTGCTGGTTTCGAAGCAGCTTTGTTTACCACTTCAGGCACTCAAGCCAATCTGCTCGGTTTAATGGCGCATTGCGAGCGGGGAGATGAATATCTATGTGGGCAACAAGCACATAACTACAAATACGAAGCTGGTGGCGCGGCGGTTTTGGGATCAATTCAACCTCAACCAGTCGAAAATAACCCAGATGGCACGCTACCATTTGATAAACTGGCTGCTGCGATTAAACCAGATGATTGTCACTTTGCTCGCACTAAGCTTCTCAGCTTAGAAAACACAATTAATGGTAAAGTACTACCTCTGTCTTACTTAGCAGAAGCACGTGACTTCGTGAATAAACATAACTTGCAGATGCATCTAGATGGCGCTCGCGTTTTTAACGCAGCCGTTGCACTTGATGTTCCGGTAAAAGAGATCGGTCAGTACTTTGATTCAATGACGATCTGTCTGTCGAAAGGTCTGGCTGCCCCTGTTGGCTCGCTACTACTTGGTAGCAAAGACTACATCGCAAAAGCACGTCGCTTAAGAAAGATGGTCGGCGGTGGTATGCGTCAAGCGGGTATTCTTGCCGCAGCAGGCAAACTTGCCCTTACCGAACAAGTGGAACAGCTAAAACAAGATCACACCAACGCAAAAACCTTAGCGGAAGGTTTAGCAGAACTGCCTGGTTTTTCAGTCAACCCTGAATTTGTTCAAACGAACATCGTGTTCGCGAAGCTTGATCCTCAAGTGGACATAGTAAGTATCGCTGCGAAACTAAAGGAACAAAACATCACGATAACCCCTGGAAATCCAATTCGTTTTGTAACTCATAAAGATATTTCAGCGAAAGACATCGACACTTTCTTATCAAGTATAAAATCTCTACTTTAATTTGATTTTGATCATTGAGCTTCCCCTAAGGGGAAGCTTTATTGTATCGGCATGATTTTTAGCGAATAGATAACCTCCATGCTCAGATTTATACTTCTAATCTCTTTTATTTTCTCTTCCGCTATCCATGCCGAGCCGTTTGGTGATGCTGATAAAGGTAAAATCAAATCACCTAGCTGTGTCTATTGTCACGGTGTTACAGGCATCGCAACGAACAACACCTATCCAAGCCTTGCTGGTCAAAATGCTCAGTACCTTTACAATGCAATGAAATCTTATCAAGCCGGTGAGCGTAAAGGGCCACTTGCAGAAATGATGGCAGCACAGTTAAAAATGTTAAATGATGAAGACCTTCGTGATGTCGCTGCTTTTTATGCAGAACAGACAGAAATCAAGTGATTAGATCACCTGTAGATGTACTATGAAAGCTCGTGAATCATCCAAACTCAACGCATACTGAAACATTAACCCAACATTTGACCACAAAACAATCAAATTAACTTCACTTCAAATATTTGATGAATTTATAGTTCAACACAAGCATTAATATTGACTTTTTATTCTATTTTATCGATATTTCATGCTTTATTGAATTTGACGTGAAGTAAGTTATGTCTCACACACATGCGCAACCAGCAGACTCGGTTGCTACCCCTAAGTCGTGGCAGATGCCAGATACCCTCATTTTGATCTTCATTGTTGGTATTCTTGCTGCGATTCTTACCTACTTAATTCCTGCTGGTCATTTTGATAGCCAACAGGTGACCTACATGGTCGACGGTGCAGAAAAAACTCGCACAGTTATCGATCCTTCTTCTTTCTCTTATGCAACCGACGAAAACGGTGAACTGGTTTACAACAAGGTTGGCCTGTTTGCTTCTGGTGGTGGCATTGGTCTGATGAACTTCCCTTTCGAAGGGCTAGTTTCTGGCTCTAAATGGGGCAGCGCAATCGGCGTGATTATGTTCATGTTGGTTATCGGCGGTGCTTTCGGCGTTGTAATGCGCACAGGCACAATCGATAACGGTATCCTGCGCCTTATCGATAAGACCAAAGGTAACGAAGCGCTATTCATTCCAGTGCTATTTTTGCTGTTCTCGCTAGGCGGTGCGGTATTTGGTATGGGTGAAGAAGCCGTAGCGTTTGCGATTATTATCGCGCCGCTTATGGTTCGCCTTGGTTATGATGGTATCACTACGGTAATGGTTACCTATGTTGCGACTCAAATTGGCTTCGCTACTTCTTGGATGAACCCTTTTTCCGTAGCTATTGCGCAAGGCATTGCGGGTGTACCTGTTTTATCCGGCATGACAGTACGCATGGGGTTATGGGCTGGCTTTACGTTAATCGGTATCGCTTTCACAATGATCTACGCCGCTCGTGTGAAGTCAAATCCTAAACTTTCTTACAGCCATCGCACAGACCAGTATTTCCGTCAGCAAGAGCTTGGCAATCAAGATTCTCGTTGGAACCTAGGTGACACACTCGTTATCCTTACGGTTATTGCGACCACGGTGTGGGTTGTTTGGGGCGTAGTCGCTAACGCATGGTACATCCCAGAAATCGCGTCTCAATTTTTCACTATGGGCTTTGTTGTCGCGATCATCGGTACGATTTTCCGCCTAAACGGTATGACGCTAAACTGCGCAGCTGATGCATTTAAAGAAGGTGCAGCTATTATGCTTGCACCTGCCCTATTAGTGGGTTGTGCAAAAGGTGTATTGTTGATCCTTGGTGGTGGTACAACTGATGAAGCGAGTGTACTGAACTCAATTCTAAACAGTGCTGGCGGCGTGATTAGCGGGCTTCCTGACGTGGCTGCGGCATGGTTAATGTATGTATTCCAATCTATCTTCAACTTCTTCGTCACTTCGGGCTCTGGACAAGCGGCACTGACGATGCCTCTACTGGCCCCTCTGGCAGACATTGCAGGAGTTACGCGCCAAGTGGCAGTTTTGTCATTCCAACTTGGCGATGGCTTTACTAACGTTATCGTCCCTACTTCGGCATCTCTCATGGCAACGCTTGGTGTCTGCCGTATCGACTGGGGTGACTGGGCAAAATTCTGCTGGCGATTTATTCTATTACTCTTTACCCTATCAAGTATCGTCGTTATCGCAGCTCATATTATGGGTTTTGCGTAAAACGAAACCAATTGGTAATTAAGGCGAGACATGTTCTCGCCTTATTAATATTCATGGTATGACGACGCTAAGGTTTTAGATTAGCTTATGGTTTTGGAGTGGTAACTTTAATGGCAACACAATTTCTCGATGACGTGATTCAAGGTCATCAAGTGATTCAGTCTCTCAATGTAGCAGACCTAAATTCGGGCGAGCATAAGTTTTGGTTTCGCATCGCAACGAATGCTCTCTCTCAGTGGCAACACCTACCTGTGCTAGTGTTCAAAGGTGAAAAACCTGGCAAGAAGATCATGATTACCGCAGGGGTTCATGGTGATGAGTACAATGGTGTGTTAGCAGCGCAGAAAACTGCTCGAGAGCTCATCGGCACTGAAGTCGCTGGTACTGTCACTATTGTTCCAACCATTAACATGCCTGGTATGCTAAACCACAGCCGCGATTTCTATTCCGCAGACCCTGATGCGTCTCCTGCAAACTTAAACCGCTTTTTTCCTGGTGACCAAAACGGCAATGAGGCCCAACGTTACTTATATGCATTGTGGAATGATTTGCTCAAGCCAAATGCTGATTTAGCCATTGACCTTCACACTCAAACCAGTGGTGCGGCCTATCCACTTTACGTGTTTGCAGATTTCCGAATCGAGCAATCATTAGAAATGGCTCGCCTCATTAATCCTGATGCGATTTTAAATGATCCTGGAGATGCTGGCGTCCTTGAAACGGTCTGGAATAACCATGGTGTCCCAAGTATTACTGTTGAAGTAGGTATGGGGCGATATACCGAGCAAGAACTTATCAGTCGAACTGTAACAGGCATTTTTAATGTGCTGAAAAAGCATAACATTGTTGAAGGTGATATGGACCCTATTACGTCATGCTTGGAAGGAAACGAAATCATCAGTGTGAAAGCGACACACGGCGGCTTTGTACTGCCTCATGTCAGTTTGATGAATTTTGTCGAGCAAGGCCAACTTCTTGCGATTCAATACGACAGCTTTGGCGCTGAGATTAAACGCTACACCGCCCCAACAAGCGGCACAGTACTTAGCCACAATGTTGAATCTATTCGAGCACCAGGTTCCCTGATCGTTCGTTTGATTAAGTAAACCATAACCGTTTGTTGATAGATCAACCTTTCGACGCTCACTCAAATTTATATAAGCCCCATCACGAGTAATCACAAATGATGGGGCTATATCCATTTTGACCACATTAAGTTACGCGGTAACAAATTACTGTTAAGCGAAATGACAAACCGAGCTCTTAATTAGGAAGCTGCCCCTCTGTCCGCTTTTTCAGCCACGCTGATGAACTTAAAGCTGTCTTTGTTTCTCTTGTTCAACAAAAATGAGCTCGTCGATAGCGAAACCTTTCTCTTTAGCTACGTACTTAAAGCGCTCCACTACTCTCTCATCAACGTTAGGCGTTCTAGACAATAGCCACAAATAGTCGTGGTTGTAACCGGAAACAAACGCATAGTCATAGTTTTCACCTAGCTCAAAAACAATGTAAGAAGAGTATATTGGCCCAAAAAAGGAAACCTTTAAGTGTCCAACCGTTTTATCTTCAACAAAATAAGCTTTGCCTTCAGCTTCTGACCACTGTCGCTCTTCTTCGGAATATCCACGGTTTATCACCTTAACCCCACCATCCTCGCGAACCTGATACTCAGCGGTAACGTTGGATAAGCCTCGCTCAAATGAATGGTCTAGGCGTGCAATTTCGTACCACTTACCTAGATATGGCTCTAAATCGAAATTATTGACGGGTTCCACCCCATCCGGCTTCGAGGTACAACCAAATAAAGTTGCAAGTGACAAAAGTAAAAATATTTTTATCGATTTCATACAACACCTAAATTTTAATTAGTGATTGATTTTACTCTAGAAGATAACAAATCGATCACTAAGCCGCACCATCACCTTCATAGGTACACATCACAATTCTTCATCAATAGCGCACTGAACACCGAAACCTCGTCATCTCAGCAAATCGTTAACAAGATTGCTCTATTTTTGACTTACAAGCTGACCATGCTTGTACATTTTGTCAGCATTTAACCCTATGCATATAGAAACTTTGCACAACATAGACATTCGTAGGCATATCACCCTCCTATAATACGTTGCGTTATAGACAGAGGTTATTGTTATGAAATTAAAAACAGTGTCAGTTTGTGCACTTTTGGTGTTACTTGCAGGTTGTCAGCAGGAAAAGCCGAGCGAAACGACACAATTAACGACCTCAGCAGATGTATGTAATGCACAAGGAAACATGCCAGGTGGGTGGAATGAGTTTAACGCGACCCCTGATGCACAAAAGGCAATGGCCTTTGTTTTAGAGAAAATGGACACAATAGCGTCGTTTAAACAAATACTGAATGTTCACGCGCAAATCGTTAGCGGCGTCAACTATGCTATTGAGTTTGAATTGGATGATGGCTCTGTTTGGAACACGATTGTTTATCGCAACCTCGATGGCGAATATGCGATTACCCAATCGCCAAAAGAAGGCTACTTTTGCGAACAGTAGCGACTTAGTCAGAAAGCCCCTAACAATAGGGGCTTTTTGATCTAACAGTAGTCACTGAATTAGACAGCGAAGCGACATTGAGATTTAATCGACACCGTTGAACCAAGTCTTGATGGTTCAACATCAATCCTCTGCGCCATTTGCTCTTTCAGCTCAGAAACGTGAGAAATAACACCGATCATGCGCCCAGTCTGTTGCAGGTCCACTAGTGTTTGAATAGCAAGATCTAAAGACTCTGGGTCTAAACTACCGAAGCCCTCATCAATAAATAAAGTGTCTAAACGGATACCGCCACTATAGGATTGCACAACATCCGACAAACCAAGTGCCAGAGCAAGCGCTGCCATAAATGATTCACCGCCGGAAAGTGTCGCAACATCACGCGTTTTTCCTGTGTAGCCATCTTCAACCATTAAATCTAAGCCGCGACCCGCAGCGCCTTTGAAGCCCTCTGTTTTTCGAGCAAGAATATAGCGCCCTTTACTCATAAGGCTTAAGCGTTGAGAGGCCTGAATCAGCACATCATCCAACAGTACACCAAGAACAAAGCGATGTAGGCTAACCCTGCTGCCTGTTTTACCGCTAGCAACGTCGTACAACGTACCAAAGACTTTGTATTCTTCTTCTAACTTACTATTTTTCTCATGCAACACGGCAATATCTTTACGAACCTTTTCAAGACGTTCAAATATTGAGCGTGTGGTATCAAGTTGATT
Organism: Vibrio sp. Vb1755; assembly: GCF_033338635.1. Classification (NCBI taxonomy): domain Bacteria; kingdom Pseudomonadati; phylum Pseudomonadota; class Gammaproteobacteria; order Vibrionales; family Vibrionaceae; genus Vibrio; species Vibrio sp. Vb1755. The sequence continues at coordinate 259,762 of NZ_JAWOTA010000002.1, read as the reverse complement.
CCTTACTTCAATATATTGCGCCTGCAGAGTGGTTAACCTATCGTTAAACGACTCTAAATTAGGCCTTTCAAGATCTTTCAATGCATGATTTAAATCATGTAGTGTTTGCTCAAGCTTGGTTTGTGCCTGTTTGAAGCTGTCTATTTCTTGCTGCCAGGCTTGAAGTTCATCATCTCCCACTCGACTACTTAGATAATGGCTTTCATCCTCAAATTTACTCGCCTGTAGTGCCTCATTCCACGCTAATTCTGCTTGGCTAAGTTTTTGCTCTGACTCAGATAACCACTGCTTGTTCGTCGCTAAGTGACTTTCCGCATTTGATTTCTCCAATATCGCTTGCTGCAAAGCGGTTTGCGCCTTTTCTAAGCCTGTGTTCAAACTCAGAATTTGCTCTTTTGTCAGCAAAATTTCACGTTCAAGCAAGTCAGCGGAACTGTATTTTGGGTCAATAGAAGCTTGTAATTGAGCCAATTGTTCTTGGTTCGCTTTAACGGTTGATTCATTTGCCGCCATTTTATTCTGCAGCTCATGAATTTTATTTTCACCCACGACGCAGCGTTGATTAAGCTGTTCAACGTTCTTTTCTAGCTTTTCAATATCAATAGCTTGTAGACGTAGGAGTTGAGCATTGATCGCTTGCAAATCATTTTGAACCGTCGAGATCTCAGATGTAGCATACTCACCCAACTCCTCTTTCAACTGGTTACACTGATTCTGATACTGACTAATGACAACGTTATGTTGTTCTAGCTGATTGCTTAGTTGGTTCAACAAGGTTTGAGCTTCTCGCTCTTTAGCTCTAGCCGCCTGAACTTGCTCTTTTGTAACGGCTTCTTCAACAAACGTTGCGGGGTTAGGATGCGTTTCGCTACCACACACCGGGCATGCTTCACCTGCTTTTAGTCGCTGCGCTAATACTGCCGCTTGAGCGTTGTGCCACTTAAGCTCTATCGTATCAGCGGCTTGTTGACGCTGCATATAGCGCTGACTGGCTTCGTGTAGTGACTGCTGCTTGCCTACAGTTAGCGCATTGAGTTTAGAGAGCTCTAAAGTAAGATCATGCAGCTTTTGTAGATCCTGTAACAGCCGTTGTTTTTGTTTTATTTCCGCATCGATGCTGCCAATAAGCGCAACATCAACTCGTGCTTTCTCTAGCTCCTTCTGTCCCTGCTGGGCCTGTAACGTTAACTTATCTTTTAGTTCTATGTACTGTTTTAACGTTGCTTCAAATTGTTGTTTTTGTTGATAACCCGCCGTTATTTTACTTTCCAAATTGTCTTTCTCGACCAACTTGTTTTTCATACTTTCAAGTTGATACTGCAGTTGCGTTAACTGCGGGACCTTTGCCGCTGCCTTTTTTGCACTTTGCTGCAAGTTTTCTTGTTCTCTCGCAACGACATTAGCTTTTTCGAGACTCTCTTCCAAAGCTACGATTTTTTGCCTAAGCTCTTGCGTTTGAGCTTTTGCATTTTGTAATGAGATGTAGGGCAACTCTATCTTATTGGCATTTTTAGCGTTTTCTAATTGCTGTTGACGAGCTTTTATCGAATCTGAGTGTTCTAGATGCAGCTTGAGTGCGCTTTCTGCTTGCTCTCGTTTCGAAAACTCTCCATTCAAGGTTTCCGCTTTTTGCAATTCAGATTTAGCAGTATTGAGCTTATCTAACGCTGCTTGCTCATTCTTTTTATCAGACTCTAATTGCTTAGTTACTTGTTCCAGTTGTTGTAATAGTTCTTGTTCAGAACTCGCTTCTGCAACTTGTAAAGCACCTCGAATTTGATTATCAAATTCGCCTTTCGCTTTACTAATTGCACTCGCTTTATCTTTGAGCGCGTACTCAATTTTTTTATATATGTCAGTTTGAAAGAGCTGGCCAAAAATTTCTTCACGCTCTTTAGAGCTAGCAAGCAACAGTTCTCGGAATTTTCCTTGAGGCAACACCATAACTTGACGAAATTGAGTTTCATTCAAGCCAATAATATTGCTAACTTCAGTTTTAACCTGAGTCGTCTTGCTGGTGATAAGCGTTTCAGTCTCACCGAGTTCATAAAGAGCCGCAGTGTGCTTTTTAATCGTCATCCCTTCACCACGGGCCTTGGGCGCTTCCTGCTCAGGGGATCGAACAACTCGGTATTGTTTGCCGTGTAACGAAAATTCGAGAACTACTTCGGTTGGTAAGTCTTGCGCGGATAAGTCACACCGCATCTGAATACCTTGTCGCTCATTACCTGTGGTTTCACCATAAAGGGCGAAGCAAATGGCATCTAAGATCGACGTTTTACCGGAACCTGTAGGACCATTAATCAAAAATAGAGGGTTACTGCCAAGCTTCTCAAAATGAATGATTTCAGTTTTTGCAAACGGACCAAAGGCTTGCATGGTTAGTTTAATTGGTTTCATCTTTGGTCCCTATTGCTGTGATAATTGCTTAATAATGTCAGTAACAGCTTGCTCTTGCTCTTTAGACAACTGGCTATCTTGCGCCTCAATAAAAAAATCTCGGAACATATCAATTTCGCTTCGCGCCAACTTTGCTTGCGCCATTTCCTGCTCTACCCCAATTAACATGCCAGGTTTCTCAAGGTGTAAAACGTTTGGATACACTGAACGAAGTTTTTCCATTGGGTTTAAAATCGCATGTTTATCCATCAAACGAACTAACAAATAATCTTCATTCTTGGGGTCTGTTTTCCCTTGCTCAATAACTTTATCCAGCTCGCCCTCTACAATACGCATTTCATGAGGAGCCGTAAGATCAATATGCTTTGCAGAAACGAATCCTTTCTTGTCCAGTTCAACTAACGTGAAACCTTTTCTCTGGTTCTGTTCACCAAAGCTATACTTCATGAGAGAGCCAGAGTAACGGATATGCTCTGCGCCTTTCTTTTGAGGCTGATGCAAATGACCAAGTGCGACGTAGTCAAAATCTAAGAAGTGTTCATGACTCACGCGATCAGAACCACCAATAGATAATGGTCGTTCAGAGTCTGACTCGATAGCCCCATCAACAAAGCAGTGACTCACGAGCACGCGCTTTTGCTTAGAGATAAAGCGCTCTTTAATTTGCTCAACAAGCAATTGATGAGCCTCATCATGAGTGGATACCGAGGCTTTGTAGGCAAACCTGACCTGTTCAGGGTCGTTATAAGGCATACCATAAAACGCGACCTCGTCCGCAGAGTCCGTTTTTATGATGATGGGAGTGAGCATCTCTTCAAAGTTGCTAACAATATGGAGACCTGCATTTTTCATTTGCTCTGAGCCGAAACCTAACCTTTCTGCACCATCATGGTTGCCAGATATCAATATCATTGGTGTTTCTAACTCGGTACAAATGCGTTTCACGACTCGATTTAACAGTTCTATTGCAACCGTTGGTGGCACCGAACGGTCATAGATATCTCCCGCCACTACAACTGCATCGACGGGGTTGCGTTCAATATAGTTAATCAGTTGTTCGAGTACTGCTTGTTGATCTTCGAGTAGTGATACGTTGTGGAATTGTCGACCAAGATGCCAATCTGAGGTGTGGATAAACTTCATTCGAATTCACTTTCCGCCAATTCTATGAGTAGGCTTGCTTCTGTCAGAGTCCATGTACCGTTTATAAAAAGGAATGCGTCACGGGTGGGATCTCGAACAAGCCAAAACTCAAGTTATTTTATTTCGGTAAGGATATCTTGAGTCGAACAGCTTTTCATGTGGTTTGTGTTCTATGGCTGGCTATTTAATCAGAAAGCGAGAAGAACACTGTAAAAACGCGGTGAGCAAAGCTATTTTGAAAAGCAAGCTGCGCCTAGTCATTGTCCAAACATCATTAAAGGGCCAGTTTCGAGTCAATCCCCCATAACATTTGCATCACTAAAACCTCAACTACTACTAGAAGGAAAAGCAATAGCCAGACCTATTCACTACGCCAATTGTATATTACTCCTACTGCATAGCCATCTGACTCGATGTCCGCTTGCAACACGTGAAAGTCTGGGCAGGGGCTGCTTCTTTGAAGCTCATCAATCACTAACGCTTTTAAAACGCCGCCACATGCACCCAATCCGCCAAGTTTGATATCAACAAATTGATACTGAGTTTGCTCGGTCACCCACGGAGACAAGAATTGCATTGAGTTTAACCATTGCGGTTCTTCCTTATTAACGGATAAATACAATTGACTGAGTGGATGTTCACAACTTACTCCTAATTGCTTAAACACCTTGTCCACGGCGATGCGTTGTTGTTTGGCATCTAAATCAATTCGAACAACATCAGGCACAAGACCTGAATGTCGAAAAAAACACTTGGTTAAAATGATAGAGCTTTGAGGTTTGACATGCCCTTCTACATCACTCGTAACCTCTATAGCCAGTATCCAAGTCGCTTGCGTTTCATTAACTTCACGATTTATCCGATTTAGTGCCATCAAAAATGCAGCTTGGCCATAAGGATAAAAGTAAATTTCAGTATTGACAGTTTGGTCAACGAAAATAGAAAGCTCGCTTATCAATGCTTTAAGCAAACTTTTGTCCACCGAAGATGGTAAAAGAACACAGAGATTCCCCTTGATATCAGCTTGCTCAAGACTCTCGCGCTCAGAGCGCACGAGGCTTAATATATGCTCATCTATTGATTGAGCAAAGTCAGGGGGTCGGATTTCCTCGGACAATCTAAAAGAATCATCAGCTATCTCGCGAACGGTGTGTGAACGGCCATTAAAGGATAGAAGATGCGTTTGAAATGCGAGTGGCATCTAGCCTCCGATTAAAACCGTAGGCATACCAGATAGAATTTTGCCACCATGAGACGTTGAATCGCCGACTCTCGCGGCTGGTTTACCGTTGATTGTTACGCTAGAAGAACCTGCTGAGATACTATCCGGAGGACCGATACAAATAAGCTTGTCGCCTTGTCTTGCCGCAGGTATCCCGCCAATCGTTACGTTTGGTGAACCAACAACGACGGGACCACCGACATGCGGTATCTTTCCTGTTTTTTTAGGGCAAAGATGAAAGCTGCCCAAAATTGCGGCTGGTTTACCCACTTTAAATCACCTTAGTTCAATGAAATTTGCCCAGCTTTAAGAGCAATAGCTGAGCCGTTAATGGATATTTTATTACCTTTGATATTGATTTCTCCAGAGCTAGACATCTGAATAGAAGCACCACCTACTTTGATCTCGACGCTCTTTCCTGCATTAAAAGACAGTACTTCACCCGTTTCATTCGAAAAGTTTTTACCTACTTTCAAGCTCGCGTTCTGACCAACCTCTTGATTAACATCATTGGTCACTTTTTCGGTTTTACTGTTTTCAACGGCGATATCAACACAGTCTTCAACTAGCATTTGGAACAGTTTTTCAGCATGAAGATAAATGTGCTCTTCACCAGGCTTATCATCGAAGCGCAACTCATTAAAATTGGATGTACCTTTTTGTACAGAGCGTGATTTATAACCACTCTGAGAACTTTGCTCTGGTAAAGCGTAAGGAGGGAGTTGACTACCGTTATATAGTGACCCCGTAACGATTGGTTGATCAGGGTCTCCGTTGACAAACTCGACGATGACCTCTTGTCCGACTCTAGGGTGAAACACCGACCCCCATCCGTTACCTGCGATATTTTGCGCAACACGAATCCAACATGAACTATTTACATCGTATTTACCAACACGGTCCCAGTGAAACTGAACTTTGATACGGCCATGTTTGTCTATGTAAATTTCACCATCTTTGTTCCCCGTAACTACTGCGGTTTGCAAACCTTTCATCTGAGGTTTCGGGTAGTTAACTGAAGGACGCAGGATTGTCTTTGAGTCAACACAACTAAACGAGACTTTGACACCTTGCGCACCGGTCCCACCTTGACCAGTCTGGTTATAAACAGCAGCAGACAAAAAAACAGAAGACAGTACATATTCTTTGCCGACTCGAGATTTATCTTCATGCTTTTTAAACTTGAAGCACTTGCCCACACTGAATGTTCTGCACGTAGCCTCGCCACGACACAAATATGCATTTTGCTGTAGTGCTTCTATTGCATGCGTGTTTCTCAGTGCGTATTGATCATTGCTCTCCATTTCACCCATGTATTCAAAATACTCGCTTCCAGGTACTGTAAAAAAATCACTTTCACCCTTTGCAGTATTTTTAGGATTCGAAGAAGGCTTGAGCATGTTATAGCCTGACTTTTGACTCGCTTTAGTAGTCAGAATTTGCGTTTCATGCCAAGAAGAAATGTGGCTAGATTTCGCCGTACCTGTATCAAAATCGACTAAAAACTCAGTACCCGGCTTATAAAAACTGATGTCATCAAAAATATTGAGCGTATGGGCAGACTTAGTATGTGTAAAACAAAATGATAGCCCCTCTTCCGATAACAGACGTCGAACAAATTCAAGATCTGATTCTTCATATTGTACTTTGTACGTGTATTTAGGATAGGACTTGGTTAGCTCAAAACTAAAGGCAACACTATGCTCCGATAGTACTTCAGAGATAATTTCCTTTATATCTTTATGCTGAAATATTCTGCAATTTTTTCGATATTCAGCGAAACGTAATTTAGGCTCTATTAATAATTCTATGTTTTTATAATTTTCGCCTTTATGTGTATTAGAAACCCTTTTCCCTTCTAATCTTGCAGCAGAAACGTAACCATGCATATAACGAGGATTTGAAGAAACATCCTCATTATTTTCAAGGGTAATGGTAACTTCCTTACCAATAATTTCGTTTAACTCACTTCGTTGATCATTAAAGTAAGCTTTAGCACGCAATGAAAAAAGTTCTGAGATCTCTTCTTTATACTCAAACGAGTTTAGTATGATGGCATCTTTACCGAATGGGGAAGAAATTCGGATGAAATTGTTATCTTGAGTTGCTCTTTTCATTAAATACTTCTTTCAAAAAAATGCGGAGGAATACTCCCCCGCATGAAAATTACATTTGTTGACCTTTAACACCGCTGTAGCCGTATACCAATGGAGCAGAAGTGTTGTTCTTATCGTCAGTAGGAGTCACTGTCATCATCATTTCTGTGTAAGAAATTGTGATAGTTTCAACTGGACGATCGTCTTGGATAGAAACTGAGTAGTTAGAAATCATCGCATCAGTCAGTTCGATCTTCATGATCTCTTCAACCTTCTCACCCTGCTTAGTAATATGGAAAACCGCTGGTTTACCTTTACCAATCGTCGCTTCTTTAAATAAGTCAGGAGAAGAACGGTCTTGAAGTTTAGTGATAGTCAAATCATATAGACGAGTAGCGCTCGCTTCACGGTCCATCGCTGTACCAGTGTATGATGAGATCTCACGACCTACACTCCAATCTACAGATAGTAGTGTAATCAAATCTTTGTATTGCTCGGCTGTTGCCTCACCCTTAATATCTGCGTATTTAAGATACGTATTAGACTGCATGCTAATCTCCTATAGCATTATTAATTGACATATATCGTAGTAATTTAATTATCTGACGTTTGGTGATAATTAGTGATTAATGTATCAAAAACTTCATTTTAAATACGCCCTGTTATATCTTTAAATAAGATTTAATTTAAGCGTTTTTTATAAAAAATAATAGTTAATATGAACCAACTCCCAATTATTATTGAGAGTGTAAAGGATGTTAAACTATTGAGACATCAAGTCCACTAGTTGTACCTTTAACAATAATTTCATCAAACGTCTTATCATTAAGAATTGCATGCAATATTTCATGAGAAATCTTCGGAAGCAATGTATTTTCTATGGTTGTTTGTACCACACGCGCACCACTGCCAGACTCATTGCTATTGTCTACAATATCATTAATTAGTTCCTCATCAAAAAACAGGTCAGCGTTATAGTGCTTACGAATACGAGTCGTAATTTTATCCAACTTTAATTTTGTTATTTCTATCAATACTTTTCTTGATAGAGGCAAATAAGGTAATACGTTCACACGCCCTAAAAATGCAGGTTTAAAGTCGACCAACAAATCATCGCGTAAAGCATCTTTTAGTGCTGACGGCTCAGGAGATAAATCAGGATCAGAATACAAAGACATCGTCGTTTCGGTCCCTGTGTTCGCGGTCATAATAATAATAGTGTTTTTAAAGTCTATATCTCGACCTTCACCGTCTTTAATTGAGCCTTTATCAAACACCTGATAAAAAATATCTTGAACACCAGGGTGCGCTTTTTCCATTTCATCGAGGAGAATTACACTATAAGGTTTACGTCTAACAGCTTCAGTCAGTACACCTCCTTCTCCATAACCGACATAACCAGGAGGAGAACCTAATAGCAATGAGACTTTATGCTCTTCCTTAAATTCCGACATATTGATAGTCGTGACATTTTCTTCACTACCATAGACTTTCTCTGCAATCGCCAAAGCCGATTCGGTTTTACCCACTCCGCTTGGTCCGGTTAGGAGAAATACACCATTTGGTCGTGTCTCATCCGTGAGCTGCGCACTCGCGGTTTTTATCACTTCAGACATGAGCTCTAAAGCGTGATCCTGCCCGACAACTCGCTTACACAAACTTTCTTTCAAACCCAATACTGCTTGGATTTCATCATCCTGAAGTTTACCTAGCGGTATACCGGTCCAATCCGAAATAACTTCTGCGATTAGCGCTTCATTTACATGCGAAAAAACTAAGGGCTGTGAGTTAGCGGAAAGGTTATTTTCAAGCTCTTGTAACTTGTCTCTAGCAGTTTCAGAACCCTCCTGGATTATTTGGGTTCTAAGTGACTTAGCTTCATTTACCCATTCTTTTTCTTTTTCCCAAAGTACTTCTAATTCAATAATGTCATTAGATAGCGCATCAATCTCTTTTCGGACACCTTGCAGCTGCACATCAAGAGATGCTCCTAGCCGACTCTCTTGGCTAAGATGCTCATACTCAGCTTGCTTTGCTTTAAGTTTGTTTCTTTTCGCATCTAGGCCTCCCGGTGTAGATGACTGACTTAACGCAACTCGAGAACAGGCCGTATCCAAAACAGAAACCGCTTTATCTGGCAGTTGACGACCATTAATGTATCGAGCTGACAGTTGGACCGCTGCATTGAGAGCTTGGTTAGTGATATGAACATCGTGGTGTTGTGCCATTACATCAAGTAAGCCTCGTAACATTTCGATCGCGAGTTCAGGGGCAGGCTCATCAACCTTTACGACTTGAAAACGCCTAGTTAAAGCTGCATCTTTTTCAAAATACTTTTTATACTCTGCCCACGTTGTTGCTGCGATCGTTCTGAGTTCACCTCTCGCTAATGCTGGCTTCAGAATATTCGCCGCATCACCTTGGCCCGCTTGCCCACCACCGCCAATTAGGCCATGAGCTTCATCAATGAACAATATAATAGGCTGTGGAGCGTCGTTTACTTCCTTAACAAGGTTCTTAAGCCTGTTTTCAAACTCACCTTTCATGCCTGCGCCGGCTTGCAGTAACGCCAAATCCAGAGACTTAATTGCCACATTTTGCAGAGCGGGAGGTACATCGCCATCAATGATCTTTTGCGCCAAACCTTCAACAACGGCTGTTTTTCCAACACCAGCTTCTCCCGTAAGAATCGGGTTGTTTTGTCGGCGTCTTAATAAAATATCGATCATTAGGCGAATTTCATTATCTCTACCAATCACCGGATCTATTTTACCTTCCCTAGCTTGCTCAGTAAGGTCTGTTGTAAATTGATTCAAGGCGGAATTCGCGTTTGACTGCGCTAAGTCATTCGATCTTGATTGAGGCGCATTACTTTCTTTAAAGTTCAATAAGCGAGATGGTTCTATCTTGTTTAGTTCAGGACTAATCGAACCAGCCATGTTGACTAACGTATCATCAGACAAGTAGGCAAATAAAAGATGGATGCACCCCAACTGTTCTTGATTGAATTCAATGGTTGCAGACAACAAGGCATTTTGCATAACAGTCACCGTATGAGCTGATAGCCCAGGCACCGACTGGCATCCTGTTTTGTATTTTTCTAATGCCTTTTGAATATCGGTTTCAACCTTGATTTTATCGACATCAAATTCGTCAAAAACTTCAGAGTAAATATCGTCAGGATGGCGGATAATCATCATTAACCAGTGAGACATTTCAATACTGTGATGAGTTCGGGAGCTTGCCATCGCAGCTGCCTGTTCAAGTGTTTCCTTAGCCTGAGGAGACAATCTTTCGACCAACGCTGAAAGTGAGAGTGAAGCCATTACATTTCCTTTAAATAGTAATTGTTATAGTTCGATCTTTTGTACGTTCGTGTTTTTTAAGCACAGAACCAATACCTAACTGCCCCTGCTGTTTCGATAAACAAGCTTGTGGTAGCAAACTATGTTTGGTGGTGAGCTGCCACTTCAGTTGTTTATGTTTTCCAATCAACTCATAAGCAGCGTTCTTAATGATTGCTATATTGGGTTGGTTAGGAAGCAATTTACTAACTAGCTGTTTATCTTTTGGCAGAAATTCTATTGTTGTCCCCGCGTTGATGTTCCATGCTTTCGAACCCAAAGACGCTCCTAAACCAAGTTGAGCAAACTGCCCTTCAGGCATAGTTCGGGATGCAAGGCGTGTTTGCTCTTCTTTCGTAAGGTGTAACCATTGTCCTTGAAATTCATGAACTTTTACTTGGCATCCAGATAAACATTCAAGAATACTTTTCAGTCCACCTTTACTTCTCACTGGTGAAGCAAACACACCACCATAGTGCCGGGACAGTGAACTCCCTTTCCCAGTTAATGCCGATTTACAGCTTTCTAACGGCGAACGCGCGCCCTGCGCATGCGCACGAGACTGAACAGTCAGCTGACTCAGTTGCCAACATCGATAATAAAGAGATAATAAGCGATGATTGAAAATATCGTAGAAGTCCACCATAGCCGTATCGCCTTCTTTTTGGCGATGTAAAGCTAATTCACTATAGTGCTGGGGAAGCACACCTTGCTCACCCGTTAGGCCTATTAAATTGGTCTCAATCTCTAACTTGCTGTCATCTATATTTTTCAGTTCACAAAGCTGAGCATTTTCAAAACCTAATGATGGATTAACCTTTAAGTTTAGCTTTTCATGCTTCGGTAACGCATCTGTTCCTATTTGCGCCTCTGCTTGCAGAACTTCGTGTTCAATAAGATGAATCGCTTCAAACAATGGATGTTGCTTTAATTCTCGATAAAATTGTTCCGCGCTCATAGCAACACCTTATCGCCAGTTAATGCGGGCCATAGGTGGAAAGACTTTCCCGTGGACTTAATTCTTATTTCTAACTGCGTAAAAATGTTAATTTCAGCATATTGCGAGAAGTAAACAGATAAAACACTACCTAAGAGAAAGATCTGCTCTTTAGGTAAAATTTGATCAGAAACCGTCAAAATAATTTTTATACCGTGCGCAAATCCAACTTTGCCTTTCTGACTAATTCTTCCTGTAGTAGGCTCAAACTCTAACTTAGTTAAAGCATCGATTACCGCTTTCGTTTCTGCTGTCCCAGAAAATGCATAGAGATTAAGGGTCTGCTTCAAAGTTGCTAAACCATCTTCCTCGGTAAAATGGTTTAAAGTTAAAAGCTTAGTTAACTGCCATCGTGTGCTTTCATCCATTTCTGGCCGAATAGTTTCTGATAAAGAAACTAAACAACGAACAGATTCGAAATTGTCATTTACCTCCGGTAAAGATACTTGCGGCAGCCCACCTCCAAATGGAAGTTTCTGCGCTAAGTTGCGGTTACAGCACTCAGCTTCCACGTACATTAACCAGTTTTCCCGGCTATCCGGGCTGAACAATTGATGTTTTTTATCAACAAAAGAAATGTAAGTTTCTCTACCTGGCTCATCATACCCACCAGCCCAGTTCTTATCCTCACGTCTCATCAACCAATAAATCTCACTAGTGTTTGTATAATGCGTGTGCTCACCAGCGTGATAACATGGCAAATTGTGGTACGTTTTGTTCCAGTTTCTCAACGTTACGTCAGAAATTGAGACAACCTCATTACTTTCAGATTCTTGGTATTGCGGAGACAAGTGGTAATCGTATTCAGTTGGTAGAATACGCTTAGGCTCCATAATACTTTTAAATAAGTTGATTACAGGCACACAACCTACCATTAAGCTTTCTTCGTCCACTTGCTTTGGAAGCCAGTCATCGTTGGTATCAAAGTAAAAATACAGTTCGACTTGCTCTCCAAGATCTAGCTCAGATAATCCAAGTTCGGTGATATCAAAGAACATAAACTTCTCAGGAAAGTGCAAATACTCAACAAGTAATCTTGCTCCTGAAAAGCTTCTTTTACTGTATGGCACAACTTTCTCATCTTCTGAAAATCCTACTTCAGAAAGATGTCTTTTGGTTAAAGGACGAACTTCTTTGCCATCCACAACAACAGATAAACCAATTAGGTTTTGAAACAGCATTTGGTAGAGCTTAAAAGTCAATTGAGATTGACCGTTTAAATAGAAGCGCAGCCGTTCTATCCCCATTTCACCAAGAGGAGTCTCTTCATCTTGAGCCGTGAGCTGTACTTTCAAAACTGAATGAGCATTGCTTTCCCATCGTGAGCCAACTGGCTTGAAAGGCGCATTTTTAAAAACGCCAGAGGTCACATCAACAGGATACATTCTGACCGGATAACAAGTTCTAAACTCGCATTCATGATATCCAGTAGCACCGATAACAACTCGCTCGCCTTCTTCTACATCAAAATAAGAGGAAGTGGAGTTAGAACAGCTCATTTTAATGACTGACATTGACGGGATTGGGGCGTGAAAATCCGGATATAACTGTCCCATCAAAGACTCTGTAAACTGAGGGTAACTATTGTCTAAGCTTTGTCTAATCCTTGCTGTTAGAAATGCGCAGCCTTCTAACAATCTTTCTACGTGTGGATCGTCAACCTGTTCCTCACTAATACGAAGTCTCGCGGCAATCTTGGGATACTGCTCACCAAACTCTTGCCCTTTGTGACGCAAATAAGCTAACTCGCGATTATAGTACTTGAGAAACTCTTCACTCATTTTGCTCTACTCAGTTTCATACCTAAATTTACCGGCTCTACTTCAGAATTGAATCGCACTTCATGAATACTGTTATCAATTAAGCAAGTGGCATTTATCTGTAACCTCAATACCCTATCAATAGCGTTTTTCTCGTCTGAAATCTGGACATGAGGGTTCCTTAACCTCGGCTCAAACTCTTTAATTGCATCATGAACGATGTCGCAAAGCTGATTCTGCCCTTCTTGGCTGCTATAGGGCATTGAGGAAAAATCTGGCAGCCCATAATTCAATATTGAATAACGAACCTCTAAAAGATCATCAGGAATGTTTTTCCATCCAATACGACTATTCAGCATCGACTCTAGATCTCTAAGTAAGCTGCTCAACATCTGTTGCTGGCTTGCAGGGAAGTCTTTCTCATCTCGAGTGAGAGGATCACTATCTATCAATTTGTCGAGCAGAGAAACGGTTAAAGACATGATATTTCTACGCTATTTGTTTCTGTTCTAATAATGTAGTCAAATCACAGATTGGAAGCGCCGAATCACCGACTAACCAACATTTTTGACCCAAGCCAACAAAAGATTCTTGCTCACCAATCTGCTTCCAATCCGTTTCTCGACCTAACTTTTGCGCATCGGTCTCTGAGTCAACATATGTCAACGGCATATGGCCTTCGCCTTCACCAAGTCCATCGATATCAAACTCGACAGGTCGCCAAATACTCTCTAACAATGAAGTAGGTGCTTTAACTTCTAGCGTATGGATGCTCGATATGGGTACAAGAAAATAGTTACCTGCTGTAGAAAACAGTTCAATGTAACCACCTAAACGATCATCAATATCTCTAGCATCTTCGTAGTTTGTGCCGTTTACGTTAAACCCTTTAATAGTACGATGCTCTTCAATGCGATGCGATAGACGTGACGCTTCTTCGTACTCTTGATTTCCGAGAGCAAGATTAAATCGAACAAGCTCTTTAGTTAATTCCTCATCACCTATTACTTTGGCACTAGCCGCACCATTGATAAAATCCTTTCTAGCTTGAGCTGCTTTCACTAAATGTCGTAGCTGACTTGCACCAGGCAGATACTCAGGAAACAATTTAATCGATTGCATGAGCTGAGCGTCCGCACGCTCGAAGTCCCCATCAATGCAAAGAAGCTCAATGAAGGAACTTCTCAAGCTCGCATCTTTAGGTGTTGCTTTAATTTCATCAGTTAATTGCTCTAGAGCGTGTTGCAATAGGCCTTGGGACAAAGCATTTTTCCATTGAGTCATTGTTATTTCCTTACACCATGTGCTCTGGTGATAATTCGGTAATTAATTTAATGCTAGATACCATTTGATCGAGTTGAAAATGCGGTCGCAAATGGATAACTGAGTAATAATGTCCAGGAGTTTCTCTTTTCTCTCGAACTGTAATTTTCGCTTCATTTAGGGGATATTTAGCTCGAAGCTCATCAGACGCTTCATCTGATGCGGTAGTGTACTGATGTAACCAGCGTTGAAAGTCACGCTCTAGGCTTTCTGCATCTTGATACCCACCAATTTTGTCACGCCCCATAACCTTGAGATAATGTGCGACTCGCGATACACACAATGTGTATTGCAACATCGATGTCAGTTTTGCATTCGTTGAAATATGCTTTTCTGCGTATTGTTTGGGCTTGTAGAGAGATACATTCGAGGTCATCCCTACCATATCAGTCTCAGGTATTGGAGAAATAGAAATAAAACCGCACTCAGACAATTCTTGTTCTTTTCTCTCAGAGATTTTCAAGTTTAACGGACATCTTTCACGATCATTCTTGCCGTTAACACGCATCTTGCTCCTTGTAGGAGCGACGATAATGCCCTGACTGTAATCGCCTTGTTTAATCCCTCGCATATGCGTGAACCAACCATGTTCCTGAAATGCTCTAATTGATACGGCAGCAAAACAGTACGCACTACTCCCCCATAGCAAATCTCGGTTGGAGTCGTAGATGTGTTCTTGAAAATTGAATTTATCATTCCGCGAGCCATCACTTTTGTATGGCTGACGGAACAAGACGTTAGGTGCAGTCAAACCAATAAATTTAGCGTCATCGTTATCTCTCAAACTACGCCACTTTGCATAATCTTCCTGTTCAAATTGGGCTGCTATATCTCTTATCGCAGAGAGTTGAGCGAAACTATCAACACCAAACATCTCTGGCGATGCAGACATGATAAATGGGCTGAATGCTGCAGCTGCAGACTGAGAGATCTTACTCAACACAGACAGATCTCTATCAAAATAATTTTTACTAGGATCACAGCGAAGCTGATAATCTCCAACCACCACACCAAAGGGTTCTCCCCCTGCCATGCCATATTCATTTTGATAGAGCAACTTAAATAGTGCTGATTGGTCAAACTCGATGGCTTTTAAAGCATCTTTACTGATTTCATTCCATGTCGCCGTTAAAACCTTAACTTTTACAGAGTCCGATGAACGAGAATCAACCTGTTCACATAAATACCTAACTCCAACCCACCCCCTTTCGAGCTGTTGAAACTCAGGATGATGTAATATTTCATTTAGTTGAGATTCTAATAGCTCATCAATGCGGTTAATTGTGTTCATCACACTATGACGAAAGCTGTCCAAATCTCTTGAACGTGTACCTTCTAGCCAAATTCGCGCTGACGCTACAAGATCAGAAGATTCATTGAATCGAGTCAACCACGGGCTATCAAGTTCAGCATAGCCTCCGGTACTGAACTCATGTTTTAGCTTGCTAGGGTCGCGAAAGTTAAGTGACACTGCTAATTCCATCTAGAACATAAAGATTGGTCATGGCTGGCCTTTCGACCAGCCAATTCATTTCTTATCCACCTGACTGAGGGATCTTTGCCACAAGTCGCAAAGATGTGGTCAGTTCTTCCATTTGTAACCAAGGCTTCAGCCATGCTACGGCATTGTAAGAACCAGGTGCGCCAGGAATTTCCTTAACCTGAACACGAGCGTCTGCTAGAGGGTATTTCGCTCTGATCTCTTGACCACCGCCTTCAGAAGCATTGACGTAACCTAGGATCCAGCGGTTCAGCCAAGACTCAACGTCTTCTGCTTCCATAAAGCTACCAATTTTATCTCGAGCCATTACTTTCAAATAATGCGCAAAACGAGATGTTGCCATCATATAAGGTAGGCGGGCAGAAATGGCCGCATTGGCCGTTGCTTCAGGGGATTCATGGTTCGCTGGTTTTTGACAGGTTTGCGCACCAAAGAACACTGCATAGTTGGTGTTTTTGTAGTGACAAAGCGGTAAGAAACCAAGCTTACCAAGCTCCGCCTCACGTCTGTCGGTAATACCAATCTCTGTTGGGCACTTCATATCAGGGTCGCCATCATCACTCATGAAGAAATGCGTTGGCAAGTTATCCACTCGACCGCCGCCTTCTGCACCACGGATGGCAGTACAAAATCCATATTTTGAAAATGCGTCGGTTAACTTAACACCAAGAACATACGAAGAGTTCATCCAACAGTAGTCGTTATGTTCAGCGTTAACAGCAATACCTGAAACAGGATCTACTTCGAACTCTTCAAACCCAAACTCTTCGACTGGAGCGGTAGCTTGTCCGTATGGCAAACGAGCAAGGACTTTTGGCATCGTCAGACTAACGAAGCGCGAATCGGCACTCTCGCGGAACGAACGCCATTGGGCGTATTCTAGTGATTCAAATACCTTATCTAGGTCGCGTGGTTTTGACAACTCAGTCCACTCATCAAAGCCGAATAGTGCTGGTGAAGCTGCGGACAAGAATGGAGAGAAGCCAGAAGCCGCTACATTTGACATTAGGCGTAACGACTCAATATCTTCTGGGTGGTTGGTAAACTCATAGTCTCCAATCAATGCACCATACGGTTCACCACCAGCACTACCAAACTCAGACTCGTAAACCTTTTTAAAGATCTGGCTTTGATCAAACTCAACAGCTTTGCTCAAGTCTTTATGTAGCTCTTTCTTGGTCATGCTCATCATGCGAACTTTCAGAGTAGAGCTGGTCTCTGAATTCATCACTAGATAATTTAAGCCGCGCCAAGAACCTTCGAGTTTCTGTAATTCTGGGTGATGCATTACTTCAGACAACTGATCAGAAATCTGCCTATCGAGCAAATTAATCGCTTCACGAAAAGTTACTGTTAGGTTTTTGTTCCAAGTAACTGTCCCTTTCATTGCTTCTTCAGCGAGCGTTTTAATCAGCTCCTCAGCACGAGAAGCTTCGGTCTGCTTAGTCGCACCAATAGCTTGATCTAAGAATGAAGTTGTCTGTTCATTAACTGTTGGATCTAACTGTTTTTCAGCTTCAGTCGTCATTATTCCGCTCCTTCAGTACTGTCTGACTTCGCTTTCTTGTCAAGATCTAACTCGCCTGCAAGTCTTGCCAGATTGTCCGTATTGTTCAAAACATCCTCTAGGATATTTTCAAGCTCTTCTGAGCGGTCAACTTTTGTCATCAAATCACGCAGTTTATTACGCGTTTCCATCAATTGGCGTAGTGGATCAACTTGATTTACGATCGCAGCAGGCTCAAAGTCTTGCATTGATTTAAAGTTTAAATCGACCTCAAACTGTGAATCGTCATTCGCAAGCTTATTCGCAACTTTAAACTTCACCGATGGATTCATTTTTTTGAGTACATCGTCAAAGTTATCTCGATCGATCTGAATAAAACGGCGGTCTTTTAATGGCTTCAACGCTTCTGTGTTTTGACCAGCGAAATCACCCATTACACCTACAACAAAAGGCAGTTCTTTCTTAAGAGTTGTACCTTCAGTTTCAACATCATAGGTAATGTGGACACGAGGCTTCCGTACTCGTGATAGTTTCGAGTGGATACTCGTCATACCATTCTCCCTTTATTAATTTTCATTTTGTTCTGCTATGCCAACCAAACGGAAGTAGCTTTTCTTTGCATCCCCGTCGGAGATAAGTTCCGCCAGTAACTCCGGCAGAGGCATCCCACACCAACGAATGATCTGTTCGATGGAGTAAGAAACTGGTGAGTGAGGTTCACTCTCTCGGAAGAAATCAGCTACTTGCTGCAATTGTCTAATTGCCTGCTCTCGTGATTTCATGTTTGTCGCTAATAATGCATCACAACTTTGTGAACTTAACGGTTGTTCAGAAGAAGATTCATCAAGATCCTCTAGCTCTTCAATCACTGCTTGTGGTTGATTAAAACGATCTCCAAGAAGGTGCCTTAATGCCGAGTGTATTGATTCAAGTCTTTTTGATATATAAGAACTAGGAGTCACATCACCGACCGCTTCATCTAATCGCTGACTGAATTCATTAAATGATTCCGTAGCGAACTCCAAATCCGTGATTAATTCTCGATAAAACGTATCAGAAGTCGACTTAACCGTAGTTATAATTTCAGATAGCTCAACAGCCCCAAGCTCGACTCGATTTCGGCGCTTATCTTCGTCTAAGCGCTCAAGCTCTATAGCTTGCTGATATTCCCAATAGGCATAAGCTTGCTCCACGCCTAAGTCAGTCAATGGTATACAAGCAATTGGAAAAATAAGTGTTCCTTCACTATCGATACCATTGAGGCCAATAATCGCCGATATTCTTGTCTCAATACCATCTTCATCAGGCATTGGGTACAGATCATCCCAAAAGTTCTCAATTAAACTGGTTGCGAGTTTGTAGCCAACGCCCATACCACGAAAACCATACAATCGAGTTAGGGCTTCTATAAGCCAGGCAACAAATTCCAAATCTTTAGACTGATTCGTGAGTATTTCTGGGACATCTTCAATAAATACTCGCCATAAATTACTGTGGGTATAGATACTTTCTTCTTCTATAAGAGCATTACGTTCAGCGTTGCGGGCGGCCATACGCTGATCTTTCAACCGATAGTAAGCAGACTGTGGTGATACATCCTCTCTAGGATCAACACCTGTAGGATTTTCTTGAGATATAGGAGCCAACGCTTGTTCATACCAATCAAACATTTCATTACTCATAAGCTCTCCCTCTTAGAAAGACAGGTATTGTCGCGTCTTCTCTAGCTACTGTTTCGCACTCCGTTTGCGCTTGGCGAACTTTGATCAAAGCACAAGTTACGTTATCACTTGCGCCCCGAACCAAAGCCGAATGCATGAGCGCTAATCCAGCTTGGTTGACTGAGTCTGCATACAATGTCCGATGAATTTCATCACTCGTAAGTTCCTTAGAGAGTCCATCGCTACAGAGTAGAAACTGATCGCCGTCAGCCAACTGCCCTGAAACTTGATCAATAGTGACACTTTCGTCGACCCCAACAGCTCTGGTAATAACATTTGCAAGAGGGTGAGATTCGGCATCTTCAAATGCCAATAAGCCCTGATCCACTAAGTCCATGACTTGACTATGATCACGTGTTTTTTGGACAAAATTACCACTTCTAAGCTGGTAAATTCGGCTATCCCCCACCCAAAGACAGTGGTAATACCCATCCTGAATAAACAACAAAACAAGTGTTGTTCCCATCGTTTTACCGTCTAAGTGATTTTGTGCGTATTGGTAAATTTCTAAGTTCGCTTCTTGAACCACTCTTCGGATATCATCGATATTAGTATTGGAGACATCCTGCATGTGGCGCGCGACTCTATCCACTAGCATCTGGCTTGCTATATCGCCAGCACTGTGTCCACCCATTCCATCGGCAACCACCCAAATATGCTGCTCTGTCATATCCAACAGAGCATCCTCGTTATAAGGGCGTACTTTTCCTGCGTGCGATTTAGCAAAGGTAAAATAGTTCCAATTCATTCTTCTATCCTACCAATTCCACTTTTTCCAGCCGCCATCAAGCATGGCTGAAAACTGACCAATTGAAGGAAATCCACTAGTAATGAACATGCATGGTTCAACCTTCGTTGAACCTTCAGTCCACCAAAAACATGGTTTACTCAATCTTTCTTTAATGAGGTAATTCAAAAGCGTATTTTGATCAGTATTGCCGTGATCATGAAAAACTGTAGATATTTGGCTTTGATAAAGAAACTCTAGAGGCCTAACTTCACTTGTTACATTCGCAACGAGGTCATTTTTTTCTTGAGTACTCTTATGCCAAACATCAAAGACAAAGTCGTCCTCAAGTACTGAAAGAGCAAGAGCGGCACTGTCCTCTGTCCAAGCTCTGTCACCCCAATATTGCGCAGCTTCACCTTTTACGGCACGAGCTATAGTAAAGAAAAAGTATCTACCGCATGCATCAACACTAGGAATCATGCTACCAATGTAGGTTGAGTCTTCTAAATAGCTAATATCCAAAGCAAAGTGCCACACAGGAGCCGTTAAAAAGTGCTCATTCCAGCTTTCACCCAGTTGTTCCCTGCTGACTGCAATAACCGCCTGTTGCCAATCATGCCAACGCTCCGAGAAATCTTGTGATAAACCATCTTTCACAAAGTCCCCTTTTGCAGGCATTTTACCGATATAGCCCCAGCCTGATGTTATAAGGTTCGTGGACATCTGAACCTCTCCATTTCATTTGACCAAAACGGATTAATGGCACTAGAAGGAATAAGCTCTAGCTGCACCTTATTTCCCTTTAAATCAATCATAACTATATTGTCTTTACGCGATTCTGGCCTTGCTTTAAGTGATTGATCCAAAAGCTTGAATATGCCCCACTCACCTTCATAGGTATGCGCAATTTCGCGTTTAGATTCAGGTGGTGTGAACACAATTCGAGTCTGATCTTGACCGGCAGGCCAACTCAACGATTTAGCTCTTGCTGGTCCATGCTTATAAACCAAATCTTGTCCACCCAACTCTAAGACAAATCGAGTAATGTGCTGGTCTAGATAAACAGGCTTCATCCCAAACTCTACGCGTAAGGAATTATCAGATTCAAAGAAAGACTGCCTGATACGTTGCGCTCTTTGAAAGACCATTAGTGTTTCTGGACGAACTCCAATTTCCTTTTCTAATCGCCAACGACTTTTCGAAGTATCCACAAACGGTTCGAGGTATTCTTGGAAGAATGCGTCAAGCGTGCCTCCATAACCAAAGAATCGCTTAAAGTCTTTCAATCTGACTTCTCTGCTCGCATTGGGCTCGAATGGATATCTGCCAGCAATAGTCCGCTGATAAGGGCGCACCACTTGTGTTACCCAAAGTTGATTTAGATGATCCTTCGAACCGCTCTCCGCAAACTTGACCGACTCTTGAGAAAGCTCACCTAGCCATTGATTAAATGGTCTCGGCAAAAGTTCTTTAGCACGAGCAAAGGAAGCTGCGACATCTTGTGTAACGGTTCCATCTAAAATACTTTTGTAGGCAATTTTCTGATTGTTACCAGAGCTTGATAAGTCACTTAAATACGAACGCAAGTTAACCATTGCTTGTTGAATATCATCAAAGTCTTGCTCACCAAGGCGTAAGATCTCTGAAAAATGCGATTCGACTTCTTTACCTGGCAGAGCAACATTGAAACCGTTTTCTTCAGGTAAATACATGTCTAGTCTATCTGCCGTATTTGAAAACTTAACTTTGGCAACTTTACCAGCAACTTCAGAAGCGGCTTTTTGATTTTCTGACAATGATACTTTTGATAGAGCAACCTCTTTTTGGATTGCTCTCAACAAAGATTCGATTGGTCTTTCAACTCCAGATAAAACCCTCGCTTGCTCTGTCGCAAGTTCTAGGCTCGGAGCCTGCTTCAATTGAATATCTTCGATCAACGTTTTCCATTCATTAACATAATCTTGATAGTATCGAGACTGAACGCCTTGGATGGCACTATCTTGATCAATTTCATGGGCCTTAAGATCGTCACCATAAACCCAGTTCTCTTCCATTAGGCTTTTTACTGTACGGTTGATCTGAATCTGAAAAATGCTATGAAAACCATTGTACGTGTAGAAACCCGAAATGCCTTGTGATAGCGGTTTTCCACTAGCTCGCTCGAACTGCTCAAGCCCTTTAGGTCCCAATACATCAGTCAAGCGAAATGAAGGTACATGACTCTTAGAAAATTGTATTTTCATTCGCTGATAAGCACGTTCAGGTAGAGACATTTGAGTCAACACTTCTCGAGCACTCGTCACGGCAGCAGTGTTGTAAGTAAAGCCTTGTCCATCGTTGCCTAATAAATATTGAGTGTGCTGTAGCAAACGTCTTCTTAAGTCTGCGTTTAGCTCACCCGGATATTGACGTTCGAAATAAAAGTTAAACCAAGCCAACACTTCATCTTGTTGATATTTGTCTGGATTGAATAACATCAAATACGTTTTTAACGTTTCGTACAAATACTCACGATGCTGTTGATTGCTCTCCATTTCTGACACCAAGCTATCAAGAAGCAGAGGGGCGTAATATTGGGTCAAAGCATCAGAATATGCATTGTTTGCCGCCTGAGACACTTTGTCTCCTTGATAGAGACCAAACCTCTTTACAGAGTCGGCATCACCGTAGTCGCTTTGCTTTCCGAGAGGAAGCGTCATCAACCTATCTAATGTTTCTACAGCTGAAACAATATCCGCTTCAAAATCTAAACTTTGAGCGCCAATCATTGCATCAATATGGCTCACTTGTTCATTGGTATCGACAATTAACTGTGAGTTCCACTTATAACTCATAAACCAAAGCGCAGAAGCTCCTAGCAGTAGCGTTGTACATCCAATGTAAACACCTCGACGCATCCAACCTGACTGCTTTTGATAGTGACGATTAACTGTTCCTAACAGTTGCTCTTTGAAAATAACCTTGTCAAAAAGATTCTTTACGAAATAACTATGAGAACCAGTCTGACTCTTTGCTAGAGCTAAACGATTTAACCCAAGTCCATTGGTTGATTCATTCATCAGCTTATCGACTGGTAAGCCTTCTTGAACCGAACTCAACATAAACACACCACGAATCAAGGCAGGCTCTTCAAAACTGTTTTGTGCAAAAATTTCAGCTAAAAACTCGTCAAGATTAGCTTGTAGCACTCTTAATTGCTTTGGAAATTCAAAGATAAGCGCGCGTTTATCTAAATCGTCCTCTGTTTCAAGTATTCTAAGCATACGGGCATCAAGGCGCTCCAACATGCCATGAAATTCTTTGTTGAATAGAGAAATAACGCCTCTTTCATCATCCACTTCACGAGGGAACATGAAACCAAATAATTCCTCTCGCTCTTCCTTACTTAAATCGGCAAAAAACTCATTGAAACCGGCAACTAAATCCATTTTGGTGAGCAATACGTAAATCGGAAACTGCATGCCTAACTGGTTTTTCAGTTCTTGAAGTCTCGACTTAATTGCTCGAGCATGAAGACTTCGCTCGGTTCGAGTCTGAGACATCACGCTGGCTAAACTTATCGTAACAATCGCACCATTAATTGGTCTTTGCGTTCTATACTTTTTCAACAATCCTAAGAAACCATGCCACGCTTTAGAGTCGACCTTTTCTTGACTGTCTTGTGTCGTATACCGGCCAGCCGTATCTATAAGAACTGCTTTATTTGCAAACCACCAATCACAGTGGCGAGTGCCACCTACACCGGCAATAGAGTCAGAGCCAAGGCTGTCTCCTAATGGAAACTCTAACCCCGACTGCTTTAATACGGTTGTTTTCCCCGTTCCAGGAGGGCCAATCAACACATACCACGGTAAGTCATACAAGCTTCTCTTGCCTTTGTGTGTTTTCGTCACTACTTTGACAGCTTGCTCAATACGCTCGCGCATTAAGTCAATTTCACTTGCCGCTTCTTTATCTGATAGGCTATCAACCTCAAGCAACGTTTGAATACTTTCGTCTTCTTTCACCTTTTGCTTATGCTGCTTGGTAACGTTAAATATCGCCCAAAGCAACACCAACACTAGAATAGTGACTAGCCGTTGAAAGTCACTCTTTAGGGGCTCATATCCCGCTATCGCAATAAGTGGACCAACAACCCAAATGAAAATAGAACAAGCAGCGACACCTATAAGACCGAGAAACCATCTTTGAGTAAATATTCTGCCAATTTCTTTAATACGCATCTCTATCTACCTATTATTAATTCGCGACAAGAAGGTCGATTTCAATCCGGCGGTTAATAGCTCGGTTTTCATCACTACTGTTTTCAACTAATGGTCTTGCATCCCCCAATCCCTCGGGTATCACTCGCCCTTCTAATGCACTATTCGAGATCAGTTGTTCAGACATAGCAGTGGCTCGAGCTAATGATAGGTGCCAGTTCGAGGGATATTTACTCGTGAAAATAGGCCTATCGTCGGTGTGACCAGTAACAATGATCTTGCCTTGGGTCGACTCCAATGTTCTCGCAAGCTTAGAAATAACGGGTTGGATGTAAGCGACAACATCAGCACTACCTGATTCAAATAGATCTTGAGACTTTAACGAAATTCTTACCCTGTCTTGCAGCGGCTCAACATTGATTAGCCCCTTACCGATCTCAGTTGCTAGATACATTGAAATCTTTTCTGCAATTGGCGCTGATTTTGATTCTGACGTTGCATCTTGGTTAAGTTGTTGCGGTTGAATCAAATTGACTAATTGAGAAAAGGTGCGATTGGATGCCTTATTTAGCTCATAACTAAAATACATATATATGCAGACCAATAGTGCCGCCGTTACAGAACATACAACCCAAAGAGGAGCTCTATCAGAAGCCTTTGAGCCATTCAAAATGTGTTGGTCGATACTATTGCTTAGTTCCTGAGGGACTCCTCTCCCATAAGTCTTAAGAGTAGCAATAACCTGTCTTCTCAATTTCCGGTGCGATTCCAGTCCATTTTTTTCTAAACGGTATTGACCCAGAAACCCGAGAGATAAGCACACATACATTAGTTCAAGCAAATCTAAGTTCACATCTGGTTTCGCCATGCACTTATCAAGATGCTTAAAGAACGCTTCCCCGCCTTGACTGCTAGCATAGAAGGAGCTAAGTAATGAATCGTGACTCCAGAATGAATTCCCACCCCAATTGGTGTTAAGGACAACTTCATCTAGTGAACAGCATAAACAATAACGAGCTGTATCAATGGTATCCAAATCAACGTCATGCTGACGTAATCGGTTCTCATAATCTCTAAGCTTTTGTGCCAATGTCTCTTTTAGAAACAACGGATCGGAATGAGTCGCTGTCGAGCGAATTTGACCGATAATAGATAACAGGCCATTCGCCTCTGCTAGTAGAGAGTTATTCCCATAAGCGACCACTGAATCATTGTTCACCAATTCAGGACTTTTTGAGATAACTACGGTATTATCCACAGACTTTTCTGATTGTGGTTTCGATGCGGGTGCTCTTCCACCCGGTGTTGGTTTTACTATCGTTTGTTCCATACAGAGCGCGCCTATTGATTAATACTCCAAAGCTCAAGTTCAGCATTCGGAAAATGCCCTGATAGGTGAAGCGCAATACCGCCACTATCTTTTAGCCTCATCCAAAATGGCCCTTTCTTGACAACTTCGAAATAAACATAGCCCGTTTGGTAAGGAATCTGTCTCGGGACGACACTCAACGGCACTACGTTTATACCGTTGATCTGATTATTAATTAGATCGCGAATCTGTTCTGCCGGGCCAAACTTGAGTTGCGCTGGGACCAGGCGTCTTATTTCATCTGTTGTGGTGTCTGCTTTAATTGCTAGCACAAATTGGCATGACTCAAGCAAGCGTTTATCTGGAAGCGGCGTCACTTGAATACCGTATTGGCGAGGCTCCAACGGAAGTTTGGTCGCAGTTTGGTCAAGGACAACACTGAGGTACTGACTGAGTATCTGATTCAACTCGCTATAGACACTTGATACATCTAAGTGATCATACGCAAGCAAACTTGGGACTCTTTTAGTTTTATTAGAAAAAGTGGCTAACTCACCAATGTAACCTTTAAGTGTCGTCGCTAATTCCAGTGGATGTAACCTATCTAACTCACTGAAATGCTTTAACTTCGCCTCATATCGGTTCAGCATTTGGAGCATGATGAAATCAACAGCAGATGCCGATGCAGATTTACCCTTAATCAAGCGCTGTGCAATAACGTCAGCACGCATCTTTGTCATCGCGATAACGTTACGTAGATAAGCTGACATAACTTTGTCGCTAAGGAGGTTGATAAGCGGAGGAACGTACTCATCGTCTAGTATAACTTCCCCTTCAGGAGTTACCTCTTTGATCCTTAAGATAGGTAACTCCACATAACCCGCTAATTTGTCATTACTCGCTTTCAACTCTAGGTTAAGGGCTGCAACTTGGATGGTTTCTTCATCTTGTCCTGTAAGGTTATCTATCACGTCGATATCTTGAAGTACATAACGAGAGACGATCGATTCGCTTACATCCGAAACGTTTTTACCTGTAACACTTGAAAGAGGGAGAGTTATTTTTACTAACGTATTTTCAGTGTTTTTATCAATAAGTAGAGGCGAAACTGAATCGTTGGATATTAACGTATTAACCAACGTCATATCTGGCAAAACAGCTTCAAGATGCTCAAGTTCAATAAGACCATCTTTTAGCGCGTGTTTTTTTACTCGACATTTCCAAACTCCCCAATTGTAAACCCCACCTAACTGATGTAAGCCCTTGAATTCTTGAGAGGTTGCGCGTTCTTGTTGTTGGAAGTGCTGGGGACGTAAAAACATTCCTTCGCACCAAGCCGTCTTGGAGTATTGCGTCATTTATAATTAGCCAACTAAACGTTATTTAACGACCAAAGACAGATCTTCTAACAATACTTGATATGTGTTGTAACCGGTCTTATCCACTTTAATGACTTGTCGCCAATTTGAGTTTTCAATATCTCGAAACGCTACGACAATGCCTAAATATTCTGTCTTTGGAGACATACTTGCTTGATATGTTTCTTTCTGACCTGGAGTTAATGAAACTTCATATTTATTCACTAAATCAGGTCCTAAGACTTTTTCACTTTCTTCATAAATAGAAAAAAAGTCCTGGCTTTCGAAAATGGTATTTGACGTTAATTCAAATACATACACCACTACAGGAGAAGGCCTGCCGTTTGAATCAGGATTAATGTTATGACTTGCTGCTATTTCTAAATCTGAGTATGGATCAACAACTAGGTTCGCTGCTGAGCACCCAAATAAAGCCATTGAAATTAATAACAAAATATATTGGTAAAACTTTTTCATCACCCTAATTCCTAGCCTTTGTTTTTTAATGCTAATTCATAGTGCTTAGCGAAGTCTTCTAAATAGAACGGAGACTCTTTATTGATAATATCATCGGATAACTTTTCATGAATATCCTCAAACCTCTTCCAACTTTGAGCATATTTTCTAGCTGGAATAACCTTATTAATAACCGTGTCTTTCGCTAAAGCATCTGAGTATATAGAAGTAGGTTCAACAAGTGACATAACACTCGAAACCGTACCTTCAACACCTTTCATTAAGGCTTGCTCATGACTTTCGATGTCATTAAATGCTTCTTTAATGGCTGCATTTGGCTTTAAGAAGCTAGCGGTTTGACGGTTATATAAGTTATGAATCGCATCTTCTAAGTTTGCAGAAAACTTTAAAGGGTTATTTTCTGACTTACGAAATGCGGTATGACTAAGTCGATTTGTTTGTTTAAACACTGCTCTGTTATGCAGTGTTTCCATTAAACCAACTAGCATCAAAGAAAATGACTCCCCCAGTTGTTCGAACCATTCCTCTCGGTTATCGCTGGGAATCATCATTGGATCTATACCCACCCCTCTAACAAAAGCCGCAAGTTCACCCCCATTGGTATCAAAGTTGGGAGTCGATAGGTGTTCTGATTGTCGGTTAACTTTCGGTAAAGTTTCAGATACGGTGCTCTGTTTTTCGGGCTTTGGGATATCAATAAAATCATCGACTAAACCAATATCTAGCTGAAAGTCAGAAGGAACACTTTCGTTTAAGAGTTCACTAGCACTAAGGCCTAGGTCAACAAATTCCTCTTCTGATGGACTTGAGACTACTTCAGGGGGGGCGCTAGAAAGACTTTTACTTGTCTCAAGGCTGAATACATCTGTATCTGTTTGAACAGAAACTGAAATTTGATAATCCCCTAAGCTAACCATATCGTCATTGCTTAGTGCTATTTCATTTCCTTGACCCACAGGAGTTACAGCATTATTTACAAAAGTACCATTAGTTGAGAGGTCTTTTATCAAGTATTTGTCACCAAACTTAATCAGTTCTCCGTGGGTTCCGGATACCACTCTTTCAGGATCTGGTAGTGTCCAATCACATTGTTCAGACCTACCAAATGTAACCTTGGCATGTTCATCACTTGATTCAAACACGAACTCACTCTCAATCTCTGGAGTAAATTTGTGAAAACTTGTTATGGTTAAAACCAACTTCATGTAAACCTCGCCAAAGACCTGCTAGATATTATTTTTAATTTTATTATTAACTGCTTTCTTATTAACAGTAAGATTAATAAAAACCTTAATACTGCCATTGAAAATCATGCACGGAATAATGAATCATTTTTTTATCAAAGCAATCACGTATTGTTCAACAATTTTAATTATCCAACCAAGTTCAAATTTTTGACACTTAGACTTTCATCAATAAAAAAACGAATGTTAGTTTGGCCGAGAAATTCTAACATAATGACTTTTCATTGAGCAGAAAGGTATATATTCCCCCATCATTTATACGGAGTTCTTGTGATGGAAGACAGTAATAAAAACAATTCTATAAATAACGAAGAAAGCGGAGATAAAACTAAAATTGTAAAGACTCAAAAACGAGACAATGCAATTAAAACAACTAAACTCACTAATAATGAAACCTCCGTTAAAAATAAAAATGAAACAAATACAAAACTGTCTCAAAAAGAAAACACTCCGTTAGTTAATAAGAAAAAAAACAATAAAGATGACTCATTAAATAATAACAAAGATGTTATTAACAAAAGCTTAATAGGAACGACCGTTAAAAATCGGTATGAAATTGAGTCGGTTATTGGGCATGGTGGGCTTTGCGATGTTTACTTAGCTAAAGATAAGATTCTTGAATCTTCAGGTTCAGAAACACCCTACGTTGCGTTAAAAATATTACAGAAAGAGTTTGCTTCTCAACCAGAGACTGCACGCATGTTAATACGTGAAGCTCAACAAACTCAAAGGTTAAGCCACCCTAATATCATTAGGGTTTTTGATTTTGGTGTTGATGGCGAAATATACTTTTTAGTTATGGAGTATATTAACGGAGAAACATTAGAGAGTTTAATACAGCGTTCTAGGCCCCATGGGCTGAAGTTTAATGCAACTTTATCAATCCTAAATCAGGTACTCGATGCACTCTCATATGCTCACTCTCTTGGTGTAGTGCACGCCGACCTAAAGCCCGCTAATGTGATTTTAACGTCTGAGGGTAACGTTAAGCTGCTTGATTTTGGTGTATCTAAAACACATCAATTAAAGCAGGATCAATATGCGGCTAAACGTAAATCCGAAAATGTTGAAACGCTTGGTTATACTCCCAACTATGCATCACTCAACCTGTTATCCGGTAAGGAACCGAACTTAAGCGACGATATGTTTGCTCTATTTTGTATTGCTTATGAGTTATTGAGTTGCAAACACCCTTACGCAAGAACTCCAGTTAATGAAGCTCTCAAAAAGAAGATCAAGGTCTCTAAACCAACTAACATGCCTGCATCTAAGTGGCCAATATTTTCAAGCGTATTTTCAACTGGCATCATTCCGAACGAGCTGACCCCTGAGCAGTTGAAACGCAAATTGAATATGCGCTATTGGCCTATCGCTAGCGGCGCGGCAGCGAGCATATTATTAGTTAGCGGCATTGTATTTGGTTATCAGCAGCAACAAGAAACCATCGCCAATTTGGAAACCGTTATTAGCAAGCAAAATGATCAAATTGCCGGACAAGAGTGGCAGCTTGATACGCCAGAAGAAAAAAGTTTGGCACTGATTGATAGTGAAAAAAGCTTACATCCAGTCGTTAAGGCTGGCTTATTACGATTACACAAGACCTATATTCTCAGCGAGTTTGAATCTGAAATTGATCAGGTTTTGAATTCTGATGCCAACAACTACCCGAATTATGATGAAATTGAGTCCATACTTGATAAAGCAAAAACCTACTACCCTGACTCACATAAAATAGAAGTTCTTGCCTTAGATATTCAGTCAAGCAAGCACTCCACGTTACTTTCGATAGCAAGGCAAATCAACAGTCAACTTGAAAAGTCTCGGTACAGTAAAGAAGATGGCAGTAAATCCATCTATGAGCTCAAGGATGAGTTAAATCAGATTCATCAAGGTTATCCTTTCACGCCAAGTTCGTTATCTAGCGATGTTTTCGGTCAGCACCTCACTGAAGCACTCCAAAAGAAAGACGCAGCTGCACTTGTTGCTCTTATTAAGGTTGGGAACACCTTCTTTTCAAACGTAGAAGAGCATCAAGAGAACTTACAGATAAGTAATGCGATGAAAGATGCAGTGCTGGAAATGAAATTATATGAGACAGCGCTAGATTCCAACAGCCCTCTACCGTTTCCAGAAGATGCCGCTAGAATCCTGTTCCAAGAAGAGTTTGAAAACTTTTATTCTCGCCTAGAAAAGGCAAGGACGACAACTCATCTCGATAACTTGGTGAAGGATGTGGATCTGTTCTCGAAAAACTTTCCTATTGGTTTTCAGGATGTTAACGATTTAAGATTCAAAACTGCTGATAAATACTTACGCTTCTCCGATATACTACTTAATAAGCGAAGGACTTCAAGCGCAAGACGCGCTATGAAGAAAGCCAACGAGCTTATGAAGCAAATAGAACAGGACTCTAAGCAAAGCTAGTAATACAAAAGGGACGCGAGTCCCTTTTTTTTGCCGCAGATTACTTGCCAATATGCAACTAGATTGCTAGTTTATACTTGTACTTAATGAGGAGAGTTAGCCTTGACTGAAGGAATAGTCAAAGTTGGCGAACGTCTGGCGTCCGTATGTAACGATAGCCTTAAACTAGGACTGCAAGACACTTACCGACTCGGCGTTTTACGTGGAAACGTCCCCTTTGCTACTTGTGTTAAAAACACGCGAGTTGAAGTTTTTTCATCCCTACATTTCGACCATTGCCGTTTGGATATAAGTCAAAATATCTTTAACAATGACTTTCTTTTTGTAAGTTTATCTCAAGCGACAAGCAAACTATTTCTGCTCAAATACTGGTTATGCCATTCATACCTTCGGCTAAGCCTTCATTATCCGAAACATTCCTCTACCTCAACGTTTAATAGGGGTATACATGATTAATTTTGATGTTCTCAATACATACATGGATAACGACGTAGATCTCATCGTCACTGTTTTTTCTACATACCTTGAAGATCACACGAGTGATATAGAGCGTATAGATGAGCTATATGCAAGCAGATGTTGGTCAGAACTCTATCTATTAGCTCATAGTTTAAAGGGCATTCTAGAGAGTTTCGGAGAAGACACCGCGGTCATTGCGTTTCAAAGAATAGAAGAAAAAACCAGAAACGATACAGCGCCAGATAGCTCAGATATAGCTATAGTTACTAAAGAGCTAGCTGCAATTAATCAACAAATCTTCGCTTACTTGAAGAATATGCAATAAAGAAATTCAAGGCTTAACTGGGGGAAATATGGCAATGAATAATAGCAATTTCAGGGAGTTGATTGAGTCTCTCAAAGACCTAACACCAACTCAAAAAAGGTACTTACTTAGCCGTACAAAGATGGCGCTAGATGATGAAAGTAATATGTTAAACATCAGTGATATTCTAACACCAGAAGAGTTGGAGGCGTTACTATCACCGGCACCAACAACGAATACAAAATAACAATGATATACAACGCAACCGTCAGATTAACGCTAGGGACCAAGTGAAGGAAATCGACTTTGCTTGGTTGTTAGTTTCTCTCCCTATTCCTTTTCACTACAACAAACGTATTGTTTTCGAAACCTTTTTCCAATTTAAACAGGTCAGATAATTGAGCGACTAACATCAGTCCGCGACCAGAGGAGGACCAACTATCGTCATCCATTAAGTTAGGTGCCTCAATCTGTTTGTTTTTATGTTGGATGAACGTCTTTTCATTGATCGGCGCTCCGCAATCAGAGACTCTCAGTTCCACGAAACCGGACACTTGGTCATCCCCAACCCTACACTCCACTTCAATTGGCAGGCCTTCTATTTCACTGTAAGAATGAATATAAGCGTTATTCATGAGCTCAACGACACAAAGCTCCAATGATTGAATTGCATTTAAGGGGATTTGATGACCCATCAAAAACCGAACAACGTCTTTGCTCGCACTTCGTGAGTGAGTAAGGGAGCTCCCGTAAGTTCGTTTAAATTCGCTCTTTGACATTCTTTTCCTTAAATCGAGCCTCTCACCATGCCATTTTACCTGTAAAAGGCTGGCATCATCATCAAACTCATCTTCGTTATGCCAAGATTGTACTTTTTTAAAGACGTCTCCCACTTGGTCTTCAACTGTCAGCGTGCAAACAGCTTTTATACTCGATGCCAATCGTTGTAGTGAAAACATCTCCTCACCCTGCCTCGCTTCAATCAAACCATCCGAATAAAGCCACAATGCATCGCCCTCATCCAGACTAATTTGGTTACCGATATATTCCATCGGCTGCATTGCACCAACGATAAAGTTATCGTCACCTATCTGTTCCATCGTTTTCGTACTCGCTCGCCAAACTAAGATCCTGGGGTGGCCAGCCGTGCAATAGCTAAGTCGCCCTGATTTTGTGTTAAGAATGGCGTAAGCCATAGTAAAGTAAAGTTGACTGTTTCTAGTTTGCTGATAACGCCGATTTAGCCGTTCAATCACAGATGCAGGCTCACTTACGCAATAGCCGTCATCTCTCAACTCCATCGTGATCGAATCAGGCCCCTGACTTTGAGATAGCGTCTGTTGAATAGAAAAAGCCATCAAAGCTGAAGAAATACCATGACCAGAAACATCAAATACATAAAACGCAACATGTTGTTCATCGAGCTCCAAATACCCCAACATATCACCACCAATCTGGGAGCATGGTTTGTAGACATAACTAAACTGTATATTTTGGATAGTTGATTCAGCAGGGAGTAGTTGCTCCATCAGATGACTAGCAGACTGTAGGTCTTGGTGAATTGTTTGATAGGCCGCATCTAGCTCTTTATTTCTCTCAACGAGTTTGTTGTGCAGTTCTAAAGTACGAAACCCCGCACGGATTCTGGCCTGAAGTTCCTCTACAGACGTCTTCTTATCTACGAAATCATCTGCGCCAGCATCAATGCCTTTCACGATCGAACTTTGGTCATTTCTAGAAGACAGTAGAACAAAGAAAATGTAACGTTCGCTAACTTTAGATTTTAATTGGCGACACAATTCAATACCATTAATTCCAGGCATCATTAAATCACTCAGCACAAACTGAATATCAGGGCGGTGGGTTAGCACCTCAAGCGCCGCTCTTCCGTCTTCAACTGCAACCACTTCATAGCCCTGCTTTTCCAATGCACTGCTGATGTAAAGCAGTACTGTTTTACTATCATCGACCAAAAGAATGGGTTTCATCTTCCTCCTTAATACGGTTGCTTTACTGGCTAACGCAAAACACTAGTCACTGACTGCTCATTTCTAAAACGGCTGTAGTCTTCGGCTAATAATTGGTGTTGATATCGAGTGTAAGACAACGCTTCATTAGAAATTAGTATCTGATGCTCTTTTTCGATTAACTGACTTTGTAGCCTTTCAATCTGTTCATTCTGCTGTGTGTAATTGAGGTACAGTGCGAATAGACCAAAAACCGAAACCATTAACAGGGCGATTAGAATATTATTGATAGTTTTCACTTGAATACTCATGACCTCTCCTTGTCTATTATTAGACTTTCCATGATGAAAGAGAGCGTCTACGGACCAAGAGCCCAAGGCTCTAAAACGCAACGAAGCAAATTGAGGTTGTTTTTCCAATTATAGGCGATAGGAGAAAAAATAAGAAAAATCTGAAAAAATTTGAATATCCTGCTGAGTTAAGAATCGGTAAGGTGGTAGCAGCGAGCTATCATCCACTCGCTGCAATACATTAACTCTGAAATGCTGGTCTAGCTAAAATTTGGTTATACCATCGAGCAATGTTTGGCGACGTCGATAGCACATCAATTTCTAGGCCTTTAATTGCGAAACTGATCAAAATAAAGCCTGTTATATCGACGATAGTAAAATGGTCTACGGCGATAAAATAATTATGTTCAAGCCGCTTGTCTAAGACAGGCAGAAATTCATAGACGCGTTGTTTTGATTCTTCGCCCCATGCTTCAACGCAACGTTCTCTGTCTCCATAAACTCCGGTCATGTTTCGAAACGCCTGAAATGCCGCATTTAGTCCTTGGAACTCCACCACACGATGCCACATTTCCACCTGAGCACGTTCAAGCTGGTTAGCACCAAACAGCGCCAGATCATTTTCAAACGCTTCATCTAGGTAGCGACAAATCGCAACGCTTTCACAGATCGTCGTACCATCATCCAATTCCAGCAGAGGCACTTTGCCGTTCACGCTTTTCGATTTAAACGGTTCAGATAGGTTATCGCCCTCACGAACGTTCAGCGCAATTCGCTCAACCTCGCCACCGATTTCCTTTAGAAAAATGCTAACTCGCTTACAACTTGGAGTCATTGCGGTTTCATAGAGCTTCATTTCACATCCTTTTATCTTTTTCTAACCGATTGGTTAGGATATACTGTAGCCAGTTTATAAACGATCAGTCAAGAACTTCACTATCAAAAATTTTCAAACAGTTGTGGGTCTGTTTGCTGAGCGAGATTTTTGATGCCGTTTGTGAGTTCACATGAATTTGGAGGCTGATACCCAAGAATAGATGGGTATTCATCATATTGGTTCAGTTCGAACGCTAGAGGTTCTCTGTACCATCCCTCCAAAGCAATTTAATTACCCGATAAGCAGACCCAGGCAGGTAATTTATGGCAAGAAAAGCCAACTTCGACCGAGATGAAAAGCTTCTCGTGGCTATGGATGTGTTTTGGCGCAAGGGCTTTGCGAACACGTCGATCTCGGATCTCACCGACGAGTTAAACATCAACCGCTTCAGTCTTTACAACACCTATGGTGACAAGCAACAGCTCTACTACGAAGCGCTCGATACTTACTTAAAAAAGGTCTCGCTACCGTCACTGAATGATTTGGAAAAAGACGATGCGTCTTTACCTGAGTTGGAATCGTTCCTTAAATCTTTTGCTGAGCTGCAACGCAAACGCAACTGTGGGTGTTTTATCCAAAATGCGTTGATTGAGCACGCTGGTGAAGACGATGATGTACTGCGTAAAGGGCATTTTTTGTTTGACCATCTTATCGACATCATTGCGGATGCGCTGACCAATGCACAAAAAGAAACCTTAGTGCCGAAAACGCTGAAACCAGAAGAGCTTGCTCGTTTTGTTCTCAACAACATGCAAGGCATGCGCGTGCTTGGCAAAGCCAAACGTTATGCCGACTTGGATACCGCGCTTTCCTGCTTACTGGTTTTGATTAGGAAATAACATGTCGATTGAAGTGATAGCAGTACGCCTTACCAAAGGCATGGACTTAAAGCTGAGCCTAGCGAAATTGGTCGAGCAGCATGGTATCAAAGCAGGCTCGATTGCTTCATGCGTTGGCTGTATCTCTCACCTCAACCTTCGTTTGGCAGGTGCAGAGAGTACGTTAACCAAACAAGAGCCATTTGAAATCGTCTCTGTGATGGGAACACTAACGCCTGAGCATCAGCACGTTCATATCTCAGTGTCTGATCGTGATGGACTAGTTTGGGGTGGGCATTTGCTGGAAGGCACAGTGATTGATACTACCGCAGAATTGATCATCCATTCTTACTCAGAACTTGAGTTTACCAGAACGATGGACGACTCGACTGGCTATACCGAGCTGAAAGTGAATCCTTCCAAATAGTAAAAAGCTCCAGAGCCATACTGTGCTGTCTCTGGAGCTTTATTCGCTTGTCTCTTACGCTAAGAATTTACTCATATCGAGCAAGCTAATTTCGAGGATCATTCTTCGGCTAAATAACAAACCTGATTATCGTCGATCGTTACTTGCCACGTTTTTAGACAGTGCGCTTCGTCTTCCAAACATTGCCCACTCTTTAAACTGAAGTGCTGTTTATACAGTGGTGATGCAACACACATCTCACCATCAATATCACCGACAATCCCTCGACTCATTACATAAGCCTTACCTATTGGGTCCCAGTCCTGAACAGCGTAAACACCGCTATCTGGAATGTAGAACAACGCCACATGCTCGCCTTCAATCAATACAGTAGCACCGATAAACGGCATTAAGTCATCAAGCTGACACAAATTCACTTTGGTTAACGCTGCCATTTACACCTCCTGTTTCACTGGAATACGCTGACCGCGCACACGCTGGTACGGCAAGACTTTGCTGCCCGACGTGCTGTTCAAGAAAGGACGGAAGCGTTGCAATTTTTGAGGATTATCCAACGTACTCTTCCACTCACATTGATAGGTATCTACGACGCGCGCCATTTGTTCATCCAACGAGTCACATAGATTCAGAGAGTCATCCAAAATCACTTGTTTAAGGTAATCTAAGCCCCCTTCCATGTTCTCCATCCACACCGACGTACGCTGCAAACGATCTGAGGTGCTGACGTAGAACATCAATACTCGGTCAATCATGGTGATCAACTCTGATTTAGATAAGTCGGATGCAAACAAATCAGCGTGTCTTGGTCTCATGCCGCCATTACCGCAAACGTATAGATTCCAGCCGTTTTCAGTGGCGATCACCCCAATGTCTTTACTTTGCGCTTCTGCACACTCGCGAGTACAGCCCGATACGGCAAACTTAAGCTTATGGGGCGCTCGCAATCCTTTGTAGCGGTTCTCTAACTCAATAGCTAATCCGACCGAGTCATCAACACCATAGCGACACCAAGTAGAACCGACGCAAGATTTCACGGTGCGCACCGACTTGCCGTAGGCGTGCCCTGTTTCAAAACCAGCATCAATTAAGGTTTGCCAGATTTCTGGGAGTTGCTCTAACTGCGCGCCAAATAAATCCACGCGCTGACCGCCAGTGATTTTGGTGTATAGATCGTATTGCTGAGCAACTTCGCCTAGCACGATGAGTTTGTCTGGTGTGATTTCGCCGCCCGGAACACGAGGTACAATCGAGTAAGAACCATCTTTTTGCAGGTTCGCCATAAAGGCATCGTTGGAATCTTGCAGAGATTGATGTTGAGGCTCCATGATGTGTTCATTCCACAAAGAAGCAAACACAGATGCTGCTGTCGGCTTACAGATATCACACCCATGCCCCTTGCCATGCAGTGCAATTAAGGTTTCGAAGTCTTTGATTTGTTCCACTTGGCAAATATGGAACATCTCTTGGCGACTGAGCTCAAAGTGCTCACAAAGGTGGTTGTTAACCTCTACCCCCATGGCTGCCAGTTGAGTATCCAATACCGACTTCACCATATTACTACACCCACCACAGCCAGTACCGGCTTTGGTGTTGGCTTTAAGATCTGTCAGGTTGGTGGTTCCAGCTTGTATCTCGGCAACTAAGTCACCTTTTGTGACGTTGTGACAAGAACAGATGATGGCGCTGTCTGGCATCTCTCCATCCAGCATTCCGGTATCAAATAGCAGGTTCGCCGCGTGGTCTGGCAAGACTGTTTTGTTCAAATAACACTGTAAGAGCGCATCGTAATCGCTGTTATCACCGACGAGAATCGCACCAAGTAATTGGGTGCCGCTCGCATCAACCACCAGCTTTTTGTAGATGCCTGCAACCGCATCTTGCAATACCATTTCTTGTGCGCCTTCGGTTTGCATTTGTGCATCGCCGATAGACGCCACATCTACCCCAAGCAGCTTAAGTTTAGTGCTCATGTCTGCACCTTTAAAACCATCGCTCGGCATCCCAGTCAAGACATCGGCAGTGGTTCTCGCCATGGTGTAACCGGGTGCGACTAAACCAAATATCTTCTGCTCCCAAAGGGCACATTCACCAATCGCGTATATGTTCTCATCGCTGGTTTGGCATTGGTTGTTAATCACAATGCCGCCTCGCTCGCCTATTTCTAGCTCAGCCAGCCTTGCCAACTCATCTTGAGGACGAATGCCTGCGGAGAAGACAATCACATCCACTTCGAGAGGATCTTTGTCTTTAAACACCATACGATGCTTAGCCGTTTCACCATCGCAGATTCGTTCCGTACCCGTTGAGGTGTGAACGGTTAGCCCTAGCGCTTCAATCTTCTCTTTTAGCACTAAGCCAGCACCATCATCTAACTGTACAGGCATCAGGCGAGGCGCAAATTCAATGACGTGAGTTTCTAACCCCAATAGTTTGAGTGCGTTTGCCGCTTCTAAACCCAATAAGCCACCGCCAATCACTGCACCTGTTCTTGCACCTTCACATGCCTTCTTGATTTGTGAAAGGTCATCAAGCGTACGGTAGACAAACACGCTGTCGCGGTCTTTACCTTCAATTGGCGGCACAAATGGGTACGAGCCGGTCGCGAGCACGAGTTGGTCGTAACCCAGCACATCTTCACCATCAAGCAGAATGCGCTTTTGCTCTCTGTCGATGCCTGTTACTTGGCTGCCAAGTACGAGTTGGATGCCATGCATGTCGTACCATTCTTGGTTACTCAGCATCAAATCATCATGAGACTTACCCGCAAACAAAGAGGACAGCTGTACACGGTCATACGCGATAAAGCGCTCTGCACCAATAACGGTAATTCGGTGCTCCAAATGCGCGTTTTTCTGCACTAATTGCTCGACGAGATGTTGCCCGACCATACCGTTGCCTACCACAACGATATGGCTCAATGCGTTCTTTACTGGAATCGTTAAAGGACTGTTCATCGCTGCCTCCTTATGCCGTTTGCGCTGCGGTTTTGGGTTTGTCTTCTTTCGAAGCAGGAATCTCGACTTTGGATTGCTTCTCGTAAAGGAACTTCAGCACCGCTTGTCGACACTTCTGATACTGCGCATCATCTGCCAGTGCGACACGCTCACGAGGGCGAGGTAGATTTACTTCTAACACTTCTCCAATGGTTGCTGCCGGTCCGTTAGTCATCATCACGATTTTGTCAGATAGCAGCACCGCTTCATCCACATCGTGAGTAATCATGATGACGGTGTTGTTTAGCTCGGCTTGAATCTTCATCAGTGCATCCTGCAAATGCGCACGAGTTAACGCATCCAATGCGCCAAATGGTTCATCCATCAACAAAACCTTTGGTTGAAGTGCCAGTGCTCTCGCAATGCCGACTCGCTGCTTCATGCCCCCAGAGATTTCATCCGGCTTTTTGTGCGCGGCATGCTGCATTTGAATCAGCTCTAAATAGTGATTCACTTGCTCCTGAATCCACGC
This sequence comes from Vibrio sp. Vb1755, assembly GCF_033338635.1. Classification (NCBI taxonomy): domain Bacteria; kingdom Pseudomonadati; phylum Pseudomonadota; class Gammaproteobacteria; order Vibrionales; family Vibrionaceae; genus Vibrio; species Vibrio sp. Vb1755. The sequence continues at coordinate 220,397 of NZ_JAWOTA010000002.1, read as the reverse complement.
TTTGCCCTTTTTGCCAGCAATTTGTTTTACTGCGAGCTCAACGTTTTGATATACGGTGAGCCAAGGCAACAATGAATGGTTTTGGAACACCACTGCGCGGTCAGGTCCCGGTCCAGCTACTTCTCGTCCATCGACGATCACGCCGCCGTCTGTTGGCATGTGCAGCCCTGCGACTAAGTTCAATACCGTTGATTTACCGCAGCCAGAGTGGCCAATCAGCGATACAAACTCACCTTTATTGATTTGTAAATCAACGTTCTTAAGCGCGATGAACTCGCCATCTGGCGTTGGGAATCGCATCCCTAAACGCGTTAGATCTAATAATGCTTTTTCCATGATCTTTTCCCTTATCTCAACGCTTGTTGTTTATTCCAAGACAGCCACTTTTGAAGTTGCAGCATGCCTCTATCGAGCATCAAACCGATAAAACCAATGGTGATGACAGCCACCATGATGCGCCCCAATGATGCTGAACTGCCGTTCTGGAATTCATCCCAAACGAACTTGCCTAACCCCGGGTTTTGAGCGAGCATTTCTGCCGCAATCAACACCATCCAAGCGATACCTAAAGAGAGACGTAAACCTGTGAAGATCATTGGAATGGCAGAAGGTAAAACGATAGTGCGAATGTGCTGCCACCACGAAAGTTGAAGCACTTTGCTTACGTTGATTAAGTCTTTATCAACGCTTGTTACACCCACAGCGGTGTTAATCAGCGTCGGCCATAAGCTACACAGCGCCACAGTGATCAGAGAGTTAATGAACGACTTAGCAAACATCGGGTCATCACTCACGTAAGTGGCACTCACCACCATGGTAACGATAGGCAGCCAAGCTAAAGGTGATACGGGCTTGAGCAGTTGAATGATTGGGTTGAACGCTTGATACAGCCCTTGATTCAGACCAAGCACGATGCCAAGTGGAATCGCAATGACAGTCGCCAACAGAAAGCCGGCAGTTACAGTCACTAGGCTTGTTATGATTTGGTCGAAGAACGTCGGCTTACCTGTGTAAGGACGAATCTTCACTTCCGCATCTGGATTTTTGGCTAATTTTGCAGCATTGCGTTTTTCCTGACGTTCGATAAACGCTTGTTCCTTTTCTCGCTCTTGCCAATGGTCATCGACAAGGTTGTTGAACTGCTGAAAAGTTTGCACAGGCCCCGGTAGCGTACCTAATGAGGTTTGCACTTCTCTCGCTGCTAAGTGCCACATTGCCAAAAAGATCAGCAAGCCAATGACGGGCAAAAGCACCAGCCGACTTCGGTTCACTACCTGCTTAGCAGGAAACAGGGAAATGACATTACTAGACATACTCACTCCTAAGAAATTTACATCCTTGTTGCCACAAGCGAATTCCCTCGCCTGTGGCGTTTATCGTTATGGTTAAACCTTGTCTTTTCCTTTAAGCCCGATAGAGAACTTCTCTAGATATTTATTTGGCTCGCGACCGTCATAAACGATGTTGTCGATAAAGTGTGTTTGTGGCGCACGGAAACCATCTTCAGCACTAAAATCTGGGAAGTCTTTTTTGCTCAACACACCATCTTCAATTAGCGCTTGAGCCGCTTGTTGGTAGATATCTGGACGGTAAACCTCTTTGGCCACATCCATGTACCAATCATCGGACTTTTCGCTTGAGATTTGCCCCCAGCGGCGCATTTGGGTCAGATACCAAATCGCATCGCTGTAATACGGATAAGTGGCGTTATGACGGAAGAACACGTTGAAGTCTGGCACGTCTCGTTTGTCGCCTTTCTCGTATTCAAACGTGCCGGTCATTGAGTTGGCGATAACTTCGGCATCCGCTCCAACATACTCACTTTTTGATAGCATCTTCACTGCTTCTTGGCGGTTGGCATTGTCGTTTTCATCCAACCAATGTGCCGCTCGAATCAAGGCTTTCACTACACGAATGTGCGTGTTTGGATACTTCTCAGCCCAAGCTCTGGAAACACCAAACACTTTCTCTGGGTTGTTCTTCCAGATTTCGTAGTCAGTCACGACTGGCGTACCAATGCCTTTGAATACGGCTTGTTGGTTCCATGGTTCGCCTACGCAGTACCCTTTGATCGTGCCCGCTTCCATTGTGGCTGGCATTTGTGGTGGCGGTGTAACACTCAACAGAACGTCAGCATCCAATTGACCACTGTTATCACCTGAGTCTGGTGCATAAAAACCTGGATGAATCCCACCTGCCGCTAACCAGTATCGCAACTCATAGTTGTGCGTCGATACAGGAAACACCATGCCCATGTTGAACGGTTTGCCTTTATCCAGATAGCTGTCGACCACAGGCTTCAGTGCATCCGCTTTGATTGGGTGAACAGGTTTGCCATCTGGTTGTTTTGGAATGTATTGCTTCATCTGCTCCCAAGTATCATTGGAAACCGTGATTGCGTTGCCGTTCAAATCCATACTGAACGCGGTAATCACTTCTGCTTTTGTGCCGACACCAATCGTCGCGCCCAATGGCTGACCAGCAAGCATGTGCGCGCCAGCAAGCTCACCGTCGATGACTCGGTCTAAAAGCACCTTCCAGTTTGCTTGCGCTTCTAAAGTGACGTACAAGCCTTCGTCTTCAAAAAAGCCTTTCTCATAAGCAACCGCCAGCGGTGCCATATCGGTTAACTTAATAAAACCAAACTTCAGGTCTTCAATCTCTGGCTCACCCAACTCTGCCTTTACGCTGACCGTGGTGAATACCGATAACGAAATTGCTGACACTTTCAGCATCGAACTCCATTTCATTGGTTTGCTCCCATAAAAAAAGCGCCACTACTCCGAAGAGCAGTAGCGCCGTTGCTAAGTCTACAATTACCGCCGTTGATAATTGAGATAAGCGATTCAACAATAAACCCAATTCTACTAATCCAATTACTGTGCCAACTTATTTTTTACATTAAATACAATAAATTAGATTATTCCACCGTTTCTTATTCCCTGTTATTGCTTGCTGATAGTGCAACACGCACCACGTTAGAAAACGCACCCTAACCCCAAAGTGGTAGACCGACTAATCAAGCACCTCCAAAGTAGTTATCAAATTCTTGGCAACTTGTGCGAGCGTTTGGCTCGATTGCATGGCTGAATTTCTAAGTGCTTTATAAGCCTGTTCTTCATCAACGCTGTGCATCTTCATCAGCAGACCTTTGGCTTTTTCCACCAGTTTGCGCTCTTCGATCTTATGGGTCAGCGATTCAATTTCCGATTGCATACTTTCGAATTTCGCTCTCACTAATGTCGCATGTTCAATCCAAGGTTGAAGTGCAAACTCACTATCATGTGGCATGAGAACATAGTCCATTTTTTCTGATAACCGATTGATATCATTGGATGATAATTGCTTTAAGACGATAAGAAGTGGTGCCGATTTTCTGCGACAGAAATCGACGATCAAACGCAGTTCCGCGGTTGGTTGCTGCCATCCAACCACAACGCTTGCTGACGGCTCTCGCTGCATAAGCGTTTCTAGCTGTGCCAATTGGCAACCGATGATGTCGTCGTAATCTTTGCTCAATAAGCCGGACAATCGAGCCTGCTCTTGGAGGCTATCACAGCATACTATGATGGGTGTTTTTGACGTTGATTGAGTCATGCACATTCCTTGTTTATATCTCACTCACTAAGAGAGACATAACAAGGACTGTGCCAACTAAACTTGAAGCGTTATTAACTGGAAGCGAGATGTTGTTGGAAGAATCCTAGTGTGCGTTCCCAAGCGAGCGCCGCTTCTTCCGGTGCGTAGCGTGCTGTTGAGTCGTTATGGAAGCCGTGGTTGACGTTCTCATACATTAACGCCTGATATTGCGCATCGTTCGCGATTAATTGCTGCTCATAGGCAGGCCATGTGTCGTTGACGCGCTTATCGAGCCCTGCGAAGTGAATCATCAACGGCCCTTTGACCTGCTTTTGAATCTCTTGCGCCGCTGGTGTTCCGTAGAAAGGCACACCTGCATCCAACTCTTCTGGCATTACTGCTGCAAGCATATTGACGATGTATCCACCGAAGCAGAACCCGACCGCCCCCAACCTACCGTTCCCATCCTCGTGCTGTTTGAGGAAATTAGCTGCGGCAATAAAGTCTTGTTCAATCTTGGCTCTGTCCATCTCTTTCTGCATTGCGCGACCCTCATCATCATTCCCCGGGTAGCCACCAAGTGGGTATAGCGCATCTGGAGCAAAAGCAATAAAACCGTCTTTGGCGAGTCGCCTAGCCACGTCTTTGATATAAGGGTTCAATCCGCGATTTTCATGAATAACTAACACGGTCGGCGATTTCAGGGTCTTCTTCTGTGGCATAACCAAATAACCGCGCCCTTCTCCATGCCCGTTTGGAGATGGAAAGGTTTCGTAAGTTGCTTTGATGTCAGGATCGTTAAACGAAACTTGTTCTGCGAGTGCGTAATTCGGGGTTAGCGCATCGACCAGTGCCGTCATGCTAAAACCCAGCACTGCGAGCCCACCGAGTCGATTGAGGAACTCGCGGCGTGAGATCTTTCCGTGTGCGTATTCATCGTACCAATCGAAGGCTTCTTGCGGGATAGGATGAGAAGCCTTTTTAGTGGGAGTGGTATGCTTTAGAACCATTATCCATGTCCTCTGTGTCTTACCATATGGGAATTTCTAATTCTCAAACGCGAAGTAAAGAATGAGCGCAATTGAGGTCAAAACTGCAGTTTCACCTCTCTGATACGGAGCAAGGTGGTGAAACACATCACTGGTGAGCTAGGATCTTTAACCTTCTTCAAACAATAGATAATGGATTCAGATTCAACAACTTTGCGTTGTTAGTTTTGAGTGGATTTGTCTAAAACCAATACTTTGGTTTAGCCAGTCAACTCAAAATTACTCGTAATGACAGTACGTCTGCCAATAACTAAAGGCACGTTCAAAGGCTTTTTCTCGATCATGCATTTGTGCAAACAAGACCACTGTCATCGTAGCAAGAACCGTATTTGCCATTTGGTTCATGTCATCTTCTGACGTCCCAAATGGGCAGTTCACAGGTATTGGCACCTCAGACAGCATTTGCTCCGTCCAGTAATGCGACGTCACACCGCTTGTTTGGCTTAACCATACTGTTTGGCTTACTTTTGGGTTGTATTCTGACTCACCAGATTGTCCTTTGAATGACACAACGGCGTGCGCAGTTTGACCAATCTCGTATTCGACTTCAGCATGAAGTTGTTGGAATCCAGGATGGAAGCTACCACGAATACCAACCGTCGCCTGCCCCGGATTCAATGCTCGAACCACGGTATTGATCGGCGTTCTAAGCCCATAACGATTCTTCCAACCGATCATGGTTTCTGCTTGAGCCGCAAACGCACTCAGCGGCAGATACACAATGTTTTGTGTTTCTAACACACGCTTTGCGTCTTCTGCTGATTCCGCTTTCTTGATAGCAAAAGTGTCGAGGTAATCTTCGGCGTGTAAACGACCAGATTGACGGTCGTGATAGCCATGCACTAACACTTTATGACCATTATCGGCAAGGATCTTCGCTGCCAACAGGTGCCAAGGCTGACCTGCCGCTTCACGTTTGCCCGCATAACATGGCCAATCAATGTCTGCACCAATAGCTGGCATGCGGGATTGGAATGCTTTCACAAAACCAGCGATTTCTTGTTGAGTCTCGTTCTGTACGCGGATCAGCATCAATAACATCGCCATCTGATCATCATCGCACTCACCGTTTAGGTATTCATCCATAACTCGAAACGCTTGGTCAAAGCTCAGTGGTTTTCTGCCACGCTCGCCACGACCGACTGTTCTGATACATTCCAAAATGCTGCTCATATTCCCTCGTATTCCGTCACTGACTGTACGGTTTCTATTAGTTGTTCGCGCAGTTTGACAACTTCTCCCATCACAATCAATGCTGGGCTCACGCCTTTAAGTGTAATCGATAAATCATTGAGCTGATTGAGTTGGGTAACGTATACTTGTTGCTGTGGACTACAACCATGAGTGATGATCGCGACTGGGAAATCTGCTCTCAAACCGGAGTTGATTAATCCCGTTTGTATTTGCGATGACTTTTCTAACCCCATATAGAAGACTAATGTTTGCCCGCTTTGCATCAGTTGACTCCACGCTTCAAATGCGCCTGTTACCACTTGCCCTGTCACAAAGGTAACGCTGCGAGCAACGCCACGATGAGTCAGCGGAATCAAGCTGTTTGCTGAACATCCAATCGCAGCGGTAATGCCGGGAATGACTTCGTAAGCGATTGATTGTTTTACGAGTGCTAATGCCTCTTCACCTCCACGGCCAAATACGAAAGGATCTCCCCCTTTTAAGCGTACAACTCGCTTTCCTTGCTGAGCGAGCGATACCATCAAGTCACAAATTTCTTCCTGACCAATACTAGGTTGTCCGCATCGTTTGCCCACGTAAATCCAATCGGCTTGTGGCGAAGCCAACTCCAAAATATCTTTGTTAACCAAACGGTCGTACAGCAGAACCTCTGCCGACATAATCGCTTTCACAGCCTTTACCGTTAACAAGTCAGGATCGTGCGGCCCTGCTCCAACAATCGAGACAAAACCTTTGTGGTTCGCATCTAGATCTGTGGAGTGATTTTCTAAAAGTTGGTTCAGTTTGCTTGCTTGATCATGCTTAGAAAAGCGAGACGAGCGTTCTTGTTTCTGACTCGCTTGTCCTTTCTTAAACCAAGACTTTTGATAAGACGCTTCCATGTGCTTATCCTCTTTATGACTTACTTTATTTGAATAGCCAGACTTTGCTGGTTCGCTTGCTGTTTGCCCTTTTGATGCTGATGGCTGTCGACCATTTGTTTGATTTGAGAAACGCACGAGCCACAGTTAGTGCCGCATTTGAGTTTGTTTTGAAGTTGAGTCAGTGAAGTGCAGTCTTGCTTCTCCATCGCGTCATGTATTTGTTTATCAGTAACACGGAAACAACTACAAACCAGTTTGGCACTGCTTTGCGATTGAGTGATGGTAAGCAGTTGCGATAGCTCCATTGGCTTGCCAATCAAGCCGGTAAAGTTGGTGTAGTCGGTTTGAATCGGTTCACTAGACACCACTAAAACAGAACGAATGATACGAACGTCTCCAACAAGGTCGTAATCCACCGCTAGCCAACCTTGGGCAATATCTATCGTAATTCTGCGGCTCTTTTCCGTTCGACAAAAACTCTGCTTCTTTGGTCGCTTATCGTGTGCAAAGCGCCAAATGCCCAAATTGCTTTCTGCTTGAAATGCGCTGTAGAGAAACTTTCCGGAATCAAACTGTGTACCGATGAACATACCGTAGGTTTTGACCGCTGCGTCTTGCACTTCAACATAAGACGACTTAAACGCAGGCTGCCCAGAAATAGGGTCTTTTGCGCTGTTTACTATTGCGTTAACACCGCTTTCACCGCCATATCGACCCGCCCAGTGCATTGACATAAACAGCTCCTGAAAACCCAAACCTTCATCAATGGCAACTTTGGCATAAATACCGGTGTTTGAAGTAGGCTGAAACAGCTTGGTGAGTTGTCCTGCTTTTAAGCGATTTTGAGTGGCAGAGAGTGTGTTCATGTACACGGTTGGTTCTAACTCAGAGGCGGCAAGGTGTGCGATATGACCTGTGCGCGTCATGGTATGCCATTGGTCTCGTTGCCTGCCCGTATTGAGCCACCAGCCTTTTGTTCTTTCTAAACGCGTTGGAGATTCACTGGTCACGACAAAACGCGCTTTTCCATCTGGGTGCGAATAGATTCCATCAGCAAAAGGACGCTCTCCTCCCCATTGTGTCGGTACCCACTCTTCGTATTCTTGCTCGGTTAAGTTGGCGTATTGAGAAAGATCTAGCTTCAATGGCGAATCTGCATTCATGCCTGTCATCGCGGCATATTCCCTGAATACCGCCCGCTCAGAAGTAAACGCAAAGCCATTTTGTGTCTTTTCCAATGCACACAAAGCTTGTCCAACTTGGCTTATCGCCCACCAATCTGATTTTGCTTCACCCGGAGGCGTTTGAAACTGGCGCTGCCTTGAAAGTCGACGCTCAGAGTTGGTCACCATGCCTTGCTTCTCACCCCAACCAGCGGCGGGCAGCAACAGATCCGCAAAATGCGCTACATCCGAATCCGCTGTGATATCGGAAACAATCACAAACGGACAAATCTCTAGTGCACGTTTTACCAATTGGTTATCTGGTAAAGAGACAACGGGATTGGTTGCCATGATCCACAGAACTTTAATCTCACCACGTTCTACCGCCTCAAACAGCTCAACGGCTTTTAAACCGGGCTGAGTGGCAATTTCTGGCGAATCCCAAAACACCTGCACTTGCTTGATAGACTCTGCGTCAAAAGCACGATGAACCGCTAACTGATTGGCCAATCCACCGACTTCTCGCCCACCCATCGCATTCGGCTGACCTGTAATAGAAAATGGCCCACAACCTGACTTGGCAATTTTACCTGACGCCAAATGTGCATTAATAATGGCATTGCCTTTATCGACACCATTTTCGGCTTGGTTAACCCCTTGGCAAAACAACGTGATTGCGGTTGGGCTTTGTGCAAACCATTGGAAGAATGTCGTGAGTTTTTCTTCTGAAATCCCAATGGAAGACGTTAGATTAGTGACATCGTAACGCAAGTCAGACACTTCTTCTGCAAGCGCATCAAACCCGTCGGTATAGGAGTTTATGTATTCAGAATCAATACATTGCTGCTCGATAAGAAACTTGAGCAGCCCATTAAAAAGTGACACATCCCCATCGTTTTTAATCGGTAGATGCAAATCCGCTTGCTGCGCTGTGACTGTTTCACGCGGGTCAATGACCACCAGCTTGAGGTTAGGATTGTTCTCTCTCGCTTGTTGAATACGTCGAAATAAAACAGGATGCGTCCAAGCGGTATTAGCACCGCAAATTATCAACAGCTCAGTCTTATCAATATCGTCGTAATTGACGGGAACGACATCTTCACCAAATGCTCGTACATGAGCCGCAGCCGCCGAAGACATACACAAACGCGAGTTAGTATCGATGTTTGCGCTGCCAACATAGCCTTTCATGAGTTTGTTGGCGACGTAATAGTCTTCCGTCAACAACTGCCCTGACACATACATCGCGACGGAATCCGATCCAAACTCTGCTTTCGCTTGATGAATCTTTTCTGCAATCAGATCCGTGGCTTGTTGCCATTGCACTTCTTGCCCTTGAGGTCGCAGCTTGGTGACAAGCTTTGGATACAGCAAGCGCGAAGGCATATTCAAGCTCTCTGCCAACGCGACGCCCTTTACGCACAGTGATCCCGCATTTGCAGGATGACACGCATCCCCAACGATTCCTTTCGCATTGACCTCGACACCACATCCAACACCACAATAGGGACAAGTGGTTTTTTTGCATCCTTGCGACATAACACCTCCAGTGCGATTCAGCCCAACTTACTAGCAAAAAAAAGCCTCTCCCGAATCGAGAGAGGCAGCAATGCCTTTAACGCTGTTAGTACATTTTCAAAAAGTAATACCCTATACCGCTCTCGCCTGCTATTGAGAGCGGTGCATCGAGTTATCGATGAACGTTTATGTAAAGCAAGTGAGGTGCCAAGATTAAAAACCATTACTATACAAAAGGTTAGCTTAAAACCAATTATAGCAACGTAATGCTACGCACTGATTGTGTGCAAATTTCGGTCATTATCGTGCAGTATTACTTTACTAATTCCATGACTAACCTGGATTCTTCGTCACCAAAATAATGCGCTTCTTCTTCTAACGTTTTAAAGCCAAGGGAGAGGTATAAAGACAATGCAGGTTGGTTCTTAGGATCGACAGTCAATTTCACGCTTGAGCCTAACGTCAACGGCGCAATAACGTTTTCAAGGAGGGAACGCGCAATACCTTTACCTCTATGTTGAATATCGACGGCCAATGACATGATCCAATATTGATGTGCATTTGTGCTAGTCGTTAGCAATATATACCCTGCGACCTGCTCTCCCTCTTTTGCTACCAGTAAGGTCTCTCCCCAACAATCAAAAGCTTGCCGAAAGAAAAATTGAGGATAGGCGTGTTCTCCAAATAAAGTATTTTCGAGCTTATATATGGCAAATAAGTCCTCTTTTTGCGCAGACAAGATGTCCATTCAATGACTCCTTCTTTAACATGAATGGCAGCAGTATACCTAAATCTCATCTAAATGACGGGACACAAACATCTCAATTAAGTGCTTAAGAAATGTAATATTCTTCCTGAAAATTAGGCCTAACTCACTTAGAACATACATCCGTGATTAAGTTTTGACCGCAAAATCAAAAACCACACAAGATGAAAATTTCAATACATACAACCATTAAGTGCATTAAAATTAAGAACTTTATTCTGGTTTATTGAAAAATTCATAGTTGGATAATTTACAACCACACCAAATCCACAGCATTATTCACCAAGCTTCGCATGTGATAATAAACACTAAAACCTTTACCATTTTCAGCATTATTATTTTTATAAAAGCGAGTTTTAAAGTGAAAGAATCTCGAAATGCCTTAAATCCTAGTGAAATAAACACAACCACAGCTTGGTCAAAACATGATACACATTGGGTTCTTAGCCTATTTGGAACGGCCGTTGGCGCAGGCATCCTGTTTCTGCCAATTAACCTTGGGATTGGTGGTTTTTGGCCTTTAGTCGCGATGGCAGTACTTGCTTTTCCAATGACCTATCTTGCGCACCGTGGCTTAGCTCGTTTTGTACTATCTTCTAAGATCAAAAACGCAGACTTCACTGATGTAGTGGAAGAGCACTTCGGCGCAAAAGCAGGCCGTTCTATTTCACTGCTGTATTTTCTTTCGATCTTCCCGATCCTGTTGATATATGGGGTTGGAATAACAAACACAGTAGATAGCTTCATGGTAAATCAGGCTGATATGGCTTCTTTACCTAGACCTTTGCTTTCTGGCGTACTAGTGTTTGCACTAATTGCTATTATGATGGCGGGTGAAAAAGTAATGCTACGGGCCTTTGCCATTATGGTGTTCCCACTTGTTGCCATTCTTGCCTTTCTATCATTTTACTTAATACCGAACTGGACCATGCCTGTCATGGATGTGCCAGAAGCGTCAGCTTTTGCTAGCACTATGTGGTTAGCAGTTCCTGTAGTGATTTTCTCGTTTAGTCACGCAGCTGCAATTTCAAGCTTTGCAAATGTACAACGTCGCCATTACGGTAAGCAGGCAGATGCCAAATCCGAAGTTATTCTTCGTCGCACTAGCATCATGCTGATTGCCTTTGTTCTTATTTTTGTATTTTCCTGTGTACTAACACTGTCACCTGAACAATTGGCTCAAGCAAAAGAACAAAACGTATCCGTATTGTCTTACTTAGCGAACGCAACCGATAATCCATTTATTGCAACACTTGGTCCTTTAGTAGCGTTTGTTGCTATCACTTCATCTTTCCTTGGGCATTTTTTAGGTGCGCGTGAAAGCTTAAATGGTTTAATTAACAAGCATTTTAACCTATCTGAGAAGCGTGTTGATCGTATCAGCGTGGTAGCACTGTTCTTCTCAATCTGGGCGGCCGCGATCATGAACCCAAGTATTCTTGGTATGATGGAAGCATTGTCAGGGCCTGTTATTGCAATGATCTTATTTATTATGCCAATGTTAGCGGTGTATAAAATCGAGGCGATGAAACAATATCGAGGAAATGTCTCTACTTACTTTGTTCTAGCAGCAGGCATTGTGGCGGTAAGTGCATTGATTTTTAGCTTCTTCAGCTAATAACTAAAGACTAGCTTGGATTTTCAGGGGAATACCTTACACAAGGTTAAGGTGATTCCCTGAATTTTCTTACTCTTTAAAAGGTAATCATCGTTACCCTTGACTCTTAAATAAGAGCGAAAACACCCGCAATCATAAGTACTGAAGCGATGCAGGTACGGCCGATAATGCCGAAGTGCGAAGGTTGAATCATTTCATTATGCATAGTTAATCTCCTATTTATTATAAAAGCCATTTTTTATTGGCTTAATAACACTATGTCTAATATCCAGTTTTTTAACAACCCATACAAACATTAAATATTTATGACAGAAACGTAATTTTTTACACTTCGCCCTGATTTTGAGCGATGAATCCGCGGCTTAAATCATTAGATTGAGTCCACCGAATATGCTCGCCTACCTGTCATCGTTACCTTGTCTATACCATCGCCTAATCATTGCATAAGTTTTCAATAGATTTTGTTTTATAAATCATAATATTATAGAGCTCCTTCTCGTATCTCACTCCCAAAACACTTTGCCACTGGGAATCCATCCGCACTTAACCAACAAGAAATGGTAGACTTAACTGGTATTCGGTTAAGAGATCACATTTTATTAATACGCTCATGCACTTCTCAATTAAAAAACTGGCTTGCGCACTTTGTACTGCACTTGGACTTTTCTTGCATCCCACCAACGTACTGGCGAGTACCGAAAAGCAAGCTTATCTGGAAGAACACATTTCAGCAGAAAGCAAGCCCATGTTAAAACTCTACTTTCGCTCGATGGGTAAGCCGCGATCAATTCAAAAAGGTGAGTTAAATGCGCCACAGAATGCATCAGCGGAGTCTCTTGCTCTGTATTACTTTGCACGAAAGTACCTTAAGCGTTACGAAGGCGTTCCATTACCGAAAGATATGCCCGATTTAATCGAATTCGGTAAAAAGCACCATTTGGAATGGGTCGTCGCTGAAGCACAGCTCAATAAGGCTGTAACAATGATTGAGCAAGACGATAACTGGAACGCAGAATTGTTACTCCATGACGTTGTTTCTACAGCCCGTGATCTTGGTTATCTAGCATTAGAAGGCCGTGCTTACCGCTGGTTAGGCAATCTAGAAGTATCTCGAAATCAACTACGCAGTGGCCTAAAATATTATCGCAATGCCTATGAGTTATTAGAAAAAACAGTATTTGAAATACAAGTCGCGATGACACTGAACAACATTGGGACGGTCTACATCGACGCATCAGATTGGGCTCGGGCCAACAGTTACCTAACGCAAGCTCTCGACACTTACCTAGAGAGCGAATATCAATACGATAATAGCTTTTTTATGGGGGTTATCTACGCAAACCTTAGCATCGTTCACTCGAGCCTCGGAGATAACAAAAAAGCGGAATATTATTTCAATGAAGCCATTCGACTTTCAATGCAAACGGGGTCTGACACAGTCAAGCACCACTCTTTATCCAGCTTTTCACAAATGTTGAGCTCGGTAGGAAAAATTGATGATGCATTAATGGTCGCACAACGTTGCGTAGAACTGCCCATTCCAAAAAATCTAGAAATGCTAAAAACGTCTTGTTACGAGGCATTTGCAGAGGCTTACCTCGCAAACAAACAATACGATAAAGCTATTACAACAGCGCTTAACGTTCTAGAACAAACCAAGTCAACCAGTGAATTAGAGCTGCGGCAGCGTATTGATATGCTTTCGGTACTGGTAAACGCTCATCAAATTCTTAATGACTATGAAGCCGCTTTTCATTATTTAACCCAATTAAGAGAGCTGGAGGCTGAGTTTTCTCATCATATTCATGGTGAAGAGATGATTAACATTAAGTTTGATCTCGAAGCTAAGTTAGCCCAGAAAGAACTCAAATTGCTAGAAACAAAAAATGCGCTACAAGCGTCTGAACTGCGTTCGCAGCGCTATCGAGAAATGTTCTACTTTATCGCTATTACGGCAATTGGTGTCGTTGGTTTTCGTTACGTACTGCGCGTTAGACGTATTAATAAAGCACTCACTCAAGAAAATACTACCGATCCGTTAACTCAACTGCATAACCGTCGCTATCTTCACATTTGGCTGGACAAAATGGCTCGTAGAAGCCCAGATAGAACATTTGCCTTAGCAGTTTTAGATGTTGATCATTTTAAAACCTTTAATGATCAATATGGACACGATATTGGCGATAAAATGCTGACTCATATTGCCACGCTATTTAATGAATCCACTCGCTCTGGTGACCTACTCATTCGTTGGGGTGGAGAAGAGTTTGTCCTATTATTCGAAGTACAGCGAGCTGAAGATTGCGCTAAGTTTTTGGAGCGATTGAGATATACTGTTGAAAACACGCCATTGGTGGTTGACTCTAAACCATTAAACGCGACAATTTCCCTTGGAGCAGTGGACAAACTGTCGGCACAAATAATTAAACAAGAATGGGATCAATGGTTTTTCTTGGCAGACCAAGCTTTGTATGATGCGAAGCAAGCTGGTAGAAACCAGTTCGTCATTCACCCTACATCATAAAAAAGCACACATGAAAAAAAATCTAATCATTATTACTTTTGCGCCTCTATTTCTTATGGCGTGTAGTAATCAGCAAGCATCTCAACTGGGAATGCGCAGCAGCAGTGTCAACGTATATGCCCAGCAAATGAGTAACACTCAACTATGTGAAACTCTCTACTACAACCGTGCAACTAACCAAACCAAAGTGGCGATTGGTGCTGAGTTCAATCGACGTGGATTAAACAAAAAGTGGTGTGATAAAGAATTCGATAAGTTGTACATTAAAAAGTGGATTGATAACGTGCTGCCTAAGGAAAAAGCCGAACCTAAGAAACCAATGGCAACTATTCAACCCGCTCCAACTAAATAACCCCCCCTCTTGAAGCAGACGGTACACTCGTATTTTCTGCTTTTCACTTTTCATGCATGCTCGATGCGACATATAAAAACCTCATAGTTTCAGTAAATTAACAAAGACTTATGTTGTCCATCGAACTTTTAATGTAAACAAGTTGTAAATGGTTTTCGTCCTTATTCTTTGTCGTTAGCTTTGTTTGTTCCTGTTAGCGGAATATGAAACAGGAACTAAAAAATTCCAAACAAAGACATGAGGTCAAAAATGGAAATACGCATTAATCGCCTATTTGCTGCTATGTTGGCAGTAGGCATTGCACCTGCCGTCTCGGCGTTTGATCCACTCTATTCTGAACAATGGCACTTAGACAACACGGGGCAAACTGCGTTTGCGGCTAATCCTGCTGTTGCTGGGAACGACTTAAACACTAAGCTCACTCAGGCAATGGGGATTGCAGGTGTTGGTGTGAAAGTTGCCGTTATTGATTCTGGAGTGCAGATCGATCACCCCGACCTTGCAGGTAATATAGTTACAGGTAGCAGAAACTTCGTCGAAGACTCTTCATTCCCACCAAGTTATCCGGTTGATACTAATGGTCATGGCACTGCTGTAGCCGGTTTGATTAGCGCCGTCGGCAACAACGGTGAAGGCGGACGCGGTGTCGCTTCTCTCTCTTCCCTCATCGGTTTTAACTGGTTAGCCAACCAGACATTAGAAGGCTGGTTAATCTCCCATGGCATGGACCCAGCAACACGTGATGTTCGCGTATTTAACCAAAGTTACGGTTTCAGCCCTATAAACCCGATTACTTTTGATGAAAGCGACCCTCAACTAAAACTTGAAATGGACGTGATGAAAAACGTCAGCGAGAGTAACGCCTGGGGTCGAGGTGCTGTATTTGTAAAGTCAGCAGGTAATGGTTACCGTTATTTCAATGCAGGGCGATTCTTCGTATTGCCAAGTAACTTCTTTGCTGGTGGAGACAATCAAGGCTTACCGATGCACAACTCTGCTCAGTCTTATGATAACGCCAATTACTTCAATTTAGTCACTAGTGCACTACGAGCGGATGGTACGCGAGCGAGTTACTCATCTGTGGGTTCGAACGTGTGGGTTGCAGCACCAGCAGGTGAATATGGGCAAGATTTCCCTGCTATGGTCACCACTGATTTAATGGGTTGTGAAGAAGGGCAAAATACCAGTGATGGCCTTGGCATTAATGGGTTACACGGCGGAACGGAGCTCGATCCGAACTGTAACTATACCAGTACGATGAACGGAACCTCATCGGCTGCGCCGAACACATCGGGTGCCATCGCGGCAATCATGTCAACCAACCACGCACTTTCTGCTCGTGATGTACGTGCTTTACTAGCGGAGACAGCAAAAGTAACGGATAAAGCGCATCCAGGCGTACAGCTTGAATTTACTAACCATAAAGGTGAACAGGTTAGCTACGAGGCAATTGCCCCTTGGCAAAAAAACGCAGCAGGCGTAGATTTCCATACTTTTTATGGCTTCGGCGCTGTAGATTTAGATGAAGCGATGCAACGTGCTCGCATGACGAATCGTGTTTTGCCAACTCAAGTCATTACGCCATGGGTTAATAACGCTACAGAAGTAAGTGTACCCGATGCAAGTCTAGTTGGTGGTTCTTCAAGTATCGCCATTGCCGATGAGCTGACAGTAGAATCCGTTCAAGTGACATTGACACTGGACCACGCTCGTCTGCCCGACTTAGCTATCGAGCTCATTTCGCCATCAGGGACTCGTTCCGTTTTGCAAACACCGCGCAATGGTCTTGTTGGTCAATCTCTTGATTCATCGATTACTGGCTACAAAGATCAATTAATGTTGTCTAACCAATTTTATGGCGAAGATGCAAAAGGCGAATGGACGTTGCGAGCAATAGATACGAACGGCGATGAAGTCTATTCTTACATTGCATATTTCAACTCTTCCACCATCTATGACGTTCCGATGGCAAACAACGCTCAGCCCGGTGTTATTAAGAACTGGTCGATGCGCATATTTGGACACTAAGGAGTCAATAACATGAAATACAAATCATTTTCTATGCTGGCTCTCGTTATCATGACGTCGAGTGTATACGCTGAGCAACAGCTCTCTCAACAGCCTGCACCAGAACTGTTTGTGCCATCAGAAGCGGTTGAGATTAATGGCCAAGATTATCGAAAAGTGCAAACTGGCACTATTAGAACCCTATCTGAAGACGTAAAACTTCAAGCGGGTGATGAGGTGTTTAAGAATGCGTTTAGTAACGTATCCAAAGCCACTGGACTGGTTTATATCACCGTAAACAATCCTAACGAAGCGAAAGCAGTCGCCAAAGAGTTAAAATTAGAAGTTATCTTCGCAGAGGGGGAATCAGCGGTGTTAAAAGCATCTCAAGATCAAGATCTGCTAAGTATTAGCGACTACCTAAACGCAGACAGCCGGGTAAAAGCGTCTAAAATTGAACTAAACAGCGGTAAATACCGTGCACAATAATTCTCTAACAAGAGAAGTTGGCCTGTAAAACCATGCCTCAGCGATTGCTGAGGCATTTTTATGGGTAGGAACAGATAGGCTATTATTCTTTAATAACATTTCGCATAACCAGTATGATACCTAAACACCCTACTCGCCTGCGCCTGTCATTTCTTAAACAAAATAATTTCCGTTCTTAGCTCTTCTTCCGTGGTTTCCTTCGGGCTATTCAGATAGCGTTCGATTCCTAAAGGACTGGTTTTGACTTTCATACCACTCTGACGAACCAAGTTCATCGCTAAAGCCCATGCATTTCCCAAAAACTGATATTCACCTCGGTGTTCAACGACAAATGTTTCACTCTCAGGAATGGTACCGGTAACCGCCCCTTGAGGCGCTGGTACTGAGTTATGAAGAGGAAAGCAAGTGATAAACTCGAATGTACCTTTCTGCATATCCATCGACTGGTAATAACAAAACAATTCACCATTCACGGATAGGGTTTCGTCACTAATTAACTGTTCTAGTTGCTGAACATGCTTCTCAATTACCGAACCTAATTCCTGCAAGCTAGCCACACCCTTGATCCCAATATAATGAATTTGAGGCAACGTTCGGTTCCCAATTTCGACTAAGTCTGAATGCACTCTTCCGGTTTCAAGCTTACTTTTAAGCATGCGTAACCCACGTTGATAATCCATCTCTATCATCGACTTAAACATACTTTTCAGAAAGAACAGATACCAAGGGACGCGAGATTGCATTTGCCATTCGACTAAACAGCCATTTTGTGACGGCGTCACGATTAGAGTCACCTTTCCATGGCTCTTGATTGGACGAAAGAAATGCAGCTCCATATCTAATCGATGCTCTTGAGTACTTTCCAGTACAATCGCGCCAGTCCCAATACGCTGACCATTCCATTGATAACCAGCTCCAACGTGGCCCTGATTATCACTGAATGTCAGCTCGCAGCTTGGTTCAAGAATGATCCATGGTGACCAGCTGGGCCAGTGTTTGAAGTTCTTGAGATAGCCAATAATTTCACTTTGATTCTTATTAATTTCAATACTTCGGCTGACCTGATAAGAGAGCATAACGGTTCCTCGAGTTTCCGCTTCACTAACTTCAGTCTAATTCAAATTCCAGTTTTTTCTTGTTTGACTGCGGGTTAGATGCGTACGACAAGAAAAAGCCAGAGCGTTAAGTCTCACTTGAATCAATACGCACAAAGCTAAGAGCAGAACTCCACTTTTGCACTAAATCGAACACCATCATCGTCCAGTACTAACGCCCACCCCATCCGTTCACATATTCGTTGTACGATAACAAGCCCACAACCATAACCAGCGTTGTACGTCTCGTTGCCATCGTGACGGTTTAGGATCTTAAGCGCATGACCTTTCAACTCAATTTCAATATCTCCCACACTATAGCTAAAGGCGTTTTTAATCAGATTGTTGATTACAATGGTCACAAAACTCTCCGGTGCCTTCACTACACCACTATGTTGTTCGTGCAAAGCGTAGTTCGAATCTTGCTTGGCAAATAAAGGAGCCAGCTCTTCCAGTTGTTTTTGTAAACAAGTAAGAAGCTGATGCTCTCCGTAATGCTGAGGCTCTATTTTCTCTTTACCAAGTAAGAGAAACGCTTCTGTCAGTACACGCATCTCGTCACAAGCTGACTGCATCCTCGTGATGGCTTTTTGCGCAACTCGAGGTTGATCAGGAAGACGCGTCAGAATGTCTGTTGAGCCTTTAATCACCATGATTGGCGTTCTCAACTCATGCGATGCAAAACGGCTAAATTCTTGCTCTCGTTTGAAATAGCCCGCGATATCGTTCTTATTATCCAGCAAAGTCTGCTCTATCTGGCGTGTTTCGCTGAACTTAGTTTCAACTTGGAAAGCGGGTTGATCCGGTGACATTTGGCTAATTTTGTCTTCAATTTGCGCTAATGGCCGAGACAATATTCGCACCATGTAAATGCCATACCCAACCATGACAAATGAAAACAAACCACCGAGCAGCAGCGTAAACTGATGCAGCGAGCTTTCGTATTCGTCCAAGTAATCATCTGAGTCATCTTGAAATACAATGTACATAAGCCCCTTCCCTGAGGGGTGGTTCAATACAACAAAGTGTTTGTCTTCTTCACCAAGCAGGTATTCGTAAAAACCAGGTGAAGTAAAAGAGAGCAACCAATCGGGTGTCGGTGCTTCACTCCAATATGAGTTGAATTCCAATACGTTTGGCAATGGCGCATCCCAGCCCTGTTTCTCGAAATTCTCACTATAAAGCGCAGCTTCAGTATCTAGCCAGTGATGTAAACTCAGCACTTCCAGTTTGTTTTCTGCCACATAAATCAGCGACCAAAAAAGAGTAAACATCACAAACGTCATGACCCCAAAACCCCAACGGATCTTGCGATAAATGCTTGGATATTCGTTATGCTTTAAGTCGGTAACCTTGTCCATGAATAGTCTCTAATCGTGATTCTTCAAAACCTTTGTCTAGCGCGGTTCTTAAACCGTAAATATGGCTACGAAGTGCATCACTTCCGGGTGGTTCGTCTCCCCACACACTATCGATCACTTCTGTGCGCGTGACCGCTGCTGGAGCACGTTGGAGGAGCAATTTTAAAATTTTAGTTTGAATTCGACTCAGCTTAATTTCTTTGTCTTTTCTCGTTACTTTTCCTGTCCGCGCATCTAAACAAATATCTGCAAATTTGAGCGTTCCGATATCTTGTCTTGGACCACGATTAGCCAAAGCATGAACACGCAAACTGAGCTCTTCCATCGCAAATGGCTTCATTAAATAATCATCTCCCCCCGCTTTAAAAGCCGCGATTTTGTCCTCTAGCGTATCTTTTGCCGTTAGGAAGAGAATTGGCGTTCCACATAACTTATCTTGTCGAAGCTTCTGTACCGTACTGATGCCATCGAGCTTCGGCATCATGATATCCATGATGATTACATCGTAATGATTTTCCTCGATTAACTTAATCGCAGCCTCTCCATGAAACGCACAATCGATAATCATGCCTTCTAGCTCAAGATAGTCTGCAATCGTCTCCGAGACGTTATGGTTGTCATCTACAATTAAAATTTTCATAAAATCACATTTCTTCACGATCTCTTCACGATATGCCCAATAAGATACAGGCAATTTCCTAAACTCGCTCGTAAATTGAGGTTAATACAATGAAAAAACTCGCTCTTATTTCTGTAGTAGGTTTGGCATTGTCTGGTTGTGGTGGTTCAGGTGGTGGCAGCAATAGCGATAGCACATCAACTCAACCAGCAGTGAAACCAAGTGTAGCGATTGGCTCTGTTGAAGCGGTCAACGCTGAAGAAAGCACGTTAACCGTCAATGGACATACGTATCGTGTGTCTGAGGTGGTTTATGACGACACACAAGTGCAACTGGCCGATGTAAAACCAAAAATGGTGGTTCGCGTGGGGTCAGATATTCGGCAAGCTTCGAATAATGGCGTCCGAGTCACACTTGAACCAACCATTACAGGACGTGTCACAGCGATTGATCATGTGAAGAAAACATTTACGGTAAACGGCGTAGATCTGCAGTTTGACGGTTTAAGTGATGATATAGAGGTCAACGACTGGGTGATGGTGTCATCATTGCCAACTGCTGATGCGGGTTATCGAGTGCTGTCTGTGGTCGAAATCGACGTAGATAACGATTACCCAGCCCTTGGAAGCTACTACGAACTGGAAGGTCGCATTACTAGTACCGATGAAAATGCTGGCACGTTTGAGCTTGGTACAAATATAACCGTATCTTACGACAACATTAGCCAACTTAGCATCGGCCAATGGGTGGAAGTAGAAGGTGAAATGCAAAACGGTATCTTCATGGCACATGAGGTACAAGTTGAAGACTACGACGATCTAAAAAATGACAGCGATGTGGAAGGTATCGTGACTTGGGTTGCCAAGGATTATAGTGAGTTCTCTCTAAACTACCGAGGAGCATTCTTCATTGATAACGCGACACGCTTTGAGGATGGTAGCAAAGCTAATCTAGAACAAGGTCAAGAAGTAGAAGTGACCTCTGTGATGAAAAATGGCAAACGCATCGCTACCGTTATTGAGTTTGAGCAACCAGACTTTGACGATAACAACCAATGGCAAGGTAAAGAATTTGAATGTGAAGGATACGTATCAAACTACGATGCTGAAGCAAGAACATTTGAAATCGAGCGTTGCGAAAACGACGCAGATCAATTGCTAAACAACACGACCGTTGTGATTGATGCACAAACACGCTTCCAAGGCATCGAAGAACTTAACCTAAATGGTGCTCGTGTCGAAGTCGAAGGTGTGATCATTAACGACCAAAATATTGCCCGTGAAGTGGAGTTAGACGTTTACGACAACTAATCCCTTCTACGCTTAAGAAAAAGTGTCACTTCGATGGCACTTTTTCTTTTTACCTTACTTTGCTTCCCAAGCTCAAACCAACAAATTCTCAGCCAAAACCTTTTCTCTCCGTTACACTTTACCTATGTTTCACAACATTGGTGACAACTATGAAAAAACGCAACCTCATTTTGTTAATCTTGTTTTTTGGTTCAGCCACGAGCTTAGCTAGCGTGATGGATCCTGACTGCGATGCAGAAAAGGCAGCTAAAGCCGCTGCGACAAAAGCCGTGGTTGGTGTTGGGGGGCGCTGTACGCCTAAAGAGGCACTGAAAGATACCGCAGTTGATGCAGGAAAAGACAAATTGCCAGATGAAGGGATGGCGGGTAAAGCTGTTGATGCAATGACACCGGAAAAAGAGAAGAAAACGGTGAAAGACGTAACCAAAAAGCTCAATAAAGATTGATACGCTTTCTTGTAGTTAACTTTAATAGCGAAACTCCCCCCTCCCAAAAAAAAGAGCGCCGATTGACGCTCTTTCCGAACTTTAATAGATAACCAATTATGCGGTCTCTGCTTCACCTATCCAATGATAATGGTGGTTGGCTTTTTTCCCCACTAAACCGAGCTCTGCCAATTCTTCAAATACCTTGTCTACCTCTTCCGCAGACAGCCTAAACTGTTTAGCAACGGCTTTTTTGGTGCACGTAATTTGATGCGTTTTAAGTGCATCGCTAACTTGCTCTAACAAGGTTTTCGGTTCCTTTGGTTCTTCTGGCTCCGGCGCAGCTGGTATTTCTTGCTCTTCTTCCTCTTTTATATGAGGAAGATAACCCGCAGGCGCTGGGTCTATATCGCGAACTGTTTTCAATATCATGCCCTCATTTCTGCGATAGAAATATCGGAACCGTTGCTCTTCACCAATCAAGCCAACAAAAAATGCAGCAAAGAAGTCCAAAAGAATCGAAAGAAATACAACCAAGCCAAGCTGAGCTTGCTGAGAGGTAGTACCAAATGCGTTGGCTAGGCTATCAATCAAACCAATCACTGAGCCTTGCGTAACCGGCGGTAAACTATCACGCTCCATAGCCAAGCGTTGCTGCTCTTCACGTAAGGTTTTGTTTTGATCCTGAATGCGAGTTACACCAGTCGCGATACGCTCCATCTCGATGTATTTCTGCGCTGCCATATTGTTGAGCTCAATCTGCTTATCGATTGCCGCAATCTGACGATTAAACGCTTCCACTTTCGCCTGCTCTACCGAAATATGACTTTGTGCACTATTGGTTGCACTATTAATCCCACCAATACTACCGCCAATGGAAATCGCAGCTAAAACTAAATAAAACACGAGAGCGGTTGCTGCTCCTGTGTAGTTGCGATGGGCTCGGCGCTCACCGTATTCATACCAAGCGTAAAATTTACCCGCTTCAAAAATGATCGCTAAACCACCAAATAAGGTTTGCATCATCGGGTTTTCGTCGATAGACAAAAATAGCAATAGAGAAAAAATAGTCGATGCTAAAATCGCAGCACCGGTGAATGCATATACACTCACCATGGCAAATCGACCTTTAGGGTATCGATATCCAATCTGTTGTTCGTATTTCATTTGAGAAATTTCTTAAGATTAATCGCCCCTCCGACTAAGTAGGACGGACGTTTCTGGCATGTACAAAGGAGCGCAGAATACCGTATCCTTTATTAAATTACTGTCATAATTCCGTTAATGGAAAACAAGTGAAGATTCGGTGTGCATTTTGAATCGATATCAGCCAAATCTAGCACGTAAAAACACCACCACGACACCCACTAACCGAAGCTTCAGTGACATATAAGAGAGATTAATTCGGTATCTTCAGAAGCGACTAAGCAAGACTGACAAGTTGAATTGGAGGTTGTGAATGTCAGCCGAATCAAGACATTAAAGCGTTAAAAATAGGCAACAAAACAAATAATGCACACTTGCATCACCTTTTAGTAAACTGATAATTACATTGTTTGGTTAATTTGTTAGTATCCCGCGCCGAAGAAGATAAGCACTCAATTGTATGGAAAACACTCTAATACAGCACAAACACCATCGCTTGCACGCTATTGCGGTTATTATCGCGGTGTTGTTTCAGTTGTATTTAGCGTCCACAGCCGCTCTTAATCCTACACAAGTTCACAGCACAACTTGGCTCAACAAAGTCCAAAGTGAAAAGGTTTTACTGTGTACCGCAGATGGTTTCAAATGGGTGGATATCAATACGTTGATTGAGGCTAACGCTCAATCTTCTTCTAAGCTCATCCAAGATCTTAACTTACACGACGGCTTTCAGTTTGAATGTCCGCTTCTTCAAGCTGTTCAATTCTTTCTTCTGGTTGCGATTGGGCTTTACCTGACAACCATCCATTGGCTGCGCCGAGTAAAGTATGCACTGACGACTTATCATTTTTCAAAATGCGATAAGTTCGTTTACAAACACATCGCGCCTAAGCACTCTCCGCCGAGTGTTTTTCCTGCCTAACAGGCATCTAATCATTGACAACTTTATTCAAAAATAACGATGACTCTGTTTGTTGTCCATTCAGAGAAGCTATTCATTCAAAAGGAAAAACACATGCTTAAATCATTTAAAACCGCCGCTATCGCGCTTATTGCTGTCATCGCTAGCCCACTGAGTTTAGCGCACGATTATGAAGCAGGAAAAATTCATATCGACCATCCATGGAGCCGCGAAGCGCCACCAAACGCACCTGTTATCGGTGGTTTTTTTCAATTAACCAACCACGGTGACAGTGAAGATGCATTGATCGCAGCAGAAAGCCCAATCGCAGGGCATGTCGAAATTCACACGCATAAGAAAGAAGATGGTGTGATGAAAATGATTAAGATTGACGAAGTGCGCGTTCCAGCCAATGACTCAGTGTTGTTTAAGCCAGGCAGCTTCCATTTAATGATTTTCAATCCAACACAAACTCTTAAAGAGGGTGACCGCTTCCCTATGACATTAACCTTTAAAAACGCAGGTAAGGTTGAAGTGGAAATGGCGGTTGAGAAACAAGGCCACATGGAAAAACACATGCATCATTAATGACGCAAACAAAAGTGCCCGCTGAGTTAGCGGGCATTTTTATCTCAGCTTAGTCAAAATCATTATCCAACAGGTCCTAACTCGACTCTTCAGAACAATGGTGATAAATAACGCTTGGCGAAACGGCGTCATATATCATAACAGCGTGCTCGGGCAAGAGATTCTAAATCACGCTCGTTCCTCGCTATTCAGAATGACCTTGAAAGACTTAAGATCCTAAAAAGGTTCCCTACCCGCTTAAAACTCAACCTCTCGACAAAGTTATCCAACCATCACTTGGCAAGCCTAAATGAAATCATAAGTTTGGCAACAAAGACCCACGGTTAATCGGCTTTCTTTCTACTTGAAACAAACCTCAGCCCAACGAGCTAAGCCGGCAGTTACTGAGCCAAAATAGTTTCCACTGACAACCGGAATACTTGGCAGTACGGTTTGCACCGCATCGCGCAAGATTGGCGAGCGTGCCGAACCTCCAGTCATAAAGATAGCATCGGGTTTAACTCCAGCTTGCTCTACCGCTTCTGTCACCAACGCCGTCATTTTATTCTTTGGCGACTGGATCGCTTCGATCATTTCGTCACGTTGTACATCAACTTCAATCGTTTCTGATAGTAAGTTGATGCCAGTTCGGTAAGAAGCTTGTTCTGAAAGTGCCACTTTTGCCTCTTCGGCACGGCGAACAATGTTGTAGCCTAAAGACTCATGATACACCTCTAGCAAACGAGCAAGTTTTTCTGGCTCTTGAGCCTGCTTTTGAAGCAACTTTAACGCTGATAGGTTCTCTCGCGAATAGAAGTCACTCTGCGCTTCTACATTATTGATTGCTATCGGGTTCCAGAATTGGGTAGTCGGCATCACAATGCCTGACTCCATTTTACTTCCCATGCCAAAAGGGAACATGAGCTGCTTAAATGCTAGCGCGATATCAAGATCATTCCCGCCGACACGCTGGCCACTGTGAGCTAACAAGCTTGCGGTCCTATCTGCTTTGCCGCGCCAAGACGGTCCCATTTGGATCAACGAACAGTCCGTTGTACCACCGCCAATATCGACTACTAGAATGATTTTATCTTCGCTGAGTGTCGCTTCATACTCTAGGCCCGCCGCGACAGGCTCAAACTGAAACTCCACATTTTGGAAGCCCGCACGTTTCGCTGCCCGCAACAAAATGCGTTCAGCCTGAATGTTAGCCGTTTCACCGCCACGCCCATGAAAGTTAATTGGTCTGCCGATCACAGCATCGGTAATACTTTGCTGCGCATCGTTTTCGGCTTGAGACTTAATATTGTCCATCATCGCGCAGACAAGGTCTTCGAAGAAAGCCAATTGCACATCACGCAAGCCAGATGCACCAAGAAAAGACTTCGGCGATTTCACATAATAGATATCGCGAGGATCTTCCAAATAGAGATTAAGTGCAGCCTGACCAAACGCGATGTCGTCGGATTCTAAGTCAATACTTTCTTCTCGGTTTAAATTGATTGCCCGGCGTAAAACCTGCTCACCAACTTGATCTAATGGTTTAATATCTCGATGGCGAAATAAATGCTCGGATACCGATTCACGAGTCGGTGCAGCAAGGGTGGAAGGAATAAAAGGGCTGTTTCCTTCTAGATTAAGCAGTACTGGATCACCCGATTCCATTTTAGCCACTGAACAGTTTGCAGTACCATAGTCAAAGCCGATAAACATTGTTTCTCCCACTGTCCCACTGATTAGTGGCCTTTTGACCGTTAAAAAGCTGGCAATGCTAACTTAATGGCATAAGAATTACTATCCCAAAATCAAGTGTAATTTAACGTGGAAAACCTATCTAAGGTACACTACTTTCTCTTTTTGCAGATGGCACAACAACCGCTACCAGTAAAGCTAACAACAGGAACACGGGGCTAAGCATTAATCCATGCCAGATTGAATACCCATCATGGAACAACCAGAATATACCAAGCGTCAGTAGGTACGAAAAGTAGCTGCAAAACACCAAGCTAATCGCGACAAAGCGCTTTTGATTAATAATAAGAATCCGCACTAGATACTGGCTAAGAATACCAGAGCAGCGCATGGCAAGTTGCCAATTAATGATAAAGAAAGCAAGCGCAATAAACCCAGCTACGACCAGTGCATCATGCGTGCTTAAAATGAAGTAGCTACCAAATCGGCTTATGATGACCGGATAATCGCCTTCGTATATCGTTGACCAAGATATTGCGTTCGCTGCTGCTACGTAATTGGCAAAATAAGCAATGGCGTAGAAAGTCGTTTGAGAACTGAACGGCTGAAATACATCCGTACAAAATCCTCGCCACTCTTCTTTGTTGGCGGTAGGCCCAACCCAGTCACGTTTTTTTTGAGCGGTACGCCCGGCAAACGCAGGCCCGTTGCGAAACAACAGCCAAAATATATAGAGTGCAAGTATAACCAAGAGTATTGAAAACATACCCTTCCCCCTCATAAATTATCGGCGCCACTGCCAATGGCGTTGGGGTCGTAAACTGCACTTCCCTGCTATACCTATTTGATTTATCAATGACTTATTATTTTATTACCACCAAAATTCATTTAATGGCATGCTAAACAGCAACATTTTCACGCTTTGTGCGTGAAGTTCGAAAGCCTACTTTTAGGTTTAGCATAAAAATAGCTACAACAAAGCGTAAGATAGGGATTCCGCACCCATCAATGAAGATGAGGCGTTAAGCAGAAGCTGCG
The DNA here is from genome assembly GCF_033338635.1 of Vibrio sp. Vb1755. Taxonomy (NCBI): domain Bacteria; kingdom Pseudomonadati; phylum Pseudomonadota; class Gammaproteobacteria; order Vibrionales; family Vibrionaceae; genus Vibrio; species Vibrio sp. Vb1755. The sequence continues at coordinate 193,122 of NZ_JAWOTA010000002.1, read as the reverse complement.
ACCGCAATGAGAAGAGAAGGATTCAAAGCGGTCATGCATGGGCGGGAGGAGCAACTATTTCTCTAACTTTTCTTCAAATACACCAATCTCTCTGCCCAACCAAATCGCGCGTTCTGTGTGATCGAGCAACTCTTCTTCGCTTACTGGGTGAATAAGCACAGAAAAATCGCCTCGAATCGTATCAAGCCACGCCAAGAACTCTTCACTCAATGATTCTAGGTGAATTTCAAACATCGGCATTTTGTGTGGGCCAACTAACCTTCCAACTAATGGAAACACACGCAGCACATCTTGACGCTCTTGACGGATGATCTCGTTCAAGGCTTGCGCTTTATCTTGTTCTCTTAGGGGAAAATAAACATGAGCGTGGTACATAACTTCTCCATAATCACTTCCGCTTGAGCACCACCTACTTTGGATAAGCTCAAGGACTGCCGAGGGTATACATTTGTAATGCCGTCACCCTACCTTGATTCCACTCAGTTGGGAAGAAGTTATGCATTCTCATAAGGTCGAGGCTTCGAGCACAACAAAAATTTGCAATTCATCATATAGCAACTGTTTGAGTTGATTCATTAATAATGACTCACTTTGTCAAATTTTACAGCCAAATTTTGTTGCAAATATGTTTCATTAACCAGTAATTAAATTCGAGTTTAAAAATACCACCAACAAAATATCAGCATATTACTCTGCAAAATCAGGGTGTAAGCAAAACTTTACTACTGTTCGAAAGTCAAAATGAAGCATAATTTAACAATTTGTTTACACTTATTGTATCTGGCTATACCACGATTTAGTTAGAGGGTTAGATACAGAAAAGCCTTTCTCTGTATCTTGCGGTGAAATAGTCGCAGCGATGTTATCGACAAATAGTTTAAGGGACGAACAGATGCCTACCGCTATCGAAAGCACACGCAACCTTAGGTATGGCCTTTGCGCTGATATCAGAGTTTGAGTACCCATACAAACTCTGGTTTTGTATGAACAGCTGCAGTCCAAAAGACCCGCAGCGTCAAAAGGAGCTTGAGATGAACGTTCAGGCATTACCCATGCATCGGTTTATCGACCATCGTGGGGACCTAGTCGGCCAACTACCCAACTGGGCTGACACTGAAACATTGGTCGGGTTTTACCGAGATATGGTATTAACTCGCACTTACGACAACAAAGCAGTTGCCTTGCAACGCACCGGTAAGCTAGGGACCTATCCCTCACACTTAGGCGCGGAAGCCATAGGCATTGCGGTCGGCAGAGCACTTAAAGCCGATGATGTGTTTGTTCCTTACTACCGCGATATGCCTGCGATGTGGTGTCGTGGCATTGGCATGGAAAAGAACCTTCAATACTGGGGTGGCGATGAGCGCGGGAGTGATTTTGCTCCTGAAGGCAGTCCGGTTCCTAGCCGAGACCTTCCCTACTGTGTACCCATAGCGACGCAATGTACGCATGCTGTCGGGGTGGCTTCCGCGCTAAAAATTCAAGGTAACCATGAAGCTGCGCTAGTCATGTGCGGCGATGGTGGTACATCCAAAGGGGACTTTCTTGAGTCAATAAACTGCGCAGGTACTTGGAATATTCCACTTGTTTTCGTCGTAAACAATAACCAGTGGGCAATTTCAGTGCCGCGTAGTCTACAATGTGCCGCCGATTTCTTATCAGCAAAAGCGCAAGGTGCAGGTATACCGGGTATTACTGTCGATGGTAACGATGTCGTCGCCGTTTATGATGCAACTAAAACCGCCCTTGAGAGAGCAAGAAAAGGGAAAGGCGCAACACTCATCGAAGCGGTGAGTTACCGACTGAGTGACCACACTACGGCCGATGATGCGACTCGTTATCGTAAAGAAGATGATGTTCAAACCGCATGGCAATACGAACCTATCGCACGTCTTAAAACGTATCTCCTTAATCAAGGCGCTTGGAGCGACGAACAAGAACAGCAATGGCTAGATTACTGTAAAGAGCAAGTAGAGTTAGCTGTTGAACGCTATCTGAGCTTACCGCCACAAGCACCAGAAACCGGTTTCGATTATTTGTATGAATCGCTACCTCAAGAGCTTCATGCACAAAGAGATGAACTCATCAACAAGGCAATGAGAATGCAGGGAGGCAGACATGGCTGAGCTAACGTTGGTTGAAGCAGTAAACCTTGCCCTGCACCACGAAATGCAACAAGACCCCAATGTTGTCGTATTAGGTGAAGACGTGGGCGATAATGGTGGTGTATTTCGTGCCACTGTTGGACTCAAGCAAGAGTTTGGTCTTAAACGAGTCATCGATACGCCACTCGCTGAAGCCTTAATCGGCGGGGTTGCGGTCGGTATGGCAACGCAAGGATTACGACCTGTCGCCGAATTTCAGTTTCAAGGTTTCGTTTTTCCTGCGATGGAGCACTTAATGTGCCACGCGGCTCGAATGCGTAACAGAACTCGCGGTCGGCTCACTTGTCCCGCGGTTTTTCGTGCGCCATTTGGCGGCGGTATCCACGCTCCGGAACACCACTCAGAAAGCGTGGAAGCGCTATTTGCTCACACTGCTGGATTTAAAGTAGTGATTCCTTCTTCTCCACAACGCGCATACGGCTTACTTCTCGCTGCAATTAGAAGCAATGATCCCGTCATGTTCTTCGAACCGAAGCGCATATATCGCACAGTTAAATCTGAAGTCGTTGATAACGGCGAAGCACTCCCACTCGACACCTGCTTCACCTTGCGTAAGGGGCGAGATATCACGCTCGTTACTTGGGGCGCATGCGTCGTAGAGTCACTTCAGGCCGCGCAAACCTTGTCTAGTCAGGGGATTGAAGTCGAGGTGATTGATTTGGCGAGTATTAAGCCAATTGATACCGCGACGATTTTCAGCTCACTAGAAAAAACTGGACGTTTACTCGTTGTTCATGAAGCGAGTAAAACTTGTGGTGTGGGCTCTGAGCTATTAGCTCGAACCGCTGAACATGCCATGTGCTTACTTAAAGCCCCACCTAAACGAGTAACTGGAATGGACACCATTATGCCTTATTACCGTAACGAAGATTATTTCATGGTTCAGGAAGAAGACATTGTGACCGCGGCGCGCGAACTCGTGGAGGATTGGAAATGAAGACGTTTAACTTACCCGATCTCGGCGAAGGCCTCGCTGAATCAGAAATTGTAAAATGGCACGTTAATGTCGGAGACATGGTTAAATTAGATCAAGTGATCTTAACCGTAGAGACAGCAAAAGCGACGGTCGACGTCCCTGCCCCCTACTCGGGCCGTGTGGTCAGCCGTCATGGTGAGGAAGGTGAAATCGTCAATATTGGTGCATTACTGCTAGAGATTGATGAAACAGGTGCCGGGAGAGAAGTAACGACAGAGAAAAAAGCCACTGCTGACGCCGCAACCGTCGTCGGCAGCGTTTCTCACCAAGCGCATCATGTAAACGTTGATGATTTCTGGATAGGTGGCAACCACAACACGACAGAAAGTAACCTCGTTACCGCCCTGCCTTCGGCTCGCTTGTTGGCACAAAAACTTGGGGTAGATCTTAACCTCGTGTCAGGTAGTGGCCCGAACGGACTTATCGTTGATGCCGATATTTACGACGAAGCCGGAAAACAGCGTCCAGGCACCGAAGTTTTGAAAGGCGCTCGACGTACCATGGTATCGTCTATGACCGAGTCGCACGAACATGTTGCCGCCGTAACCATTACGGAAGAAGCGTTGTTGGAAGATTGGCTGCCAAACGAAGATATCAGTATCCGCCTTGTTCAAGCGATTGTTCATGCGTGTCAAGAAGAGCCTGCTTTAAACGCTTGGTTTGATGCCGAAACCATGACACGCTGTGTACACACAACGGTCAATGTAGGAATTGCAGTAGATAGCCGTCATGGATTGTACGTACCAGTCTTGCGCCACGCAGATGAATACGAGCCACAAGATGTTCGTCGTTGGCTCGATCAAACCGTTGAAGGGATCAGAGAGAGAAAAATCGGTCGTGAGCAATTGCAGCACGCGACGATTACGCTTTCCAACTTCGGCGCGATTGCCGGTATTTACGCAACACCTGTCGTCACACCGCCACAAGTCGCTATTGTAGGCGCGGGCCGAATACTCGACCGAGTTGTGATAAGAAATGGTCAGGCAATTTCGGTGAAAGCAATGCCGCTATCCGTAACGTTTGATCATCGCGCTTGTACTGGTGGTGAAGCTGCAAGGTTTACGAAAGTACTTGCAGAGCACCTGCAACGTCCGAGCGAAAAGTAACTTATTAAAATCAAATGATAAAGGCTTCCAATTTGGAAGCCTTTTGTTTTAGGGAACAAGACTATATCTACAGCTTCTCTAACAGCTCAGGCATTACCACAAACAAATCGCCGACCAATCCATAATCTGCAATGTCAAAAATAGGCGCATCAGGATCGCTATTAATTGCAACAATCACCTTGGAATCTTTCATTCCCGCCAAATGCTGGATCGCGCCAGAAATTCCGACGGCAATGTATAACTCCGGTGCAACAATTTTGCCGGTTTGCCCGACTTGATGGTCATTAGACACATAGCCCGCATCGACCGCCGCTCGTGACGCCCCTACCGCTCCACCTAGCTTGTCAGCCAATTGTTCTACTAAAACAAACTTCTCTTTACTCCCGAATGCACGCCCCCCCGACACCACTACTCTAGCCACTGGCAATTCTGGTCGCTCACTTTCTGGCGTTTGTTGCGAAACAAACTCACTAAGTTTATTGATAATCACCGTGTCGACTTGAGTAAGCTTAGGGACAACTGGCGTGTCAGATAGCTCTGCGGCATCAAAAGCCGTACTTCTTATGGTCATCACTTTATAGGGATCATTCGACGTGACTCTCGCCAATGCATTTCCAGCATAAATTGGACGAATCACCGTATCGATAGACTCGATTGTCATCACGTCAGAAAGTTGACCAACATTAAGCAACGCCGCCACACGAGGCATCACATTCTTACCAAATGTACTGGCAGGAGAAAGAATGTGTGAGTAGTTTTTGGCTACTTGTGAGATCAAAGGTGCGATATTTTCCGCTAATCCATGTTCATATCCCTTCGCATCAACCCAGATAATTTCTGCAACACCTTGAACACAATTCAACTCATCCAAAACTGATTGGCACTGATAACCAATAAGCAACACAGAAACAGGAAGCGATTTATCATCATCCTTAATCTCAAATGCCGCTTTAATTGCACACAGCGTCCCTACAGCCAACGATTGGTTGTCATGCTCTGCGAGCACAAGTGTTGCTAATGGTCGGTCTTCCATGGTCATGCCTCATATAACACGTCAGCTCCATTACTTGAGCTTAGTCCACTTCACGTTAACGTCAACTGAGCTATAGTTTTCTGTATAGAAACCAAAACCTGTCACGCAGATGACGATAATAGAAAGGAAGCATAAAGATGGAACGAGAATGCATGGAGTTTGATGTCGTGATCGTGGGGGCCGGACCCGCAGGCTTAAGCGCCGCTTGTCGGCTAGCTCAACTCAACCAAGACAGTGAAGGTGACGCACTTTCAATTTGCGTTGTAGAAAAAGGCTCAGAAGTGGGCGCACATATTTTATCTGGCGCTGTTTTTGAAACTAGTGCCTTAGATGAGCTTTTCCCCGACTGGAAAGAAATGGAGGCCCCGCTAGCAGCCTCGGTTCAACGAGATAATTTCCTTTATCTTACTACTGAACAAAACCATATTCGAGTTCCTCACATCCTTACACCGCGTCCAATGATAAATGGCGAGAATAATTACGTAATTAGCCTTGCCAACCTTTGCCGTTGGCTCGCTAACCAAGCAGAAAATCTTGGGGTGGAAGTTTTTCCGGGCTTTGCCGCTGCAAGCATCAATTATGATCAGACTGGCGCCGTGACAGGCATTAACACGAGCGATATGGGACTAGATAAGAACGGCCAGGCCAAACCTAACTTTGAACCAGGTATCGAGCTAAGGGCAAAATACACCCTTTTTGCTGAAGGTTGTCGCGGACATCTGGGTAAAGAACTTATTCAAAGGTTCGACCTAGACGCAGGAAAGCAACCACAGCACTACGCGCTTGGCCTAAAAGAGATATGGGAGTTACCCACTGACAGTAAGGATGTATCTGGCAGTGTTATCCATTCCGCTGGCTGGCCCTTGAGTGAAACAAATACCACAGGCGGCGGTTTTCTCTATCACATGGAGAACAACCAAATCGCCGTCGGGCTTATTGTCGACTTGAATTACAGCAATCCTTACTTGAGTCCGTTTGACGAATTTCAACGCTTTAAGCACCATCCTGCTATTGAAACACATTTGAAAGGTGCTCAGCGCATCGCTTACGGCGCAAGAGCCATTGCGAAAGGTGGGCTTTCCTCTCTGCCGAGACAGCAATTCCCTGGCGGTTTATTGATTGGTTGTGATGCGGGGACTTTGAACGTCGCAAAAATTAAAGGCAGCCACACAGCAATGAAATCCGGAATCATTGCAGCAGAAGCGGTACATACGGCCCGACAAACTGGAGCTTCTGAGCCAGACTACCAGTCGTTGTTTGAATCATCATGGTTGTATGACGAACTCGCCGAAACGCGTAACTTTGGCGCGAACATTCATAAGTTGGGCAGCATACTTGGCGGTGCTCTTTCGACTTTTGAACACAACCTGTGGCAACCACTGGTTAAGAAGCCGTTACCTTGGTCTATCAAGGACTATTCGCACGATCATGAGCAGTTAAAACCTAAACAAGAGTGCCACCCAATTGCATACCCAAAACCAGATGGTGAAATCAGTTTTGATAAGCCTTCGTCGGTATTTTTGTCGGGAACACAGCACGAAGAGAATCAACCTTGTCACCTTGTTCTGACTTACCCTCACATTCCAATTGATGTGAATTTAGGTATGTATGACGAACCAAGTCAGCGCTATTGCCCCGCTGGGGTTTATGAAGTGGTGGAAGTGAACAATAAGTTGAAGTTTCAGATAAATGCCGCCAACTGTGTGCATTGCAAAACCTGTGACATCAAAGATCCTTCACAAAACATCACATGGAAAGCACCAGAAGGCGGCGGTGGACCGAGCTATCAAAACATGTAGATACGTTAGTATGTTGACGATCTAACAAATGGATAAACAAACCGATTGGCAGAGCCTCATTACTCCTGCCAATCGACAAAATGATCAAGCAAGAAGTCGATAGCCAATCGCGCTCGTAGTGGTAGAAAGTGACGATTCTGATAAACAATCCAGCTGCTGTTGCCGCTTCCCCAATACGGCTCTAGTATTGGCACCAAACGACCAGACGAAATAGCATCGTTGAAACTACTCTTCGGTAAGTACGCCACACCTAATCCTTCTGCACAGGCTTGCAAGACCGTGTGTGCGTTATTGCTCTTCCATCTGCCCTGCACTTTTACGCCATCTAAAGGCTTGCCGTCTTTTTCAAACAACCAAACGTCCTTATTGGCAATAATGCAGCTATGACGCTTGAGTTGCTCTGGGTGCGTTGGTAAACCATGTTCATCGAGATAACGCTGACTGGCTGCCGCTGCCATGGGACGATCCACCAGCTTTCTCGCAACCAAGCCTGAATCACTCAACCTGCCGTAACGAATGGCAAAATCGAAACCATCTTCAATAAAGTTGACCATGCTGGTGTTGAAGTTAATTTCAACCGTGAGATTAGGATGTTGCTTGGCAAACGCCATCAAGGCAGGCGCTACATGGTTCTCAGAAAACGCACCAGCGGCACTCACGCGTAACGTACCACTCAACTGAGTTTGCTGCGTGGTGAGCTGTTCATTGGCTTGCTGAAGCCCAATCACCAATTCTTTACACTGCTGATAATACGCTTGCCCCGCTTCCGTTAGACTCACCATTCTTGTCGAACGGGCTAACAAAGCGACACCTAATCGCTCTTCTAATCTTGTGACTTGGCGACTGACATGACTGGTACTGCAACCTAACTGTTTTGCCGCTGCAGAAAAACCTAAGCTCTCAGCAACCGTAACAAACTCATTGATGCCTTCAAAACTGTCCATACTTACCTTTGCTATATAGCAATAATGTTTTGCCAATTAATCGTATTATCACTTATTTGTTTAGCAATTAGTATGAAGGTGTTCAACAAATACACGTAAGCCAAAAAGGAAACCATCATGAAGAAAGTACTCATCATTGTGACGAACCATGCGACCCTAGGTGAAACTGACCAAGCAAATGGAACTTACGCGCCAGAGCTCACTCATGCCCTTAGCGAGCTACTAGGTGCAGGCTTCGATTACGACATTGCCTCTATCAAAGGCGGGCAAGCACCACTGTACGGAACCGACATCGAAGGCGACGCAGTCAACGAGAAAATCTTAGCGGATGATGATTTCCAGAACCGCATCAACAACACGATTCCAGTATCACAAATCAACGGTGACAACTACGATGCGATCTTCTATCCGGGTGGCTTTGGTCTTCTTTCAGACCTAGCAAGCAACGAAGATTTTGCCAAGATTTCTGCAAAACACTATGAAGATGGCGGTATTGTGGCAGCAGTTTGTCATGGTCCAGGCGCTCTTCTCCCTATCACGCTTAGCAATGGCGAAAAACTGCTTTCATCTAAATCAGTAACAGGTTTCACTCGTGAAGAAGAAATCGACTTCGGCACCATCAACGACATCCCATTCCTATTGGAAGAGTCTCTTGCTCGTGGCGCAGCGCGCTACTCTAAAGTGCAACCATGGCAAGAGTTTGTAATTGTGGATGATCGTGTCATCACAGGTCAAAACCCAACGAGCGCACACGGCGTAGGCAGAGCGATTGTTGAACACCTAGCTTAAACGCGCCGGAAACTACAACCATCCTAGAAGAGGAAAGCGTGCTTTGTCATGCTTTCCCTTGCTACAGGCGATCGCAAGATGCGCTTATACTTCTACCCCTGCTTCATCTTCTTCTACGATATCCGTTTCTTGGTTCGCCTCTTCCAACCATTGCTGTAAAGATTCACTTGCTAGCACCTTTTGTTGGTAAGCTTTGGCACCTTCCGATAACTCGATGCCGTAAGTTTGGAAACGCAATGCCACAGGTGCATACATAGCATCCGCTATCGACCATTCTCCAAATAGCCAACCGTTTGGATGCAGTTCTTCTTGCTCTGCCCAAATGGCGTCAATACGAGCAATATCTTTAAGCGCACCCTTCGTTAAGTCGACTTTTCTGTGTGCGCGGATGTTCATTGGGAGTTCGTTTCTTAAATCAAAGAAACCCGAATGCATTTCTGATGCAATGGCGCGTGCTTTAGCTCGTTCTGCGGAGTTGCTTGGCCAAGCTTTACCTTGTAAATATTGCTCGTTAACGTATTCCAAAATCGCTAATGAATCCCACACGGTTGCGTCACCATCCACCAAGGTAGGTACTTTCGCGGTTGGTGTAATACCTTCCAAGGTCTTATAAAAATCTTCTGTGAATAATTTGAGCTTGGTGACTTCGACATCTAGTTTGAATTGAGAAAAGATCAACCATGCGCGCAGTGACCAGCTTGAGTAGTTTTGATTAGCAATAAACAGTTTCATGACGCCTCCATGCGGTTCGTGTTTTGATTACCCATTCACAATATCTGATTGTATTTAAGGGGACTAACGGATAGTTTTGATAGAACACTTCAACAAAAACGATGGATGAGTTTTAGATATGGATATCGATGCGTTACGCAGCTTTCTGGCTTTTGTAGAAACGGGCAGTTTCACTCGTGCAGCCAAGCAGATTAATCGCACCCAATCAGCGTTCAGTGCACAAATGCGTAAGCTAGAAGACGAACTCAGCGTCAGCTTGTTTGAAAAAGAAGGCCGTAACCTCGTATTGAGTGAAGCGGGACTGGCACTGCGCTCTCACGCCGAGCAATTGGTCAGCTTGCACAATCAAGCACTGAAACAAGTGAGGCGCTATGAAAACAAGCGCCCTCTTCGCTTAGGTTGCCCCGAGGATTACAACGACAATATCCTGCCTAAAGTCATCCGCGTATTACAGCAATCTGAGCCCACATGTTCAATTCAAGTCTTCAGTGAGCCAAGCATCACCTTGAGAGAAAAACTTGATGAAGGAAAGCTAGACGCCGCTATTGTGACAAGAGCACCGGACAGTGAGGAAGGTTACTGGCTAGCAAGCGACAAAGGCGTGTGGATTGCTCATCCTGATTTTGACATTGAGAACGCCCAACCTCTCCCTCTCGCCCTATTCCAAACCGACTGTAAATACCATGCGGCAGCAGTAGACGGATTAACCAAACGTGGCACTCCTTATCAACTACTGGCATGTTGCAATACGGCTTCTGCACAACGAGCAATTGTACGTTCATGCATGGCTATCGGTGCGATGGGCAGTATTAGCGTTAGCGAGGATCTTAAGATCTTAGACGATATGCCATCGCTACCTTCCGTGGATATCGTTTTGGTCACGGGCGTCGAGCCTCATCCGATACTGGATAAAGAATGCTTGGCGCAATTGGTTGAGTTAATGGCTTAACTGGATTCGCTAGCCAATGACAAAGTTAAATTCGCCCGTTAATCGCCCGTCGATTCGTATGGTTTCAAACTGTAGATAATCACGGGCTTTACCACCCCACCATTCGTCACCAGTATTGCCTTTTAAGTACAACTGAGTGGTCAGAAGCTCTTGGTTATCCCGCCACAACTTAACGTGAATGTGCGGAGGACGAGAGGCATAAGGCACAGGATACAAAGTCTGGAATAAGTAGCGACCATCCGATTGAGTTTCGAATGCGCCAAAGCCTGCAAAGTGAGCATCAAACTTATCATTATTTGGCTGCTTAGGATGATCGTAAATCCCCTGCCCATCGCATTGCCAGGTTTCTACTTTGATGCCTGAGACAGGGTTTCCCGATGTATCTACTACTCTGCCTTGCAACACGATAGGTTCACCGACCAAGCCTTCTGATTGCAGAATCAAGTTTTGACGAAGAGGAATATCCACTACTGGATAAAATGGCCCTTCTGTTTGTGCTGGCGTCGGCCGCATTGGTGTCGTCGCTTTTAAAGAGGGTGCGAACAACAATGTCCACAGCGCTAAAAAGTGTCTTCTTTCCATGGTGCCACCAATACAATTGCATTGAATTAAGTTTGGTGGAACTTGAGGGATTTGCCATAACGAATATAAAAAATGCCCCTGCAAGAGAGTCATTTGCAAAGGCACTGTGGAACGAGATGATGAGTGTTGATTGAAGGTTTATGCGGCTTCGAACGCCAATGCTTTCTTCTCTACCTGACGGAAAATAAGAGTTAGCACACCATTTACCGTTAAATAAAATGCGCCCGCAATACCAAATACCGTCAACGTATCGTAAGTTTGTGCGTTAATGCGCTGCGCGTAACCCATCAGCTCCATGATCGTAATCGTGCTTGCTAGTGACGTACCTTTGAAGACCAAAATCACTTCATTCGAGTATGCCGGAACTGCACGACGAATAGCGTATGGCAACAGCACTTTCAGTGTTGCGGTTTTGTTCATACCTAATGCACGACACGCTTGCCATTGACCGGAAGGAATCGCGTTAAACGCCCCTTTGAACAACTGAGTACTGTACGCCGCGGTATTCAACGCTAGCGCTAACATCGCACAGAACCAAGGTTGGCTTAACCATGTCCAAAATACACTTTCTCTTACAGCATCAAACTGACCCGGACCGTAGTACACCAAGAAGATCTGCACCAACAAAGGCGTACCAGTGAACAAGGTGATGATGCCACGACTTACCCAATGCAAACCCGGAGTACGTAGGATCAGAGTCAGCGTCATCATCAGAGCTAAGAGACAGCCCACAACCAAGGAAGCGGCGGTCAATTGAAGGCTGGTACCTAAGCCATCCAGCATTTGCCAAACGTGTTGTTCGTTCATGCGGTTACCTCCTGTCCCATGCTCATGCCTTGAATTAAGAACTTCTTATCAATCAGTTTGACGGCACGTTGTGTAATCAAAGTAATGCCTAGGTAAATCGCCGCAGCGGTTGCGTACCATGTAAACGCTTCATGGGTCGCTGCAGATGTTAGCTGCGCTTGTTTCAACAAATCCGTCACGCCAATCAGTGATACAAGCGCGGTGTCTTTCAGCAGAACCAACCATTGGTTAGTTAAACCTGGTAGTGCGTGTCTTACTGCTTGTGGCAAAACAATGCGAACAAAAGCGTGTGCTTGACTGATACCAAGTGCACTTGCTGCTTCTCTCTGCCCTCTTCCAACCGCTTTTAATGCGCCACGTAGAGTTTGAGAAGCGTAAGAAGCGAAGATCAATGACAACGCCACCACGCCAGACAAGAACGGGCTAACTTCAATAAAGTCGCCGGTGATTAAAAACAGAACCTGCGTCGAACCAAAATAGATGAACAACACGACAAGGATTTCTGGCAAACCGCGTACAATCGTCACAAACGCCGTCATTGGCCATTTAACGAAAACGCGGCGAGACATTTCACCACTGGCGAATACCACTGCCAGAATCAAACCGACTAAGAGGCTTGTGAAGGCTAGCTGGACAGTCATCCAACTAGCTTGAACAAGCGATAAAGAGTAACCCGTTAGTGCCATATTACTTACCGAAGTATTTGTTGTAGATTACGTCGTATTCGCCGTTTGCTTTCACTGTTTTCAGTGCTGTGTTCAGCTTGTTCACTAGCTCGTCGTTACCTTTATTTACTGCGATACCGAAACCGTTACCGAAGTATTTAGGGTTAGTGACGTGCTCACCCACGTAAGCTAGGTTGTCTTCTTTCTTGAACCATTCTGCTACGACTGCTGTGTCACCGAATACAGAATCAATACGGCCATTCTTCATATCGATGAATGCGTCTTGGTAGCTTGAGTAAGGAACCGCAGTTACACCTGGCATTTGCTCAATCAGGTAACTTTGGTGTGTTGAACCGTTTTGAACACCAACACGCTTACCTTCTAGTGCTTTTTGATCAGCCACTTTTTCTTTGATAGAAACAAACGCTGCTGAGTTGTCATAGTATGCATTCGTGAAATTCACTTGCTCCAAACGCGCCTCAGTAATGTCCATTGCAGAGATTGCCGCATCGTAGCGCTTGAATTTTAATGCTGGGATCAGGCTGTCAAAAGATTGGTTGTGGAAGGTGCATTTTGCTTCGATTTCTTTACATAGTGCATTCGCCAGATCCACATCAAAACCTTGGATTTGGTTGTTTTCATCCATGTATTCGAATGGGGCGTACGTCGCTTCCATCGCGAATTTGATCTCTTCTTGTGCTGCTGCGTTTGCTGAGACAAGTCCGATTAGTGAAGCTAGTAGAATCTTTTTCATTGCAATACTCCGTGTGTACTTAGTGGGCTGACACTCGCAATGACAGCCGAGCTTATCTGTTAAATAGACTGAACTTTAAAAACGTGATTTAGTGATTTAAGTAGTCAGCAAACTGGGCGGTTTGCGGGTTAGAAAACGAATCATTTGTGCCGTGCTCAACGATGTGTCCTTTTTCTAAATACAGTACGTGACTAGCGATTTTCTTGGCGAAATCCACTTCGTGCGTCACAACTACTTGTGTAATTCCGGTTTCGCTTAAATCATTAATGATTTTGACCACTTGGTTCGTGATTTCAGGGTCAAGCGCCGCGGTAGGCTCATCAAAAAGCAAGACTTCTGGTTTCATCATCAGAGCGCGGGCAATCGCCACACGTTGTTGCTGACCACCAGAAAGTTGCATAGGCCATGCATCCGCTTTGTCTGCCAAATGCAGCGTCGCAAGAATTTGCATTGCCTGCTTCTTCGCTTCTTCTTTATCCATGCCAGCGACTTTTACCGGAGCCTCAATCAGGTTCTCCATCACTGTCATATGCGGCCATAGGTTGTACTGTTGGAACACCATGCCCACTTTACGACGAAGCGCTAAACCTTGCTTCTCTTTGATTTCAGTTGAAAAGTCGAATGCGTCATTAGCGATGTTTAACTGGCCGTTATCCGCTCCTTCAAGAAGGTTAAGAACACGTAGTAGAGAGCTCTTCCCTGCACCACTCGGACCGAGTAACACCAGTGTTTCGCCGCTTTCACACTTAAAGCTGACATCGTGAAGGACTTGTGTCTCACCGTAGGATTTATTGATTCCGCTTACCTGAATAGTCATGCTGACATACCGCATTAATTGTCACTTGGCATTTATATTACTCAAAAGGATTTTTTATGCAATAAAAATGTATAAAAATTAATTTTGTTAAATTTTTGTATGATAAGCAATCAATACAACAGAGAATATGACTGGTTTAATCAGTTGGTTTTAACTGAAATTGTTGATGAAAATCCAACAATATGATGGCAATCGAAACAAGGTTAAAATTCTGGTTACTTTTGTGCTTGTGTAGACGGAATTTTGAGTCTTTGAACGTACTACACCCGACGCAGACCTTCTCATTTTTGCCGGGCTTCCCCCCTCGATTTCCGGTAAAGCCTTCTATCGGCGAGTTCCTGATTAGGACTTTGTGAATGGACTATAATTTCTTTTTGTATCTGACTCTTAATTTGAGTCATCTAAGTATTAATGGGATAACTCCATGTTGAAGTCGCATTGTTTTTCTCTCATTGCACTTGCTTCTCTGAGCTTACTTTCTATACCCAGCGTTTGGAGTAGAACAGCAATCGTGTTACCTGGATTGCATGAACAGGGTATTGATCTTCAAGATAAGCCTATCTCTGCTGCGGCTACACGTGAATGGGAACTGGATTATGCTGATATCGTATTCGGCGCTTACGAAAGTAAAAGTCATAATGAGCGTGTACAAGCACTTGGTTACATGTACAACCAAAAGCTGGAACTTAACTCAGGTTGGCTGGAAAACGATATACGTAACCAAGCAGAACTGAATGGAATTGACTACGAAGATTTCTTTCTCCACTTTTCTGAAGACACTATCCTAGCTGAAGTCGACTCAAGCCATGGTGAAAATACATTACTCAATCGAAAACCGATGATCGTTGGCTATACCGCCAGCGCTGACCACGCCGGCTTTTGGCTATATCAACCACCGCCATGGGATGCTGATGTATTTGGCCAGGCGAATAATGGTGGAGCCCTCTATGTCTATCACTCAGAGAAGTTCGACCGCTTAGCCTTTACGTTCTCTCAGTTTGCTCAAGGCGGCAGCTTCACGATTGAATACCCTTCTGCTATCGACTCGTTTGGTCGGGTAACAGAATGGAAACGCTTCGCGATTAAAAAAGACAAAACTGAGAACATGACTAAAAACCAAACAGTAAACTGGTCTGTTCCTTCGGATTGGGTTCGCGCTACAACGCATGATGGTAGCGGAAAAACTTATGGTGGCGGTCAGTACTTTGGCTCCACCTTTTTACGCGACGGCGGCCGCCTTTACTTTGCGAAAATTACTTGGCATGACGGCAACATAGAAAACCGCCCACGTCTCGAAAACATTCAACTCAAAAATAGCTTCCCTGCCGTCAATATCTCAGGAGCACCAACGGAGACACCGGAAGGTCAAACCATTCAACGCTGGCGTAAAATTCGTGGCTTCGACAAATCTGCAGATCGAAACCAAGACAATTATCTTTCTTGGAATGAATACAAAAACCGTTCAAATAAGAATGCAACCGCACGATTTCGTTGGGAGTCACGCGTTATTCCATTTGGTCGTATGTGGAATCAAACCTCTTCTTGGGCATTGACCAATCTCGGCAATCCCTTTTTTGCCAATACAATGCGCCACTCTTACCAAGCTGAATGGGCGAAACAAGGTTTAAATGGTGCGTACAACGACGATACGAATAAGTTACTCGGTGCAAGTCAGTTCTACATATATTCCGGAGGCACAGTGGATGAACTTGGTTTGGTGGCGGGAAGCCAAGCCGCTGACGATGCTTACAAAGCGCAATTCTCGGCGTTCTTGAATAAACTGGCAACGCTGGATGAAGATGCGTTAATTGGCCTCAACATAGGTACGGCAAACTTATTCGGTCGTAATGGGCAAAACCACTTGGTTAACGCTGGCTCCTTGTACTTGCGCGAGCACTACCTTTTCCCTGCTACCGGCTTTAGTGGCTATGCTGGCTTGGCTAAATTTTGGGATAACTCTGCACTCGCCAAAGCGGGCCAGAAAGTGATTTATCAAGCGACAACGCGTTATGGTCGCGTTCAATACTTTGGGAACAAAGAAGACAATTGGAAACAGGACCAATACTCTGCACTAGCAGTGTTCTACTTAAACTATCACCCTGAGCGCAGTTACTTTAATCAGTGGAACAATGGCTACTTATATGGAAGTAATAACACAACAAGTGACAACTTCTGGAAGGCAGGCGTACCAATGAATATTGCTTATCAACCTAGCACCTTGCTTGCCGTTGATTTGGGAGAGCCTGCCAATCAAATACCAGAGGGGTATCAGGCGACTCCGGTAATGATGTCCACCAGCACGCCCTATCCTGCCGATTACACGGTGATTGGAGATGCTTCTATGAGCAAAGTGGCTCATCCTGACTTGCCCAATGGCGCTATCGATTTGTTACCAACCCATACGTACTTTGCGTATCACTCAGACGATATGGTAGTGATGCATGGCCCTACAGAGATGGTGTTAGCCCGCGAATTCACTAAAGGCCGAGTGCTGTATCGAACTGATTTCTTTGGCAAGAATATCGATTATTTCACCTCACCGAAGATGACAATCGTGCTTCCAGAGCCTATGCGACCTGTAGATCAAGACGGTAACATCGGCGACTATGTTTCTCATATTGAGATTGGCGGCTACGAAGGAGTGTTCTTGCTGTATTAACTCCCTTTCAACACGCCTCACCAAACGCTTCATAAATCACCGTTTTTATGCTTAACGTCACTGAAAAAAACTTGTTCACTGAATCTTTATAAACCGATGTATATACTGAAGTAAATGACAACGACAAGGAAATTCAGTCACATGAAGACGACACCTTCAATGCTCTCTGTTCTGCTGCTATCAGCATTATCTACTCATGCAAATGCGGACGAATGCGGAAAAATAACCATCGCAGACATGAATTGGAATTCGGCCAGCTTAATGGCGCACATCGACCAATTTGTCTTAAATGAAGGCTACCAGTGCGATGCGGAATTGATTCCTGGTGATAGCGTTCCTACAGGCACCTCTATGATTGAAAAGGGACAGCCTGACGTTGCGCCAGAGTTATGGACAAACGGTATTAAAGAAGCACTTGATAAAGGGATTGCGGATAAACGCTTGCGCATCGCTAGTGAATCGCTTGTCAATGGTGGTGAAGAAGGGTTTTGGGTTCCCGCCTATCTGGTAAAACAGTATCCAGAACTCGCGACGATAGAAGGCGTCATCAAGCACGCCAAACTATTTGAACACCCAGAAGATGATGACAAGTTCGCGTTCTATAGCTGCCCTGCTGGTTGGACATGCCAAATCACCTCCGGTCACTTGTTTAATGCATTAGGGTTAAGTGAGCACGGCTTTGAGATGGTTGACCCAGGATCTGGCGCAGCATTAGCTGGCACCATCGCCAAAGCCTATGATCGCAAAATGCCTTGGTTTGGTTACTACTGGTCACCGACCCCCGTATTGGGCAAGTATGATATGGTCAAAGTGGATTTTGGTAGCGGAACAGATTTAGAAGAGTATCGCAACTGTACCACTCAGCCTGATTGCGCTTCACCAAAAGTAACAATGTACCCACCTTCTCCAGTTCGCACAGTAAC
Organism: Vibrio sp. Vb1755; assembly: GCF_033338635.1. Lineage (NCBI taxonomy): Bacteria > Pseudomonadati > Pseudomonadota > Gammaproteobacteria > Vibrionales > Vibrionaceae > Vibrio > Vibrio sp. Vb1755. Next base: position 175,422 of record NZ_JAWOTA010000002.1, on the reverse strand, counting down.
AACTGAGGCGTTTGCGAGCAAAGAACCCCAAGCATTCGCGTACTTGCAGAAACGCGGATTTACCAACGAGCAAATGAGTGAAATGCTGGCATGGATGGAAGATAACTACGCGGACGGTGAAGAAGCGATGTTTTACTTCTTTAATACCTACCCTGACTTGTGGAAAGGCTGGGTATCTGAAGACGTCGCGGTGAGAATCGAAAAAGCGCTTTGATGATTAATACTTAAAGTGCCACAAATCATTTAACCTCCCATACCGTTTGAATAAACGGCATGGGAGACTCGTCAACGACTCGTTAATACATGGTGTGACCATTCAATGTTTCTTTAGGAATCTCTTGCAGAGCGTCCCAATGTTCAACGATCTTCCCATTGTGATCAAAACGAAAGAAATCCATCGTCACGTATTCAATATCATTAGGCCATGTTTGGTGAGTGTGTAGTGCCACCAAGTTCCCTTCAGCAATGGCTCGCACAAACGTAATGTCTTTATTGGGATACTCATTTTGCATCCGCTCAAAATACTCGATAAAAGCCTCGGGGCCATTTCCAACTAATGGATTGTGCTGGATGTACTCATCGCCAACATAGTCTTCAACCGCTTTTCTTGGATTACCTCGATAGGCGGTTTCGTAAAACGCAATGGCATTTCTTTTATTCTCTTGCAGATCCATTTTTCTTACCTGTGTTGCTCCATCTTGCGGATAACGGTAATCATAGTCTTCGAACTTCAGAAGTGACTGAACATCGCGCACAAAAAAGGCCGCTAAACAGCAGCCTTCATCACTTCTACTTGGAATCATCGCCTTTCATAGCTTAAACCACACCACCAGCACCGAGCATAGAACGCTCACTGTTCTCCACCAGCAACGCGGTTGCGGTTTGTTTCAGTGTTTCCCATTCTTGGTCTTCGACAAAGATACCATTTTGCCAAGAAGCTTGTTGCGTACGGCTTAACTCATCGCCTTCAATGTGGGTGGTATATCCTTGTGCACTTTTCTCGATATCGAAATCGTTCACGGAGAGCTCGATAACCATACTATGCAAATCCGTATCATGCCCATCAAACTGATCCGAGAAAAAGACTTCTGGTGCGATTCGTCCGCGGTTTAACACATAAAGCGTTCGCTTGGGACTAGAGCCATTGACCCATTGTGCGCGACACGCGATGCCTTTCGCAGAGAGCTTCAACAACTCACTGAAACCCAGCCAACGATTATGACACTGTTTCAACGTAATGGTAATCGACTTACGGTTGATCATTTTCTCGAGCGCGAAATCCAACACAGCGGGTAAATGACACGCTACACTCCCGTTGTGCAGTTCTACCTCTATGCTTGACGGTGTGCTGTTGGTCACCGATACGGCGCAGTCTGAATCTAACCCAAGAAACAGACTGGCGTTATTAAAATGGCGAACTCCATGTAAGCCAACCATTTGCAAGTCCGCCACCATATTCGCGATGACATCCGCCTCACCACAGTGACGGCGCATGCCAAGAAATGCCTTATTAACCGCGGCCACCAATTCGTTGTGAGAGACGATCATAATGCAAATCCTCCGTTGATTTTTTGATTGTCACTTTGCGCAATTTCGTCACGCGGCGGCATGCTAGGGAAAATCCATGTGTCTGCCAGTTTAGGATCGTGAATTTCATCTAACAACGGCGCACCTTGGAAGAAAGTTACTCGAACCCAACGATCCGAGCGCGGATCAAACTTAGTCGCACCAAAGATCGCCAATTTACAGCGCAGTAAGTGCATTGGTAACGCATCTTTACGCAGCACGTTCATTTGAATATCCCCCATCGCACGGTTGCCTAGCGTCCATACGCGACGTGTGATCGAACGATAAGCCGGTTTTTGCAATAGAAACTCTGCTACGGACATTTCTACATCACAGTCAAGCAAGGCCTGGTACAAGCGATTCACTTGTCTGCCGATATCAAGCGGCAGTTCTTTTTCTTCTCCAGCCTCTTCCCCGCGAACACCAAGCCTTGGCTCTTCTTTATCTTGTGAGCGATACCAGAACCAGTAGTTGTTCTCGGCTAGTGAGTAATCCGCATCAATCGCCCAGCGGTACTTGCTTTGCAACACTTCCAGTAAATCTTGGATCTTTTTCCCGCCCGGAATAGATAACGTTTCATCCGTATTCATTTGGCTAGCAAATTCATCCACTAAAGATGGGTAGAGTTCGATCAAGCAAGAGGTGAGGATTTCTTGGGCTTCCACACTCATTGTTTTCTTTTGCTCGACCAAACTCGCCCAGTTCGGATGTGATGCCATTAACGTTGTTAGCTCTGATAGCAGTTGTTTGATGTCTGCTATCGCTTGGTGATTGAGCCTATCTTGATGTTCATTGATGGTGATGACTTGCTCTAAATGACGCTGTGCTTTTTGCAGCAATCCTTGCAAAGGAGCATGGAACGACGCTTCACCCGGCATCGCAAAGACTCGCGCTACCGCACGCTCGCGAGAGGCCATCCATTGGTCAACAATACATGGGTGATTAATCAAGTATGGAGCCATGCCTAAGCCAGTAGCATTGCCGACACCAAGGTAGCGCTGCAAGCCACGATGCAAAGCCACCGCGTTGTCGCCACCTTGTTGAAGTGCCAGATAGTGCACCCAATCTAGGCTGAATTCACGCAACATATATACGGCACACATTTGCGCACTAAAAGACTGGCTGAAATCTGAGTTATTCTCTAACAGTTTGAAGTCGGCGATACCAAACTTTCCGTTACCATAAACAGCTGTGGTACGCAGGATATAACCCACTTCCGCTAACTCTTTCGGCTCAGGCTGCTCGCCTTGAGAAAGCGCGCTAACAATGTGCTCAAACACGCGCACACTTTTGTTTGCGCGAGCAAGAACAAGTACGTTGTTTGGATTACGTCCCGCTTCTTGCAGCGGTACATTTTCTCGCAATCTTTCCAACAAAGTAACATCAACATCGCCTTGAACCAGTGCAAATGTGACGTCCCACTTTTCAGCAATGACGCGATCATTACGCTCGTCGTCGGCAATTTCATCACAGAATACCACCAAATGATAAACGTGCTCTGGCGTGGTCAATTTGTAAATCACATGACCATAACCACGAGGACAAAGCTGCCACTCATGCTTGGTTACTTGCCAGTTTTGGCTTGCCATATTACGAATCAGACTGCGAACAAAGCTGATTCGGTTTTGGTGCATTGCGCCAAGCCTTTCGGCTGCCATGACAATCGCTGCATCGCGCATAGTTGCTTCCGTATAAGTAGAACGATGTGCATCCATTTTGCTCACCACCTATTTGTTATTGTAAGAATACTAGGGTTTGTGCGGATGCAGGAGGAAAACACCGCACAAGCTCCACGTTGTTTGAATTAGATAATTGTTATAGCCCTTGCTCTTTCGCCATTTTGATTGCGATTTGCGGCGCATTCCAAAGCGACGGTAACAGAATCAACGAAACCGGAACCGCGGTAATCACAATGAAAGATTGCAGTGCAGAAATGCCGCCAGAGCCAAGGGAAATTAGGATCAATGCCGTCACACCCATCATTACGCCCCAGAAGGTACGGATGATCGCATTCGGCTCCGTTTCACCACTGATCACGACACTGATTGTGTAGGTCATTGAGTCGCCCGTCGTGACAATGAAGATCGTGGTTAAAATCAGAAATAGAATTGAAGTCAGCATTGGCATTGGTAGTTGCTGAGTCACCGCAAGCAAAGCACCTGGCAAGTTAAAGCCTTCAAACGCCGCACTCACACTACCCGGTTCAGCAATTTCAAACGCAAGGCCTGAGCCGCCCACAATCGTGAACCAAAAACAAGTGGTTAACGGAGCCACTATACTGATGGTTGAAATAACTTGGCGAATAGTGCGACCACGGGAAATACGCGCAATAAAAATTGCCATCATCGGACCATAACCCAGGAACCAGCCCCAGAAAAATACTGTCCACCAACTTAGCCAACCTTCGTCACCGCGATAGGTCGCCATTGGGATAAAGTTATCTAGCATGCTCCCTACACCTTGAATGTATCCGTTAAAGATAAAATTCGTAGGGCCAAAAAACAGGATGTAAACCATCAATGCCATTGCCAGAATCACGTTGTAACGACTAAGCAGTTGCATGCCTCGGCTTAATCCACTGAGCGCTGACAAGGTGTAAAGCGCAATCGCAAACAAGATGATGATAAGCTGAGTGGTAAAGCCATCAGGAATATCAAACAGCGCATTTAACGCGTAGCTAACCTGCAAGCCTAGAAACCCAATTGGCCCGATGGTGCCTGCGGCTACCGCGATAATGCAGCACGCGTCAATCAATGCACCGAGTTGGCCTTTAAGTGCTCGTTCGCCCAAGACTGGGTAAAGCAAAATACGGGGTTTTAGTGGTAAACCTTTGTCGTAATGCAGGTGCATCACCACGATCGAAGTTAAGCTACCTACAATCGCCCAAGCCAGAAAGCCCCAGTGCATAAAGGATTGCGACAACGCATTCACCGCACCTTGCTGCGGGTTATCTTGCGCGCCGTATAAAGGGGGTGGGCTAACATAGTGTGCGATAGGCTCAGCCGCGGCCCAGAAAACGCCACCACCAGCCAATAAGGTACAGAAAATAATCGCCATCCAGCGGAAAGAATCCATTTCTGGTTTTGCAATCCCGCCCAACATCACCTTGCCTGTTCGCCCTGCAGCCAAGCCAAGACCAATAAGAAAAGTGAGAAGCAGCAGTAACTGCCAGTATGGACCAAATACCTGAACTGCCCAGCCAAAGCCAGCGTTAACGATCGTAGATAACAGCTCGCCGTCATAAAGTGCAATAGCAACGAACAACGCGATGAAACCACCGCTATACCAAAAGGCCGGGTTATTCAGTCCTAATTTGTCCGTCGTGTTTTCTGTTGTTGATGTGTTGTGTTTTGCTTTCGACTTGCCCGATGACACGTTCATCGTGGAAGCTTTCATGCTATTGGTTAAATCAGACATACTCTGGCTCCAGAGGTTCTTTGCAGCAGCCAAAGACTGGCTACAAATGTGAGTTTTACGCCTGCCGTATTGTTATTATGTGGGCAGGCGGTTCCTACTTTGGGGAATGCTATGAAATAGGCTCTAATCCTTCTTTAAGGAAGTTGAACCAGTTTTCACCCAATATTTTTCCAGCCTCAGATTCACTGAATCCGTGACCCATTAATCCGTTGTAGATGTTCTCCATCCCTGCGCTGCCGCAGAACCATGGCAGCGCATCTGGCCATCCCGAGTTACTTGCTGAACCTTCGCCGTAATCCATCGCTTTTGACCAACGACCGTTGCGCATCCACTCCAACACTTGTTGCGGCTGATTTAGGCACAAATCGCTACCGATACCTAAATGGTCGACGCCAAACATGTCTGCGGTTTTCGCTACCATCTGGCAGAAATCATCCAGCGTGCACTGGCTGCCATTTGGCAAATGGAATGGATATAAACTGAATCCAATCAAACCACCGCGCTCCGTCAGTGCTTTGATCACGGTGTTGGATTTGTTGCGCAGTGCGTCATGCGCAAACGTCGGGTTAGCATGGCTGATACAAATTGGACGCGAAGAGAGCTCGATAGCTTCCAACGTCGAACGCTCCGCGCTGTGGGACATATCAATGATCATCCCGACTCGGTTCATCTCTTCAATCGCTTGCTTACCAAAGCGAGTTACGCCGGAATCGTTTTGTTCGTAACAACCTGTCGCCAGTAAGCTTTGGTTGTTGTAGGTCAGTTGCATGATCAGCAGACCTTGGCGGCGCATCACTTCAATCAGACCAATTTCATCATCGATAGGTGAGCAATTTTGCGCGCCGAAGAAGATGCCGACTTTGCCTTCTGCTTTGGCTTTTTCTACATCTGCCATTGAATAAATAGGCATGATGAGGTCCGCATTTTGCTCGAAGCGCAAGTTCCATTCAGCAAAACGCGTTAAGGTTTCGCGCGCAGTTTCGTGGTAGACGATAGTGGCATGAACGGCGGTAATGCCACTCGCCTTAAGCGTTTGGAAATACTCTCGATCCCAATTGCAGTACTGCAATCCGTCAATCACAATCCGTTGTTGGTACATAACCACTCCTTAAACAATTTCTTAGCCTTTCAGTGCGGGTAACTGACACCATCAGCTACCCTGCTGTTCTTAGTAAGGGCGCTGATAAGCGGTTTTCACCACGGTGTAGAACTCTTTGGCGTACTGCCCTTGCTCACGAGGGCCAAAGCTAGATTCTTTACGGCCACCAAATGGGACGTGATAATCTGTACCCGCAGTTGGCAAGTTAACCATGACGCAGCCCGTTTGGACTTGCTGTTTGAAGATCGCGCTATTGCGCAGACTTTGCGTGATAATGCCGCCTGTCAGGCCAAAGCGCGTATCGTTCGCGACTGCAATCGCCTCACCCAAATCAGAAACGCGAATCACGCTTGCCATTGGTGCAAAGACTTCTTCTTGGTTCACTTCCCAGCTGTTTTGTGTGTTCAAGAACAGGGTTGGTGACATATAGTAACCGTCATGCTCTAGGCTCAGACGCTCACCACCGAAAGCCAGCTCCGCGCCTGCTTGGCGTGCATTTTCAATCCACTCAAAGTTCGCATTCAGCTGGTTACCATCAACAACAGGACCCATGAATACGCCCTCTTCCAGTGCGTGACCCACTTTTAATTCGCTCATGCGTTTGATTAGCGCTTCAACATACGCGTCGTGAATTCCGTCCATAACCACAAGACGAGAAGACGCGGTGCACTTTTGACCTGCACCCGAGAATGAGCCTGCGATTGTCGCTTCAACGGCAATTTGAATGTCTGCATCATCTGCCACTACGAGCGCATTTTTGCTACCCATCTCTAGCTGACAACGCACAAAATTTGGTGCCGTTGCCGCTGCAACTTTACGGCCTGTGTCCACAGAACCAGTGAAGCTCACGCCGTTCACATCCTTCGAATTGATAAGGGTATTACCGACTTGCGAACCGCTACCCAAAACGAGGTTAAACGTGCCGGCAGGTAAACCTTGGCGATGGATAATCTCTGTCAGCGCAACGGCACTTGCTGGGGTTAGGTTGGCAGGCTTCCAGACGACGCTGTTACCAAACGCAAGTGCTGGCGCGATTTTCCAAGCCGCTGTTGCTGTTGGAAAGTTCCAAGGAGAGATAATGGCGATAACGCCGACGGCTTCACGAGTAACTTCAACGGAGACACCTGGACGGACGGAAGCAGCGTTATCGCCAATTTGACGCAGAACCTCAGCAGCAAAGTATTGGAAGAATTGGCCAGCACGGTATATCTCACCTCGACCTTCAGCAAATGGCTTACCTTCTTCACGCGAAAGTAAGGTGCCCAATTCGTCACATCGTGCAATGAGCTCATCACCAATCGCTTGTAGCACTGCTTGCTTGCGCTCGATTGGTGTTTTTTCCCACTCTGGCTGCGCTGATTTAGCCGCTTGAATCGCTTGCTCTACTTGCGACACACTCGCTTGTGCGAAATCGCCAATGTTTTCGCTGATATCAGAAGGGTTAATATTGGCGATGGTGTCCATGCCCGATTGCCACTCACCCGCTATATAGAGGGATTTTTCTGCTTGAACATTGTTAATAAAAGTCATGGTTCTTTCCTTGTTCTTCCGATTTGTGATGGCAAGCCACCCACTCACTGATCTCTAATTGTTCTTATTGGATTTATTCTGGTTGGCTTGCCGACGCGTAGACGACAAACTCCACCAACATCTCTTCTCGCGCTAACCCTGCAACCACCATGGCGGCGCGATTTGGGTACGGCGCTTCAAAATATTCCGCGTACACTTGGTTAACGGTCTTTAAGTATTCTCTGTCGGTCACATAAATCAGGACCTGCAACACCGAGTCCAAAGACTCCCCTGCACACTCCAGGGTGTGAATGAGATTGTTAAAGGTTTGACGTGTTTGTGCTTCGATACCGCCTTCCACAACCGCGCCTGTGTCATCAATAGGAATTTGAGCCGTATACAGGGTTCCGTTGTTGACTATCGCCCATTCAAGCGGCGCTTTAGAAGCAAATAGACTGGTTTTAACTGGGTGTTTTTTAGTAGGAGTATTCACGTGCCTTTCAACCTTTGTAATAGCTTTGTTTCAATATGGTTAAATGATGCACATTGACAGGCGATAAATCTAACGGTAAATTTTTGACATTTGATAAATTAAACTTATCACTCTATTTAAAATAACGTAAATAAAGGGATTAAGAGGCATTAGGGATGAGTATTAAGCTTCAACAATTAATGCATTTTGTGATGGTAGTCGAGGAAGGAGGCTTTCGAGCCGCTTCACATCGTGCAAATCGTTCTCAGGCGGCACTGTCCACATCGATAAAAGAGCTTGAAAAAATTCTAGGGCAAACGCTGTTTGAACCCGGAAACAAAACCAAATTGACCCCGTTTGGTGAAATTTGTCTGCCCAAAGTGGTTCAGTTTCTCAATATCTACAGTGCGCTGGACAACGATCTCAAAGCTGCCGCGGCCGGACAGCAAGGGAGAGTGCGAATTGCGAGCGTTCCTTCTGTTGCAGCGAAACTCATCCCGAGCGTGTTGGGTGCCTTTTGCGAGCAGTATCCAAATGTAGAAGTAAGCTTGATCGATGATAACGCGGCGGGCGTCGAGGCTCGCTTACTCTCCGGTGAAGTCGACTTAGCGCTCGGTAACCCCTCTCACCTCGATGAGGGCGGCATTGACTTTACGCCGCTGTTAGCCGATCCAATAGGCGTGGTGTGTTTAAAGGACAACCCTATTGCGAGTCATCCAGAAGGAATCGAGTGGCAAACTTTGTTGGAACAACCCTTTATCCGTAACGGCACTTGTACACTTCTAGATCCAACCCCAGCAAGAGCTCTGAGTCAGCAAGCGCTCTATTCGGTCGAAAATATTACTTCGCTATTTTCTGTCTTAGAACTTGGGATTGGTGTCACGACCCTACCGAAGCTTGCTTTCCCAACCAATGAAACACGCTTGGTTTGGATTCCGCTTATCGATCCACCACTTGAAAGGCAAATTGGTATATTTACGTTAACCGATCGCACGATCTCGCCTCAAGCTAAAGCATTTCACGATCTTTGTGTGCATTATTTAAACTATCAAAAAGAAGATAAATAATGGTTCGATTAACATGCGGATAATTAAAAGCCTCCATATTCAGAGTGGAGGCTAATTTGTATTTGTGTAGTCGCTTCGTTTTATTTTTTGCGACGATTTCGGTTCTTATACACCACGCAAAAGTTACCACGCTTGGTACGACACTTTGAGCAACGTTCGCAATCTACTGGTGCGCGATTGCCTTCTTTCCAACGTTTGATCAACTGCGGCTCAGCCAATAAAGGGCGTGACACAGCAAAAAATTGGATATCTGTGTTTTCTGCAATTTTCTCAATCGCATCAATGTCGCTCAGCCCGCCGACAGTAATCACCGGTATGCTAACGTCCTGACTGATCACGTGACCATATTCGTGAAAGTAACCTTCTTCTTGTAGTGTGTAACCATCGAACGTTTGACCAACAAGTTCGTTTGCTTTGCCGTGAATATTGCCAGACACGACGATCGCATCAACGCCTACTTCTTCAAGTTTCTTACAGACGACGCGAGTTTCATCGAACGTTAAACCGCCGTCAAAGAACTCTGTTGCCGTCAGTTTTACGAGGATGGGAAATTCGCTTCCAACCAGCTTTCTGGTTTCAGAATAAATTTCTAAAAGAAAGCGCATGCGATTTTCTAAGTCACCACCATATTCGTCTTCTCGACGATTATAGTACGGGCTTAAAAACTGGTTAATTAAATAAGTGTGCGCCGCATGAATCTCTACGCCGTCAAAACCAGCGTCTTGAGCACGTTTACTCGCCAATGCGAATGCCTTTACGATGTAGTCTATTTCGTCCTTTGTCATCGCTTTGCCTTGCGTATTTGTACCACGCTCAGGCACGTCACTCGGAGCGAAGATGACACGCTCACCGACGTTATGGGTGGTTTTGGTGCCACCGTAAGCAATTTGCATCACGATTTTAGAATCTTGTTGATGTACTAGCTCTGTTAGCTTTTTGTATTCTTCAATAAAAGAGTCGTTGTAGATCCCCATCATACCTGCGTTGGGTTTCTCTTCTTCAACGATATTGGCATAACCCGTGACAATAAGCCCAACTTCCCCTTTCGCAAGCGTTTCGTAAATATCGTAAAGCTTTACCGTCATGTGACCATCTTCGGTCGCCATGTTCTCCCACGTTGCGCTTCGCACAAAACGGTTCTTTAGGATCATGTTGCCAATGCGGGCTTCGGAAAACAAAATGCTCAAAACCAGTCCTCTTAAAGTTGTCTTTATGTTTTATCTTTTCGCAAGTAAACAAGAACGAAAAAGGAACAGCGATACACGATGTATGGCTGTTCCTTCTCTGAATCCTTGAGACCTGCAAACTACAGGCGCACCTTAATGCCTCGGAGACGACAAAACTTTAATCTGGGTTAATGTTTAGTGAGTTTTTAGATTATGTAAAAAGATGATTCTTAATCGTGTTCATTTCACTGGAGCTAAGATGCTTCCTCACCTACTTTCAGTCGTAAAACTTTTGTATTTCGCTAGCTGGTGATTCAACTCAAACATTCACATTGTTAGTTTGTATGCTGCTATGGGAACTAGCACTCCCCCCAAATGTTTACATTACAAACTATCGATATTGAATTCTCATATGGTAAGTAGAGTTATTGCGCTGTTTATACTTTTTAGCTTAATCGTCGCTATCTCTTGACATTATTACGAGTCAGCGGAAACGCGCGATCTACTATGTTTTACACACTGGTTGTTTTTGCTTTTAGATATGAATACGTGATAGTGAAGCTAGAGGAGGAACAGGAAAAACAGGGAAAATAAAGGACAATAGAAAGTTAAATGACCTTACTTCTAGGTAAGGTCATTCATGCATTCAGCAGCAAAAGATATTGGCGCTTAGCAAACGCTTAGGTTTGGTTGTTACAGAGCTAGAGGAATCAACTCGACGCCAAGCACACCACTAATCCCCATCACCACTAGCAGTGAGACTTTAAACACCGACTTTGACCAAGCGATGTAGTTGTTGTCATCAATGCTGCGAAAGGTCACTTTCGTCCACATAAAGCAAACAACCGCTGCAACTGCTAAGTATTCATACCCTGCTTCACCTAGTAAAAATAACCCCAACGATACTGCTCCAAACGCTACGACATACGCTTTCATGTGTCGATGCGCTTTATGAATGCCTTCTTTAAGTGGCAATACGGGAATCCCGGCTTCTCGGTAGTCTTGCATGCGGAACATGGCAATGGCATACGAGTGCGGCATTTGCCAGAGACAGAACATGGTAAAGAGTAAAATCGCTTCCAAGCTAATGAAGTTTGTTACCGCTAAGTAACCCACCAATGGCGGAACTGCGCCTGAGATACTTCCCACTAAGGTTCCATACACCGAGTTACGTTTGTACCACATCGTGTAAAAGAACACGTAATACACGTAGCCAAGCAACACGACGACAGCGGATAGTGGGTTCACTCGGATAAATAACAGTGCGGTTCCTACCAGCAATAAAGCAAGTGCATAAACAAACGCAATATCGATATTGATGTTGCCTTTCACTGTTTCACGATTTCGTGTACGTGCCATCTTCTGGTCGATATCACGATCGAAAATATTATTCACCACACAACCTGAAGCGATGACTAACCCAACACCAACTAACGTCGTAACGAACAGCATTAGACTGGCTGGTTCTGTTTTTGCGGCGAGGAAGAACCCCGCCGCAACAGAAATCAGGTTGCCGAAAATAATGCCCGGTTTAGTGATAGACAAATAACTTTTCAGCATACCTTGACCTACAACTTCATGTTGACGTTCATGTTGTAGATGATCCATACCGAGCCAGCGATAAGGATAAGTACAACAATGGCGGTAAACATCAGTGATACAAGGTTCCAACGTCCGTCGGATGTTTTTGTTTCCATGTGCAAGAAGTATTTAAAGTGAACAAATATCTGCACTAATGCACATCCAAATAGAATCGCATAGGTCGTTGTATCTGGTAATGATTTCGTCCAAACAAAGTAGAACGGAATTACCGTCAGAATCAGTGAGGCAATAAAGCCTTTCACGTAATCTGACGAACTGGTTTCTACATGTTGATCCATTACATTACCCCCAGTAAGTAAACGATGGTAAAGACACAAATCCAAACGATATCTAGAAAGTGCCAGAATAGGCTTAAGCAGTTAAAGCGCATTGCCATATTGTCGTTCAGACCTTTCGTCGACAGTTGATGATACGCTACCGCTAACCAAATCAGACCAAAGGTTACGTGCAGGCCGTGCGTACCAACCAACGTAAAGAATGCCGACAGGAATGCACTTGTTTGTGGCCCATAGCCTTCTTCAATCAGGTGATGGAACTCATAGACCTCCATACAGATAAAGCCAAGACCAAGCGCGAACGTGACTAACATCCAGCGTTTGAGACCAGCAACGTTGTTGCGCTTCATCGCGATAATGCCAAAACCAAATGTGATACTGCTAAACAGCAGCAGCATGGTTTCGACAAACACGAATGGGAGTTCGAAAATGTCTTTACCTGTTGGGCCCGCAATTGAATTGCTCGACAGCACAGCGTAAGTCGCGAACAAGGTCGCAAACAATACACAGTCACTCATCAGGTAAACCCAGAAGCCAAATAGCTTGTTGCCATTCGTGTCATGGTGGTGATCATGGTCGTGATGTGCTGCGATATTAGTTTGCATACGTCACCTCCAGATCATCTTTACTTTCGCTGTCTTTCACTGAGTTTTTCTTCGCTTCTTCAAGCTGAGCTCGACGTTCAGCCTCAATTGCTTTGATCTCTTCAACTTCCACGTAGTAATCCACATCATCGTTATAGCTATGCTGAATACACGTCACGATAATACCGACCAAACTTGCCGCCGCTAGCCACCAGATGTACCAAATCATGCCGAAGCCAAATAGGAGCGACCAAGCCGACACGTAGATGCCTGTTGCCGTGTTTTTTGGCATATGAATACGTTCGTATTCCACTTCTTTAGTTGGATCGAACTCGCCACTTTGTTTCTGGTACCAGAAGGCATCCAGCACATCACCTTTTGGTAGGTGCGCAAAGTTGTAGAACGGCGGTGGAGACGATGTTGCCCACTCAAGAGTACGACCACCCCACGGGTCACCAGTTAGATCACGGTTTTGCTCGCGGTCACGGATACTCACGTAAATTTGGATGAACTGAGACAATACGCCCAGCGCAATCACAACCGTACCTGCTGCGGCAATCGACAACAGTGGGAAGTATTCTGGGTTGATGTCTTGGCTTAAACGACGAGTCATCCCCATGAAGCCCAGCGCGTAAAGCGGTAAGAACGCCATTAAGAAACCAATAATCCAAAGATAGAACGCGCGTTTGCCCCAAGTTTCATTCATGGTGAAACCGGTCGCTTTCGGGAACCAGTAAGTGATCGCAGCGAAACATCCAAACACCACACCACCGATGATAACATTGTGGAAGTGAGCGATAAGGAATACTGAGTTATGCAGAACGAAATCTGCGCCCGGAACAGCCATTAGTACGCCCGTCATACCACCAACAGTAAAGGTGATAAGGAAGCCCACCGTCCACATCATTGGCGTCGTAAAGCGGATGCGGCCTTTGTACATCGTGAATAGCCAGTTGAAGATCTTCACCCCTGTTGGGATAGAAATGATCATCGTGGCAATACCGAAGAAGGCATTTACGTTCGCGCCAGACCCCATCGTAAAGAAGTGGTGTAGCCAAACGACAAAGGCAAGAATCGTGATAACTACGGTAGCCCAAACTAGCGATGTGTAACCGAACAACTTTTTACGTGAGAAGGTTGCGGTGACTTCTGAGAACACACCAAAAATTGGCAAGATCAAGATGTACACTTCTGGGTGACCCCAAGCCCAAATCAGGTTGACGTACATCATTACGTTGCCGCCAAGATCATTGGTAAAGAAGTGCATGCCTAGGTATCTATCCAGCGTAAGCAGAGCGATAGTCACCGTTAGGATTGGGAATGAAATGATGATCAAAATGTTTGCACACAGAGACGCCCAAGTGAAAACTGGCATCTTCATCATTGGCATAGACGGTGTACGCATACGCAAAATGGTCGCGAAGAAGTTCACGCCTGTTAACGTCGTACCAACACCTGATATCTGCAGCGCCCAAATCCAATAGTCGACCCCGACTCCTGGGCTAGCCTCAATACCTGAAAGCGGCGGATACGCCAACCAGCCGGTACGACCAAATTCACCTAAGCCGAGAGACATGTTTGTTAGGATGACACCTACAACAAACAGCCAGAAGCTCAAGTTATTCAGATACGGGAAAGCTACGTCACGCGCACCAATCTGCAATGGCACGATGATGTTCATCAGACCAATGACCAATGGCATCGCTACGAAGAAGATCATGATCACGCCATGGGCAGTAAAAATTTGATCGTAGTGATGCGGTGGTAAGTAACCTGCTTCACCCGCAGAAGAAAGGAGTTGCTGACTACGCATCATGACTGCGTCAGCAAAACCACGAACAAGCATCACCATCGCTACTGCGATGTACATGAAGCCAAGTTTTTTATGGTCTACTGAAGTAAACCATTCATTCCACAAATATTGCCACTTTCCGGCTTTGGTCACCGCGTAAACTACGGCTAAACCAACCAGCGCCACAACCGCTAGGGTGATGACAATAATAGGTTCGTGGAATGGAACTGAATCAAGAGTTAATCTTCCAAACATTACGATTATCCTTGGTTTTCAGGCAAACAGTTCATTGAACCAGGATGCTGAGTCACAACGTCGGTGAACAAGAACGGAGGAACGCTAGAGAACAAAGTGACTGGCTCTGCGATACTTGGCGCTGCCAGTGAGCTGTATTGCTCCCAATCTTCAATACGATCAGGGCTCGCCTTCACTTTCTGCACCCAATTTAGGAACGCAGCACGATCAGACATTGCTGAAGCTGTGAACTTCATTTGCGAAAAGCCTTCGCCGCTGTAGTTCGATGCAAAACCCTTGTAGTCACCTTCGTGGTTCGCTATGAGGTTGAGCTTGGTTACCATGCCTGGCATCGCGTAGATCTGTGTACCTAAGCGAGGGATGAAAAACGCGTTCATGATGTTGTCCGAAGTCAGTTTGAACTGCACTGGCACGTCTTTCGGGAACGCCACATAGTTCACCGTCGCAATGTTTTCTTCTGGATAGATGAACAACCATTTCCAATCGAGTGACACCACTTCGATGGTCATTGGTTTAACATCACTTTCCAAAGGTTTGGATGGCTCTAGTTCATGAGTCGAACGCCATGTGATCGTCGCAAGAATCGCAATGATGATGATTGGAATTGTCCATACCACCACTTCGATTTTGGTCGAGTGTGACCACTCGGGTGCGTACTCTTCTTCAGTGTTAGAGGCGCGGTATCGGTAAGCGAAGTAAATCGTCATTAAAATCACAGGGATTACAACGATCAACATCAGCAAAAGAGCAGTAATAATTAACTCTTTTTCTTGCACACCAATGGCACCTTTGGGGTCAAGTAAAGCTGAATTACATCCTGAGAGCATAAGTATGACGGACGCCAAACTTCCCCTCGACAAGATGCGTTTATATCTTGAGGCTTCCATTAACTTTCTCGATGGTTGTCTGGTTTCAAAGCAGATGCCAATCAAAGTAAATAAGAGCTCACAAATAGCGCAGAGGTAATGTATGAGAACAAGAAAAAACCTCGATAAGTAGTTATTCTACTTACAATTTTTTCAACTTCGTCATCAAGCATTTTACCAGCTAGGATGAACCGTTATTTGCTACGATACGATTGGTATCAAGCCAAGAACCAGTTGTTATAGTCATTAGAATGTTTATGTGTTGAGCATGAGTAACGTCGGGCTCAGAGCGAAACAAAACGGAATTGAGTGGAGATCAAAACCACACTCTTAGTGTGAGTTTATTGTTACACTTTGAAACACTATGTTACATTTGGCGCATTATGAGGAGTAAAAAGTTAAAGCTCATTAGCCACAACTGGAAACTAACCTTCCATTAATGGAAGTTACACACTTTAAATAGAATATTAACCTCAACACGAATTTCTCGTGCTTCAACAATTAATTATTTAAAAACAAACAGTTGAAACTAAAAATTGATGAGACTGACTATCAACTTCATTTACGCAGATAGCCTTAATGAGAAGCGGAAGCTAAAAAATCAAAAGTGTGATCAACATCAAATTAATGATTTCACTTAATATTTGAGTGGTATTTACATCTCTTTATTGGATTGTGAGAAATCATTCTCAAGGTAAATCCAAACATAAGTTGTAAATACATTTGGGTTGCGCAGAATTAGCACTCCACAACATAGAAAATGTTGAAATGGAAAGAGACTTATTATTCAGGTCTATCAGAGCCTTATTTCAGTGGTCACTTACATACGAATGCCGCCATCCACTTCTAAAACCCTGCCAGTAAAGTAATCACTCTCAATAATGTATTTTACTGCATGCGCGATTTCGCTTGTTTCGCCCATCCTGCCAACTGGGATCATCTTTTCTAGTCGCTCTATGGCTTCGGGTCTCATTTGCTCTGCCATCGCGGTATGAACTACACCTGGTGCAACCGCCGCCGCGCGAATACCGTATCTTGCGAGCTCACGAGCCCATGTTGTCGCCATGGTCGCGACCGCCGCTTTAGATGCAGAATAATTGGTTTGTCCGATATTCCCTGCTCTCGCAACACTAGAAATATTGATGATAACGCCTCGGGAGCCACTCTCAATCATCTTGACGGCAGCTTCACGCCCACACAAAAATGTTCCTGTCACGTTAACGTTCATGACCAAATTGAATTGATCCAAAGACATCTTACTGATCACGCCATCTTTTGCTTTTACAAGTAACCCATCTCTTAACACGCCAGCGTTATTGACTAACCCATTGAGTTGACCAAAATCTTGGATAATCGCTTCAAACGTGGTTTCAACATCGATTTCGTTGGTGACATCCACTTGATATGTCAACGCTTTCGCACTCAGCATTCGACACTGCTCTTGTGTTTCCATTAAGCCACTGGCGTTTACATCCAACAACGCTAAATCAGCGCCAGCTTGAGCAAGGGTAATGGCCATCATTTGCCCAAGCCCCTGCCCTGCTCCTGTAATGGCAATAACACTACTTTTTATGTCCATATTGGTGCACTCCATAGCTCGTAATGTTCTCTATCTCAACTAGTCTAAGTTGGCCGAAATGATGCGCGTTTTAGGTCACCATCTCGGGCTGGTTTGTCACAAAACTCGGTCTAGCCTTTCTTACTCTTGTATAACTCAAATAAGCTTGAGAAATCGAGCTCGCCGTGGCCGCTCGCGTTGTGGAAAGAATATAAGTTGCGCGCTAACGACCCCATCGGAACCGAAGAATGTGTTTGTAACGCCGCATCTAACCCCAAGCCGAGATCTTTTAGCATGAGTTTGCTCATAAAGCCCGGCTGGTAATCGTGACTGGCTGGCGCACTGTCCATCACGCCTGGGCAAGGATTGTAAAGCTCCAATGCCCAATTTCGGCCAGAGCTTTGCAGCATGATGTTTGATAGCACTTTTGGATCGAGTCCATGATCGATACCTAGGTTTAATGCCTCGCACGTACCAGACATTAAAATGCCGAGCATAAGGTTGTTACAGATTTTCGCCATTTGACCATCGCCTGCTTTGCCAGCATGGAAAACATTTTTTCCCATATACTGCAAAATCGCATTGGCTTTAGAAAACGCTTGATCCGAACCACCAACAATAAAGGTTAATGTCGCCGCTTTAGCGCCAGCAACGCCCCCCGAAACGGGCGCGTCGACAAACAACACGCGTTTATTTGCCGCTTCATTGGCGACTAATCGCGCAGAGTCCGGATCAATGGTTGAACAATCAATCATCAAGGTACTTGGCGAGACAAGATTGAGGACACCTACGCCGCCGTGTAAGTCGCCAAGATACACGGAACGAACGTGAGATCCTGCTGGTAGCATCGTGATGACCGTGCTTGCACCATCCACGACTTCCTCGATAGAGCTCGCCACCACCGCACCAAAAGGTGCAAGTTGCTTTGCCGCTTCGCTATCGACATCAAATACTTGCACGTTAAATCCAGACGCTAATAAGTTTTGCGCCATCGGATGCCCCATTCTTCCTAAACCGATAAATGCGATGGTACTCATGATCATTCTCCTTATTGACCTAGTGTTTGTTCACCCAAATCAGCAAGCGGATGTTCGTCATCCGGCCAAAGTGAGGTAAACAAGGTATCGATGATATCTTCATCGACTTCACTGACATTGTTAAACATCCAGTTAGGTTCGCCATCCCGGTCAATAAGCCGAGAACGGACGCCCTCTTTAAACTCACCTAATAAGGCACTGCGAACCGATAAACTCAGCTCCAAGCGGAAGCAACCTGCAAGTGGTAAGCTGTGGTATTCTTTCACTTGTCTGAAGCAAATATGCGCGGTGATCGGACTGCCTGCGGCGAACGTTTGTTTCGCGTTTTCTATCCACTGACTGTTCCCGTCGATAGCCATGATTCGCTGTGCTATCGTATTAAGATCAAAGCCTTTGCACGCTTCCTCTATCTGATCTAAGTATGGACAAATTTGCGTGGTTGGTTTGCTATCAATAACTTGTTCTTCCATTAACTGTAGTAGTGCAGTTACCAACTCTTTCGCATCTTCTTTGCCCCACTGGAGCCGCTTTAGCTCATCCAGTAAGGTGGGATACTGCTCTTCCAACAGTAACCAATCGGCCAAACCAATAGTGACAGCGTCACTTGAATTTACCATTGAACCTGTCAATCCGAGGAATAAGCCCACTTGCGGATCTATCTGGCTTAAAAACCACGTACCTCCCACATCAGGATACAGTCCGATATTGATTTCTGGCATAGCAAGGCGTGATGTTGTTGTCACAACTTTATGGCTGGTTCCCATAAAAAGCCCCATCCCACCGCCCATGACAATACCTTCTCCCCAACCGATAATGGGTTTGTTGTAAGTGTGGATGAGATAGTCACACTCATACTCCAACGAGAAATAGTTCGTACAGAACTCTACGATTTTTTCTTTACTCTCGTTATGCATGACGTGATACATAGCTCGAACATCACCACCAGCACAGAATGCTTTTTCTCCAGCGCCAGTCAGTACCACACAAGCCATATGCGGATCGTCTTGCCACTTGATAAGCTGATCGTTAAGTTGGACTAACATGTCATACGTCAATGCATTCAATGAAGCGGTGTTGTCTAACGTTGCGATACCAATGCGGTGCACGCCATCTAAGCACTCTATTTCACTAACGGTTACCATCCCTGCCATGTGGCCTCCTATCGGTTTTTCCATTGCGGTGGGCGTTTTTCTAAAAAGGCGCGAACACCCTCAACTTGATCTTCCGTATCAAAAAGATTCAGAAACAACTCTCGCTCTTTCATTAAGCCGTGCTTCAGTGGCGCCGAGCGCATATTTTGAATGAGCGCCTTACATGCGGCGACAGAAGATGGCGACTGGTTCGCAACAGATTCAGCAAGTTCCAGCGCTTTACTTAAAGCTTCACCTTTGGGAACCAACTCCTCAACTAGGCCTAGTTCTTTTGCTTTGTCAGCGCTGACTTGCTCTCCACATAAAATGATACGCTTTGCCCAGCCTTCCCCTACTAACGCTGTGAGGTTTTGGGTACCGCCAGCGCAGGGCAAAAGTCCGACTTTGGCTTCAGGTAAAGCAAGTACCGCTTGCTCTTCAACGACTCGAATATCACAAGCTAATGCCACTTCTAAACCTCCACCCATGGCGTAACCATTAATAGCGGCAATGGAAACACCACGGAATTCCGAGAGCATTTCAAAGGCTTCACCAAAGCATCGCGCCATGTCTAACGCAACCGCTTTGTCACCGTCAGAAAATAGCTTGAGATCTGCACCAGCAGAGAAAAACTTTTCTCCACTGCCGGTTAAAACCAGTGCGTAGACCTGCTTATCATTGTTAAGTGTGAGTATCAGCGACTTCAGTACCTTGAGGCTCTCTGCTGTCCACGTATTGGCTGGCGGGTTGTTCATCGTCACCACCGCAACGTGATTAGTGATCGTATGTTGAATGGCTTCTTGGGTTAATGGCATATCTGAATCCTTTCTCAATGAGCAAATCCAATACTTCGCTACAGCAAGGCCGACTCCTCAGAGAGCAAACGGCGCGCGATGATCAAGCGCATGATTTCGTTCGTTCCCTCCAGAATTTGATGCACACGCACATCTCTGAAATGACGCTCCATTGGATACTCTTTGATGTAACCATAGCCGCCATAAAGCTGCAGCACTTGGTCGCAAACCTGAAAGCCCACATCGGTTGCGAACCGTTTTGCCATCGCGCAATAAGCCGTGGCATCTGGGTCATTTCGGTCGAGCTTGCTGGCGGCATAGCGCACTAACTGCCGAGCAGCCACTAGCTCTGTAGCCATGTCTGCTAATTTGAATTGTAAGGCTTGAAACTGCGCAAGCGACTTGCCGAACTGCTTACGCTCCTGAATGTATTGTGTCGCCTGTTCAAGGGCCTGTTGAGCCGTACCGACGGAACAGGTCGCAATATTTATACGCCCTCCATCAAGCCCTTTCATCGCAAAGACAAAACCTTGCCCTTCTTCGCCCAGTAAATGGCTAGCTGGAATAACGACATTTTCAAAAGTAACCGCTCGTGTTGGTTGGCTGTTCCAACCCATTTTGGGTTCTTTGCGCCCATAGCTGATACCATCTGCGTGAGCAGGAACAACAAATGCAGACACGCCTTTGGCACCCGCTTCTCCGGTTCGCGCCATCACGACCAAAACATCTGTCTCTCCTGCGCCAGAGATAAAGGTTTTGCCGCCGTTGATGACATACTTATCTCCCTTTTTTGTAGCGGAAGTGGTCAGTGCAGCGGCGTCTGATCCTGCGTTAGGCTCGGTTAAGCAATAGGAGCCTAACCACTCCCCCGTAACTAATTTCGGACAGAACTGCGTTTTGGCTTCATCGGTAGCAAAACTGGCTATCATCCAACTGACCATGTTGTGAATCGTCATAAACGCCGTAGTGGACGTACATCCCATGGCCAGTTGTTCAAAGATAATTGAAGCATCCAAGCGACTCAGCCCTAGGCCACCTTGCGCTTCTGGAGTGTAGAGACTGAGAAACCCCAGTTCCCCCGCCTCTCTCAATACGTCTTTGGGGAAGATCTGCTTTTCATCCCACTCCGCCGCCATCGGTGCTAAACACTCATCGGCAAATTGCTGAGCGGTATCGGCAAATGCACGTTGATCTTCATTAAGTTCAAAGTCCATAAAAGCTCCTTCTATTCACTCAGCGCAGTTGGATGGTCAAATTAGGCCCCGTTGGAATATCGTCATCAAACCAACGTGCCGTCACCGTTTTAGTCTCGGTATAAAAACGTACCGCTTGTTTACCATACGCATGTAAATCACCATAGAAACTGCCTCTCCAACCAGTAAAGGAGAAAAATGGTAAAGGGACTGGAATAGGCACATTGATCCCAACCTGACCGACTTGAATGTCATGCTGATATTTTCTCGCAGCAGCGCCATTAGCCGTAAAAATGGAAGTGCCGTTCCCGTATGGGTTGCGATTCACCAACTCAATGGCCTCTTGCAACGTTTCGACTTCCATACAAACTAAAACAGGGCCAAATATCTCTTGCGTGTAAATCGACATATTCGCTGTTACACCGCTAAACAAGGTTGGGCCAATCCAGTTTCCATCGGGAAAGCCTTCCACTTCACACTGACTGCCATCCAGTTCACACACTGCGCCTTGTTGTTTGCCATCTTCGATTAGGTCCAATACGCGTTGTTTGGCTTGCTCACTGATCAGTGGGCCATAAGCAGCTTGCTCATCGTCCCAAGGCCCTGGGTGTACTTTCGCCATTGCCTGTTTAAGGTCTGTAATCCATTGTTTTGAATCGCCGACAAATACCGCAACAGAAATTGCCATACAACGCTGCCCCGCCGCCCCAACGGAGGACCCCACTAAGTTATTCACCACTTGTTCCTTGTTCGCATCAGGCATGATCACCATGTGATTTTTAGCACCAGCAAAAGCTTGAACGCGTTTAAAGTGTTTCGTACCCGTAGTGTAGATATAACGGGCAACAGGAACCGAGCCAACAAATGACACCGCTCGAATATCAGGATGAGCCAGCAGAAAGTCGACTTGCTCTTTGCGGCCATGAACGATCTGCAACACCCCTTTTGGCGCGCCGGCTTGCTCAAATAGTTCGGCTAAACGAATAGAGGTCAATGGCACTTGTTCGGAGGGTTTGAGCACAAACGTATTGCCCGCAGCGATGGCGATTGGGAACATCCACAACGGAATCATGGCAGGAAAGTTAAACGGCGTGATCCCACAACACACACCTAAGGGCTGAATCATTGAGTAACTATCAATATCCGTGGCAACGTTTTCGACGGTTTCTCCCATCATGTTGCTAGCAATGTTTGCCGCCTGCTCAACCACCTCGATACCACGCCACACATCGCCTTTGGCATCCGCTAAAATCTTACCCGTCTCATGAGAAAGCAGTGTGGCAAGCTCATCATGATGTTCTTTGAGCAAGTGCTGATAGCGAAGCATGACTCTGGCACGCTCGGATACTGCCACTTCCTTCCAAGATTGGAATGTCTCTTTCGCATTATCAATGGCGGCTTCCATCTCGTGCTCTGTGGAACATGGAACGTACGCAATGACATCATTAGTGGCGGGATTGGTTACCTCAACCCAATCCGATGTTTGAGATTCACGAAACTCGCCACCAATAAACAAGGGAACCAAACGAGTCATCATTTACTCCTTTCTGATTTCAATTAAAGCGGTATTTCAATGCCTATCGCCGTGGCTTCTCCACCACCGATACAAAGTGACGCAACACCCCGCATCACTTTTTTGGCTTCGAGATCACCATTGGTGCCTAACGCTTGTAGCTGACGCAAACTGTGAATCAATGTCACCAGAATTCGTGCGCCACTAGCCCCTATCGGATGCCCAAGCGCACAGGCTCCACCTTTAATATTTACTTTGCTCGTATCTAGTCCAAGTTCCGCCACCGCTATTTGTGTCACGACGGCAAAGGCTTCATTGATTTCCCACAGGTCCACTTCATAAATTGACCAATCTAGCTGGAACAGCAGTTGCTCAATTGCGTAGACGGGTGCCAAAGTAAATTCTGCAGGTTTTCTGGCATGTGTAGAGTGCGCCTTGATGATCGCAAGTGGTTTAAGCCCCTGATGACGCGCAGTGTCTTCATCCATAAGCACAAGAGCCGCTGCGCCATCTGAAATGGCACTCGAATTAGCAGCGGTCACCGTACCTTTTTCATCGAATGCAGGTTTGAGTTGAGGAATTTTACCAAGGTCAATCGAGCGAGGGTGCTCATCGTAGTTCAGCACCGCTTGTTCTGACTTGGTATTGAGTGAAACCGGCGAAAGTTCATCGGCAAACAAGCCTCGCTCTTGAGCTTCCAACGCACGTTTTGCCGACATCACGGCCCATTCATCCATTTGCTCTCTGGTGAACTTAAGCCTGTCAGCGACTTGCTGAGCATAAACACCCATTAAGTGCCCTTCGTAAGCATCTTGTAGCCCATCGAGAAACATGTGGTCATACGCAGACTGGTGCCCCATACGCATTCCCTTTCTCGCCTCCCTCAGCAAATACGGCGCATTGGTCATACTTTCCATACCACCAGCAATGGCAGAGCGAATCGTTCCAGCTTTAATGAGATCGTGCGCTAACATGACGCTCTTCATGCCAGAGCCACACACTTTGTTAATGGTGGTGCACCCTACACCCAAAGGAAGATCTGCCCCCATAGATGCTTGCCTCGCAGGAGCTTGTCCACACCCTGCTGGAAGCACACATCCCATGAACACTTCATCCACCGAAGTCACATTCACTTCGTGCATTGCCGCCTTGATCGCCAGTGCGCCTAATTGAGGAGCAGAGTAAGTTTGCAACTTGCCTTGAAAGCGCCCAATTGGCGTTCTTTTCGCGCTGACAATCCAGATGTCTTTTCCCATGATTCGCATTCCCTTAAGGTATATGTGAACACTTGGCAGACTGATGACACCCTACATAGAATTACTCACCAAGCGCCACACCAGCCTTTATCGCCTTTTTCACTAACAAACTTTCATTCCGCGATTTCTTGACGTTTACGTAAGCATAGCACTAGCCTTTACAATGAGATGAAAAAACACACCAAGCAGACGTTTATATTTCAAAGTTGATGTTCGGCCTTCCCATTTAAGGTTCGATTTCCAGAAACTGGATTTTTATTCGAGGTAAGTATGTTATGGAAAAATACAAGATCAGTGACCTCGCCAAGGAGTTTGATATTACTACTCGCAGTATCCGGTTTTATGAAGACGTGGGTCTGATTGAACCAGAGCGAAAAGGCAATATGCGCGTTTATCAACGCAGGGATAGAATTCGCCTCAAACTGATTTTAAGAGGGAAACGGCTCGGTTTTTCGCTGGCAGAAATTCGTGAACTTTTCGAGCTCTACGACATGCAACAAACCGAAGGACAGTTATTGAAAATGCTCAATATCATTGAAGAGAAACAAGCCGTCCTACAACAACAACTCAACGACATCAGCGTCGTTATGGCTGAGTTGAATGCCGCTAAGGAGCGTTGTATTCAAACACTCAAAAGCAAGCAGACATAAACGCTATACTCAATTAGCAACACCGCTACCGGCTTTTCCACCTTACCTCTGATACCGGGAGACGTTATGAAAAGCACCTATACCCCACTCAATTTCGGACTTGGTGATACCATCGATATGCTCCGAGAACACGTTAATGCCTTTGCTACGGAACATATTGCGCCCATCGCCGCTGAGATAGACCGCGATAACCAGTTCCCGAATCATTTATGGCCTTTGTTGGGAGAAATGGGGTTGCTTGGTGTGACCGTCGATGAAGAGCTTGGTGGTGCAGGCATGGGATACCTCGCTCATGTTGTTGCCATGGAAGAAATCAGCCGTGCCTCTGCGTCTGTCGCTTTAAGCTACGGAGCTCATTCTAACCTGTGCGTCAACCAAATCTTTCGTAACGGCACGCCTTCTCAACGCGAAAAATACCTTCCAAAACTCATTGATGGTACGCACGTTGGCGCCCTAGCGGTGAGTGAGCCCAATGCCGGTTCAGACGTGATAAGCATGCAACTGAAAGCGGAGAACAAGGGCGACCATTTTGTACTGAATGGCAACAAAATGTGGATAACAAACGGGCCCGATGCTGACGTAGTGGTGCTTTACGCTAAAACAGATGTCAGCGCAGGTTCACGTGGCATTACCGCATTCATTATTGAACGTAACTTCGCAGGTTTCACTCATGCTCAAAAGCTGGACAAGCTAGGCATGAGAGGCTCGAATACTTGCGAACTTGTATTTAACCATTGCGTAGTGCCAAAAGAGAATATTCTTGGCGAGTTGAATCAAGGCGTCGAGGTGTTAATGAGTGGGCTGGATTACGAGCGCGTCGTCCTCGCTGCCGGACCACTCGGGATAATGCAAGCTTGCATGGACATTGTGGTCCCGTACGTACATGAACGAGAGCAGTTTGGAAAACCCATTGGCGAGTTTCAGTTAGTTCAGGGCAAGATCGCCGATATGTACTCTCGAATGAGTGCAGCAAAAGCGTATGTATATACCGTCGCAGCGGCTTGTGATCGAGGTAACGCTACACGCAAAGACGCCGCTGGCGCGATTTTGTACAGTGCAGAACTCGCCACACAAATGGCACTCGATGCAATCCAGTTGCTCGGTGGGAATGGCTACATCAATGAATACCCTGCTGGTCGTTTGCTACGTGATGCAAAGCTTTATGAAATCGGCGCGGGTACCTCTGAGATTCGCCGCATGTTAATAGGCCGAGAGCTGTTCGAAGAATCTCGCTAACGGAACATACGACAAGGAAGTCATTATGGCCATTATCAAAAGTAAAACTAAGCCAACTGACGAGTTATTTCTTTCCAATAAAGCTGCGATGGAAACGTTGGTCACTCAACTTAATCAACACATCGAGACCATCAAACAGGGCGGCGGTGAAAAAGCCATTCAGCACCAGAGGCAAAAAGGAAAACTCCCCGCCCGAGAACGCATCGCGCGCTTGCTTGATGACAACACTGACTTTCTTGAAATCAGCCAGTTTGCCGCCTGGCAAGTGTATGACGAAGCGATCCCCTGCGCTGGCGTTATCGCCGGCATTGGTATCATAGAGGGGATTCAATGCATGGTCATCGCCAACGATGCTTCGGTAAAAGGCGGAACCTACTACCCACTCACGGTAAAAAAACACCTTAGAGCGCAAGAGATTGCCCAACGTTGCCAACTCCCCTGCGTGTACTTGGTGGACTCCGGTGGCGCAAATCTCCCTCATCAGTCCGACGTCTTCCCCGACAAAGAACACTTTGGTCGCATTTTCTTTAACCAAGCGAGAATGTCGGCGAAAGGCATCCCCCAAGTTGCTGTTGTGATGGGGCTTTGCACTGCTGGAGGCGCGTACGTTCCTGCCATGGCGGATGTGTCCATTATGGTTAAAGAGCAAGGCACCATTTTTTTGGCGGGGCCACCTTTGGTGAAAGCGGCCACTGGCGAAGTCGTGACGGGTGAAGAGCTCGGCGGTGCAGACGTGCATTGTCGAAAATCTGGTGTCGCAGATTATTACGCTGAAAATGATGAACATGCCCTAATGCTTGCGAGAGAAGCCATTGCCAATGCCAATAGAACAAGACCTGTTAAGCCAGAAAACACCGTGCTTCCTCCCCGCTACGACGCAGAAGAAATCTACGGAATCGTGAATGCCAACTTACGACTGTCATTCGACGTTCGAGAAATTATTGCCCGCATCGTCGATGATTCTGATTTCGACGAATTCAAAGCCTTGTATGGCAGAACGCTAGTGTGTGGCTTCGCTCGTATTCAAGGACACTTGATTGGTATTGTGGCAAACAACGGTATCTTGTTTTCTGAATCGGCACAAAAAGGCGCGCACTTTATTGAGCTGTGCGCCAAACGGAAAACACCGCTTCTCTTTCTCCAAAACATTACCGGCTTTATGGTCGGAAAAAAGGTTGAAGAAGAAGGCATCGCAAAACATGGCGCCAAGCTAGTGATGGCCGTCGCTTGTGCTGACGTGCCGAAGTTTACCGTGATCATCGGTGGATCGTACGGCGCTGGTAATTACGGCATGTGCGGCCGAGCGTATGATCCAACCATGATGTGGATGTGGCCGAACGCGCGTATTTCTGTGATGGGCGGAGAACAAGCAGCAGGCGTTTTAACACAAGTTCGAAAAGACGCGAAGGAACGTCAGGGGGAAGCGTGGTCAGAGCAAGAAGAGCACATTTTTAGAGAATCGATCATAGACTTGTATGAAACACAAGGACATCCCTATTTTGCGAGTGCTCGGCTATGGGATGACGGAATTATTGACCCTAAAAAAACGCGTCAGGTGTTGAGTCAAGCGTTAATGGCAGCATTAAACGCCCCCATTCCTGATAGCGAGTTTGGCGTCTTCAGAATGTAAACATCCAAAGATGAATTAAGGAAGTAAGTATGCAGGAAATGCAACCAAGCATTATTCCCAACGCCCAAAGGCAAGATGATGTTCTTTGGCATGTCGATGATAATGGCGTAGCGACCATTACCCTAAACAGAGCAGCCAAACACAATGCTTTTGACGCTTGTACGATCGACTTGCTGATCCACCGCCTAGATTATCTCGCTTTACGAACGGATGTGCGGTGCTTGGTATTAAGAAGTAACGGTAAGCATTTTTCATCCGGGGCCGATTTGAATTGGATGCAGTCGATGGCCGACAGCACGAGGCAAGATAACTTCGTTGATGCCCAAAACTTGGCAAGACTCATGGAAACACTAGATTCGTTCCCTCAACCCACCATCGCAGTTGTTCAAGGTTCCGCTTATGGTGGTGCTTTAGGGTTGATTTGTTGTAGTGATATCGCCATCGCAAGCCAAAGTGCCAACTTTTGCTTAAGTGAAGTTAAGCTTGGTTTAGTTCCAGCGACCATTGCGCCTTACGTCATGCGCGCGATGGGGAATAGACAAGCTAGACGCTATATCTTAAGTGGTGAAGTCATTTCAGCCGAAGATGCCGAACGGTTTGGTATTGTGCACGAAGTGAAAGAAGCCAAACAGCTTGAAAATGCGGTCGATAGCGTAATCAAGACGTTGCTACTTAATAGCCCAGATGCGATGCGTAAAGCGAAAACGCTCTGCCATCAATGTCATCAAAACCCCATCGATCAACAACTGATTCACTATACTAGCAAGCTCATTGCGGACATTAGAGTATCACCCCAAGGTCAAGATGGGCTGCAAGCGTTTCTTGAAAAGCGTAGCCCAAGTTGGGTCACCAAGTCACAGGACAAGTAATGCTACCTTCCAAAGTAAAGATTGTCGAAGTAGGTCCTAGAGATGGGTTGCAAAATGAATCTCCTGTTGCGACCCAGACTAAAATCCGGCTGATCAACTTACTCTCTGATACTGGGTTAACGCATATTGAGGCGGGCTCTTTTGTCTCACCCAAATGGGTGCCACAAATGGCGGACTCAATAGAGGTCATGAAAGCAATAACACGGCGAAATCATGTTACCTACTCTGCCCTGACACCAAACCTAAAAGGCTTAGAACAAGCGTTGGAGGCTGACGCCAATCAGGTCGCAATTTTCACTTCATCCTCAGAAGGATTCTGCCAACACAATATCAATTGCTCGATTGCAGAAAGCCTAACTCGCTTCGAACCTGTAATGCGATTAGCCACCAAATACGGTATCCCTGTTCGTGGCTATCTATCCTGCGTTGCCGACTGCCCTTGCGATGGCCCGACAGCCCCAAAACAAGTGGCGAGCGTGGTCAAATCACTCATCGATTTAGGGTGTTATGAGGTGTCTCTAGGCGACACAATCGGTACAGGCACGCCAAATCGTATCGCTGCTATGCTAGAAGCCGTCATGTTGGTTGCACCTCTTCCCCAGCTTGCTGTCCATTTCCACGATACATGGGGACAAGCACTCGCCAATATTCATCAAGCATTGAGTATGGGCATCAATACCATCGACAGCAGTGTAGCTGGGCTGGGTGGATGCCCATACGCTCATGGCGCATCAGGAAATGTCGCAACGGAGGATGTACTATATTTATGCCAAGGGTTAGGAATAGAAACGGGGATCGACTTAGAGCTACTGGCTAAAGCTGGCTGGATGATCAGCGAAGAGCTGGGTCGGCAGCCTACATCAAAAGTGTCATTAGCATTGCGTAACCGCGTATTATCACTTTCGTAGAAGGCCATCCGGCACCTCAAATTCTCCCAACCCAAGTTAACTTGCTCTACTTTCGAGTAGGGAAGCGAAACCGCCCGCCAGTACGATAAATAATTAGAGAAAATAAGATAAGCACACAACCTACTAGTTTATTTGCCGTTAGCACTTCGCCATACCACAGCACGCTCAGAATAACCGTCCAAACTGGTTCTAATATCATAATTAGAGCAGCGTTACCTGCCTGAACAAATTTTTGCCCCATGGTTTGCATTACGTAACGCAAGCTCGTCGCTAATAAGGTACTCAACGCAAACCACCACCAAATAGAGGAGTCAACCTCTGCCGGGAAAGATTCCATAAAAAATGAAACCAACAAACCTAAGCAACCTGCTGAAAAAAGTTGCACGCAAGTAAGCAGCAGCACAGGTAGTTTTTGAGAGTATTTGCTATTCACATTAAAATGAAGCGCCAAAACCAGTGCTGCACCAAGAAACCACAATTGACTGGCCGATTGTTTCCAGCCACCAACTAAAGAAAGACAAGCAAGACCTAATACAGCGATAGGCAAAGAAAGCCAGAAAATTCGTTGTGGTCGTTGACGAAACATAACCCATGCAACAATCGGCACAAACAGCATGGAAAGGCTCATGATAAATGCGCCCTCCCCGAGAGTATCACTGATAGAAATAGCGTAAATCCATGTCATAACGGCACTGCCTAACAGGAGCCCGACACCACCAGCAGAAAGCACATCTTTTAAGTTTGCTTTCAGCAAAGGTCTGTAACATAGAGGCAGTAAGCAGAGCGAAGCGATAGTAAATCGCGCCCCAATAAAGCCAAAAGGTGGTAAACCCTGTATTGTTTCCTTAGAGAATATCCAGCCAAGTGCCGCGATCATCGTCGTCGCAACCAGAATAACCGTCGCTTTACGTTCTGAGTTAAACATAAGTACTCACAAAATATGGAACACACAATAGCGCAGCAAGAGAGTTTTACTGCGCTATTGTGTAAATTTGAAAGGGGTTTGTGTCGAGCGAAAAAGTGAAAGCCCGATCCTCTCCTGTATTGTTGTCACGCAGATTGAAGTTCTGCTGCTAGATACATTAAATGCAGGCAAAGTCTTAAGGCAAGCCTTTTCGCATACTAAATTACTTTAGCATTCTATACAGCAAGCAAACTGGCTAAAACCTGTACCGGGTGTCGAACTACCCCTCCTTCAAAACGCTTAACTTGACTGCGGCAGGAGTAGTATTGCGACTTCAACGCTCCTCAATACAGGTTGAATAAGGTGAATTGCTTTTTACCCATCGCCCCTACAATGAAAACCTATTGATTAACTACAACGAGCGGTTAAATTGCTCCACGGCCTCTACAACACGGCTAGCGCCATCTTGTATTTCATTCATCACATTGCCTGCTTTTTCAGAGAGCTCTAGCGTATCTAGTGCTTCTTTTTGGCATTTAGCGATCAGCTTAACTGCGTTATCTGTTCGCTGTAGGTTTTCACTGACCATTGTGACAATTTCATCGGTGGTTGCATTGGTTCTTGTAGCAAGCTGTCTGACTTCATCAGCAACAACGGCAAAACCTCTACCATGCTCACCCGCACGAGCCGCTTCTATCGCCGCATTTAACGCCAATAAGTTAGTTTGGTCAGCGATACCACTGATGCTATTTACCAACTCGCTAATACGCGATGAGTGCGCTTTAAGCTCGTCAATCGCGGTGTTCGCTTGCTGCATTTGCTCGGAAAGTATCTGCATCTTTTCTAACGTTGAGCCTATAACCTCTTGCCCTTGCAGGGTTTGTGTACCAGTTTCTTGGGAGATTTCGTTCGCCAATTGCGCAGCCTGGGCCATTTTCTGTTCCTGCATCACCTGCTGGGTAATATCTGTCGCGAACTTAACGACCTTGTAGAGCTCTCCTCTGTCGTTATGGATAGGGTTATATGAAGCCTCTAGCCACACCTCTTCACCATAACGGTTAACTCGTTTGAATCGCTCTGATGAAAATTGCCCTTTTGCTAAACGTTGCCAAAACTCACGGTAAGCTTGAGAGCTCGACTCTTCCTGATCACAAAACATGCGATGATGCTTCCCTTGAATCTGATCAAGCGTATAACCCATTGTGTTTAGGAAATTATCGTTGGCTTTTAAAACATGGCCATCTAATGTGAACTCAATCACCGCCATAGAACGACTTAATGCATTTAGCATGTCCTCTTGCTCACGGGATGATTTGATCGTTCGCGTAAGTTCAGAAGCAAAAACAAAAAAGCTTTCTACTTCTCTGTGCTCATTTAAAACAGGCTGGATAATCGTTCTTAACCAGGCTTCCTCACCATTACCTTTCTGTACTTGCAATGCCCCATTCCAGAACACTTTATCTTGGACGGCTTTCTTCATTCGATGAAAGTGATCTGTATTGCGCGAATTTGACGGTACCAATTCAGTAATTGATTTCGTTAAGATCTCATCATCATTTAAGAAAAGTTCTTGCTGTAGCTTAGTATTTGCAGAAGTAATGAGGCCTTTACTATCCAATGTTAAGCGGATCATCTCTTCATCTAAACTGGTTTGGATTTGCTGCAGGATTTGCAACTCCTGCTTTAATCGTTGATTTTCTTGTTGAAGCGACTTATTAAAAAACATGACTTTCTCTCATTTGACCGACCTTCGGATTAGTCAAAGGTTTATTATTTGTATACCGAATAAACTGCAAGCGGCAAAATCGTTTGGTTGCATATTCAAACGCGATTTCTATTTCTTATCAAAGGACCCCGCAGGGAATACGGCGATTTTTTCTCCAGTGTAACCTAAGCGCAGTATACTGAAATTTCTTCAGCACCCAAGTTGTTTATATATTTATCAATATTAAAGCTCTTTATCGCCAATTTGAGGTTTGTATTTGTGGATATACTTATATGGAGAAGTGGTGTGTTCAGATCAATAAGCCTTTTCATTTAAAAAAAGGGCCTTGACTTAGTTCCAATAATTTTCGCCGTTTTACCGCTTTTCCACCCGACTTTTGAGCGATTACCCACTCCTTATTCGCTTGTATTTCTATTAACAACGCACGGAGGAACCAGCAACAAGCGCATCGATTTGCCCAGTATCAATACGTTGTGGTATCCGCTCATTCAGTTTGCCGTGAAGGTGATGAATCACCACCTCACCAGTCGACTCGTCACGATCAGAAATGAGGTAATGAGGTAATGAGGTAATAACGCATGACACCAGAGATTACATTATGTGTCCAACATTGTGCCCACTCCTAAGTTTCATAACTTCCTTCCCTCGGACGCTTCTATCTCTCACCACAGCAACTATGCTTTAAACGACATGTATTCAATTGTCTAGCTTCAACATATGAAGGTTAAGTGAACATAAACAAGCGAAGGAAACAGGGCCATGGAAGTCGATAAAAATGATAAGTTAACAAAAAAATTACAGATAGTGATTCATTGGTCTGTAAGAGTATTGTCGATAGTTATGTTGTTTGTAATCGTCATGGGTGTGATAGATGTTGCATGGACGATATATCAAAAACTTATCACGCCACCTAAACTCATTCTGACGATTTCAGATATGCTAGCCACTTTTGGTGCTTTTATGGCCGTTTTAATTGCTATTGAAATTTTCATCAATATAACTATTTACCTGAGAGAAAATGTTATTCATGTAAAAATCGTCATGGCCACCGCGCTGATGGCAATCTCCCGAAAGGTCATTATTATAGACTTTGAAACCTTGTCTCCAATGTACCTGATTGGAATTGCGGCTGTAGTTCTTAGTATGAGTCTTGGTTACTGGCTGATCCATAAACTGCCCAATAAGAGCCATACTGAATAAACTTCTCAGCCTCCCGACTTTTCAGATACTCTCACGGCATGAAAAAGTCTTGTCTTGGCACGTTGAAGCTAATAAATTCCTCCATGCTAGGCTCTATATACTGCGAGACTACAAGATTATAGAGTAGTGCCTAGGCGGAGAAATTATCGATATTGTTTTCTAGCAGCTAATCTTTGAGTATTGGCACAGCTCAATGGGGGCAAGTGTTGCTCCAGTTCCCCCATCTGATATATACCCTCAACATCTATGCATTTTACTTTCAACTTTTCCGTGGTCCTCTTAAACAAGGTCGTCACGAGTAGCCTGAAGGATTACATCCGGCTAGAAGTAACAGCCAGAAAAGTGATTGTCAGGTGGTCGGTCATCTCGCCGTAAAATTAGCTCTTAACGTATACCTTCAGCTCAGTTTGCGAAACAGCCTTAAAGGTCAAAGTAACTTTCAATCCCATTCAGAGTGTTGGTCGTGGCCACAGCGGCTAATATCAACCCCATGATCCGACTTACAGCGCTAGCTCCTGTATTCCCAATAATCCTGTGTATGCCGCTGGCCATTAATAGCAAGATATAAACAACCAATAGTACCAGTAGCATCACAGCCACGGTCTGGACTTGCTCCCAAATATTAAACCGCACGTTCTCTGTGAGTAAAACGGCGGCTAATATTGCGCCAGGGCTAGCAATTGATGGAATGGCTAGAGGAAAAACTGCTGTATCATGATGACTATTGAGCGTTCTGATTTCTTCTGCTGGTTTACTCTCACCAAATATCATAGTCAAAGCAAACAAGAACAATACGATACCGCCCGAGATTTGAAACGCAGACAAGGGAATACGCATTGCTGTAAGTATGATTTCACCAGCAACAACAAAAAACAGTAGGATAGCAGCGGAGAATAGAGTCGCAAACAGAGCGACCTTACGCTTTGCCACTTCTTCATAGCTTTTTGTGGCTGCGATAAAAACGGGCACAGTACCTATGGGATCGATGACAGCAAAGAAAAAGATAAAAGTTGCCACAAAGTCAATCATGCTACTTTCTCCAGTACCAATTTAGCTTTAAGGATAGAAGATCAGCTTGAAGTAGCAGAGAAAATGTTTGACGCTAACATAGCGAGAGCTCATTCAGAAAAACAAAAATGGTGCGTTATTTACAATACAGAACTTACTTCTATCCTATCGATAACTATTAATATCTCAAAGGTAATGACTACCATACCTAACGGTAGTCGCCATCGCTTTAGACTTCTCAGAGAACATCAAAAAAAACAAGTGAACGAGAAGAATATCGACGTCATAAGATAGTGAGGCTTTAGTGTTTATACCAGTGCTCTTTTGACTCCATTTGAGCTTTTACTTCTGCACTATATTCAGCAGTAGGTCGTGCCAATAACCTTGGAATGCCGATAGGTTCTCCGGACTCTAAACAATAGCCATACTCCCCTGCGCGCAAGCGAGCCAACGATCGTTGAATCTTAGGTAACAGCTTTTGCTCTCTATCTATGATTCTTAATGCGATTGCAGATTGCTCCTCACTGGACGCCCTATCGCTTTCGTCACTGAATTCCATTGGCGCAATCATCTCTTCTTTCGCGCGTTCAATATGCGCTAACGTCGATTCATAAAGCTCAAATAATCGGTTTTCAAAAAATGCGAGCTGAGCTTCATTCATATAATCCGCCTCGGGCGCTGCAAGAATTTCTTCTTCTGTCATGACATGCTTTTTCTCTT
Organism: Vibrio sp. Vb1755; assembly: GCF_033338635.1. Taxonomy (NCBI): domain Bacteria; kingdom Pseudomonadati; phylum Pseudomonadota; class Gammaproteobacteria; order Vibrionales; family Vibrionaceae; genus Vibrio; species Vibrio sp. Vb1755. The sequence goes on along the minus strand of NZ_JAWOTA010000002.1, from coordinate 140,420 downwards.
CGTTCATAGAACCTCCACACCGAGATAAGAGTTCGCTCTCTAAATTCCGTACATCTGAATCTGTATAACTTAACGACGAATGAATGCGCCAATAAGGTGCAGTACTCGACACAGTCACAAACTGCTTGATGCCAGAGTTAAGATCACCGACTATATTAATTGTTATATTATAACATTACACTATAAAGAGCATGAGCATGAACACCCAGAAACTCCCTGTTACGGTTTTGTCCGGCTTTCTAGGCGCAGGAAAAACAACCGTTTTAAGTCATATTCTTAACAATAGACAAGGCAGAAAAGTGGCGGTCATCGTCAACGACATGAGCGAAGTCAACATCGACGCAGCGACCGTTCAGAATGAAGTTTCTCTCAACCACAGTGAAGAAAAGTTGGTTGAAATGAGTAACGGCTGCATCTGTTGTACCCTGCGTGAGGATCTACTTGAAGAAGTTACTAAACTCGCGCAAGAAGGCAGATTCGATTACTTAGTTATCGAGTCCACTGGCATCGCCGAGCCACTCCCCGTTGCAGAGACTTTTACTTTTGCCGATGAAAACGGGCTCTCACTTTCAGACGTTGCACGTTTAGACACCATGGTTACAGTAGTTGATGCGATTAACTTTCTGCGTGATTACGATGAAGCTAAGTTCTTAACAGAGACAGCCGAATCATTAGGTGAAGACGATGAACGCAGCGTTGCTGACTTACTCGTTGATCAAGTAGAGTTCGCTGACGTTATCTTGATAAGTAAAACCGACCTTGCTGAGAAATCAGAAATCGAAAGGCTTCTTGCGATTCTTAAAACTCTTAATACATCGGCCACTATTCTTCCTATCTCGAATGGTGAAGTAGAACTTGATGCGGTACTCGACACACAAAGCTTCAGTTTTGAAAAGGCACAACAAGCCCCAGGTTGGTTGAAGGAAATGCGAGGCGAGCACATACCGGAAACCGAAGAATACGGCATTTCTAGCTTTGCCTATCATGCGAGACGCCCTTTCCATCCAGAGAAGTTTTACGACTTCCTCCACAATGCGAAAGATTACGGCAAACTAATTCGTTCCAAGGGTTATTTTTGGCTAGCAACCAGACCAGAGTTTGTCGGTCAATGGAGCCAAGCGGGAGGCATCGCACGTTATGGTGTTGCGGGTATGTTTTGGAAAGCGATTCCGAAGGAGGAATGGCCGACGGATCAAGATTACCTCGATGCTATAAACGACATTTGGCAAGAACCATACGGCGATATGCGACAAGAATTGGTGTTTATTGGTCAGGGATTAGAGCAAGAGAAGTTGATTGCTCGTCTCAACGAATGCTTGTTAACAGAAGTTGAGATGGAGCAAGGGCTCGACTATTGGTTATCTCTGGAAGACCCTTTCCCTGAATGGGAACAGTAAACGACTGAGATACAAAAAGCCTCCCACCATTCGGGAGGCTTTCTCGTTACACAGAGCCAATTTTGGTATACCGAGCCAATTCAGTAAGTCCGTTCTCGAAACAACCCGAGCAAACATGCAGCGAGGGAATCCTCACCAGTGCATTCAAAGCGTCTTCTTCTGACTCAACTTAGCTATTTTCTTTGGCCAAGGATCTTCAAATGTTGCCCCTTGTTGCCATTGCTCCAGTTCCGCATCCGTTAAAAAGCAGTTTTCCAGCGCATCAATAAACACATCGATTTCGTTTTCTTGCCCAATCACCGTTAAGCGACAACGACGATCACCAAAGCGGCTTTCAACACTGTCTATCTTATCTTGCAGGATTTGACGATGCTCTTCAGTGAAGTTTTGCGATTCGTCATTGATTATCGAAGCACGCCAAAAGCCTGTAATTTCAAGCCCCACGTTGCCGTTTGCTTGACTCCAAAGCAGTGAAACATCGTCTCGAGTTGGGAACCAAAAGAACCCTTTACTACGGAACACACCTTTAGTTAAATACTGATGGCAGGTATTCCACAAACGCGCAGGATGAAAAGGCCGATCGTCTTTGATCACTTTGGCGACAAGGCTTTGTTCGTCTTTATCAGAGAGATTCAACGGCTCATTCACCGTCTCACGAAGTTCTGCGATTAGCTGCTCAACAAGGAAGAAATTGTAGTCTTGCTCACCTTTCGACATGCGGATATCCAAGTTTCCCCATGACGTTTTGATTATCTCGGTGTAAACATTAAGCGGGTGAATCGCCTGTGCGATGTTGCGAACGGTATTGTCGTCCACTTTGTCCGTCTTGGTGAGCATGATACGGTTTGAGAACATGATTTGCTCTACCAACAAGTTTTCAACGCCGCGAACACCCTGCTGCACGTTCTCCTGCCACTTAGGGATTAAGGCAGAACCTTGTCGATAGTCATCTCGCAACCAAGTCGCATCCACCAACGTAATTACGTCTTTGAGTGCGAATTGTGCGTTACTTTTGAAGTACTCGACCAAAGGCAAAGGATGACTACTGCCCGACGTTTCAATCACAACCCATTCTGGCGATTTTTCTGCGCAGAGCTTTTTAAGGGCTTTATCGAGCTGCTTTACACCACTCAGGCTGCTGATGCTGTCTCCACTGATCGTAACAAAGTTGCCCTGCTCTTCACTCACCGCATCGGTATTTAAGATAAGCACGCCATCGACGTCTAACTCACTCATGTCATTAACAATAACGGACAGATCAATACCAGAAGAATCGGCTTGTTGAAGAATGTTGCGTAAAAACGTGGTTTTCCCGGACCCGAGAAACCCATGCAAAATGGTGACTGGAATTGATGGCATACTTTTGACCTACAAACTCTGGATGAACGCATGTTATAACATAACAACTTAGTGAGTTATAGAAGGAATCCAATTGCTGTCTTAGACGCAAAACTTAAGAATCGGTAAAGATCACAGGGGCTGATTTCTCAGAACTCTCCTTCGTTTCTCATCACGTTTCATCACAAGCAAAGGTCTGACTATTGATAAAAATAATAAGTGGTTACAAAACGACCATTGCTTTGTTTATAAAATTGGAGAAAGATGACAATACAGCGATTTATAGGAGGTGGTGTTATGACTTTAGTTCTTACCGTTCTTATTTTCCTAAGTTGTATTGCGATGCTCGCAATTGGTGTGATGTTTTCACGTAGGCCGATCAAAGGCGGAGGTTGTTGCAAAGCGTCCGATGTTGCGGATGTGGGCACACGTAAAAGAAAAAATCGCAGTCATTATTCTTCTAGGAACACATATTGACACTCACCTATTGCTCCAACCTCACAACACAAAATAGCATAACTGAGCCCTAACAAATTGTCGGGACTCAGTTTTTCGTTTCTACTAGATAATCAAACTCTGATACTCGCGCCAAAAATGAAGGTTTCTGGATGTTAGGAAGCGACTTCGCGATAGGTAAGTCGGCTTTCATTGCATCAACCGGACGATTACGAACTAAAACTTCAAAATGTAAATGTGGTCCGGTTGAACGACCAGTATTCCCAGAGAGGGCTATTTTTTGCCCACGCTTTATAACTTGACCTTTTTTAACCAAGATTTTATTCAAGTGTAGGTAACGAGTTTTGTACACACTGTTATGTTCAATCACTAAATAATTACCGGCATAAGGGTGCTTGCGGACCGCAATTACTTTTCCATCCCCAGTAGAATAAACTGGCGCACCGATTGGTGTCGCGAAGTCCGTTCCGTTATGCGGGGTGACTCTTCCCGTCACTGGGTGTTTACGCTTGGGGTTAAACCCAGAGGTGATTCGGCGGTATGCCCTATCGACAGGATAACGGTTAAACGCTCGCTCCAAACTGTTACCAGCTCTATCATAGAACCGTCCATCCTCGGCTAGAAATGCAGCGACTTCGCCCCTCGCTAAGTTAAAAGAAATAGCCTTAATCTCACTATTGCCAGTTTTGTGTTCACCTAAATATTGCTGTTTCACTAATATATCGAAACGGTCACCGGCTCTAAGAGATCGCGCAAAATCAATCTTATCTTTCATCACCTGCGTAATATTTGCGACGTGGCCTGATGCCAATCCTACTCGATGTGCCGAGACTGAAAAACTCCCTTTGATTTCTCCCGAAAATAAGGTTTCACGCCATTCCCCTGAAATTTCCTGAAATTCGTAAGAGAAGGAGCCATCGTTTTCTCTAGTGTAGATAGCCTTCTCTACAAGGCTCATATGATAAATTAGTCGACTCAATTGCCCCATGTCATCCATCACTAATTCAAGCTCTTCTCCGGGCTTAATCATATCTAGCTGCAGGTGATCAAGATCAACTGAGAGAATTTGCTGCAAAATACCGTAAGGGAGACCCAATTGAGCGAAGATACCACTGAGCGTATCTCCCACTTTAACTATATAGTGTATTTGTTTAGGTTTAGGCAACGGAGTCAAACTGACATCTGAGGGAACCACTATCTTTGATGATGGAGGTGGTGACGAATCACTGCTTTGATTCAGTTGAACGCTGTGACTATCTTGATTTGGCTCATCCTCTGTAGGTAGAAGCAAAGCGACCGAAAAACAAAACACAGCAACGATTAAAGCAATAAATTTAAACTGACTCATGAGAAACTAAGTATCAATAATAACGATTGTTATGTTATAACATATCTAGGATTATTTTTACTCAGTTTAGTAAACGTTTATTCAGTTCACTGGATTGGCTAAGAGAAGACCAGTCATTCAACCCATTCTCTTTGAGAAGGCTCAATAATGAACACATTCAATTCAGCACTTATCGTTGCAGGAACACACGGAAACGAACTTTCTGGTATTTATTTACATAAACTAATCAAAGAAAAACGTTACTCTGTCAATAGATCAACCTTTTCAGCCTGCTCGATCATCGCAAACTCCGAAGCAGTAAAACACAACGTCCGATACATCGATACAGACTTAAATCGCGAGTTCTCAGCAATGAATAGCAATCATTGTCCTGATTTGCATGAAAGCAAGATTACACATCAATTTATCGAGAAATATGCAAACCAAGAAAAACTGTTGATTGTTGACCTGCACAATACAACAAGCAATATGGGAGCGACGTTGATTTTGCTTTCTAACGATGTTTTTTATCGGAAACTGGGCGCGTACGTCAAACAACGAATGCCATCAGCACATATCCTTTTCGAAGAGCGAAAAGAATGGCAAGAGCAACCTTACCTTTGTACTGCTGGGCAATATGGAATAATGATTGAGGTCGGGGCGCAAGCACATGGTGCCCTAGAGTACAGTACGTTGGAGTTGATGAAACAGATGCTTACCGCAGTATTGGACTATGTTGAAAAGCACAACCTCAACCAAATAGGCTTACTGAGCGATTATGAGGCGTTTTTTTACACCGAAGAAATCAGGGTTCCACTTGATCAAGAGGGTATGCGGCAAGCACTAGTACACCCTACTATTTGTGGCAGAGATTTTGAGGCGGTCAAACCAGGAGCACCTTTATTAGCGACTTTCGCTGGTTATGATATCCATTGGAATGGCAAAGGGGAAATTTACCCGCACTTTATCAATGAGAGCGCCTACAGTACCGCAAATATAGCAATGGCCCTCGCTAAAAAAAGACGTGTTTCTTCCGTGTAACTTAAAGCAAGTAATTAGGCCACGTGTAACGTGGATACCTCACCCCATGAATAAAACTGTGCCTGAGCCGCATAGGCAGAAAATACGGGTACTAACTCCACCCTAATACGGCAGCATAAGTGCCTTAAGCGCAGCTTTAAAAGAAACCCCACTAGAATTTTAAGGAGGTAAGACATTATGGTTAAAAGGAGAGTTTTCTCTTTTCTATCATGATGCCTTCTCCAAACATCGAAATAATCTATCTTCAAATTGGTCATCTAGACCGGAAGAGATCAGTTCTAGGCGGCTTTCTGAACACTCGTCTAGTTCAAACTCTGTGAGTCCATCTGATGTTAGATTGTAACCAAAAATACCGCTTCCCGTGATAAAAACCGCTTTCATTCGTTCGACCTTGAGGTCGAGCAGCAATAATCTCAGCTTTTGATGATCGAACACGTTTTCAGCGGAGATACGCCAACCGATACTGTAGAAACCTTCCCCCTGATTGGTTGCTTTTAGAATGCCGCTCTCAGGCATAGGCAACTCAGGAACAAGTGACTTTTTCTCTCTTTCACGATAAAGAACAGAGGGCGTTTTTTGCACGTCAATACGAGTCGTTCCCTCACATTCATGAAAAGGGATAGCGCCATGTTCAGCGAAAATCACTTTTGTTTCCCGCAGACCGAGCTTTGCTATATAAGCCGTCAGCTTTTGCTCATCTTCATCTTGATAGAGATCGCGCTTATTACCTACCACTGTATCTGCGATAGTGATTTGCTGGTTAAACGTTTCATGCTCAGTGTACTTAGGATCCGATAGTTTACGTGCATCGACTAAAGTAATGTTTTTTTGCAAAGCGAGAATTTGACGATAATACTCGGTCGATAGCACTTGCAGTACTTCTTTAGGATGACCAAGGCCTGTAGGCTCAATCAACAATCGATCTGGCCTTGCTTCAGACAATAATTGATTTAAGGCGATTTGCATCGGAAGACCTGCTGCACAGCACATACATCCCCCGGGGACCTCTCGAATAAACACTTGGTCTTGTTGTTTTTTTTGGCCTTGTAACAAGCTGCCATCAATACCAACTTCGCCAAATTCATTGACCAATACAGCCCAACGTTCATGACTCGGTTTATGGGTCAATAAGTGCATTATTGCCGATGTTTTCCCCACCCCGAGAAAGCCAGTGATGATGTTAGTCGGCACTCGCGAAATCAGTGGCTTATTAAAGTTCATTGGCAATTCTCCGGTAGCCTTGGACTAGTTCATGGTTGGCAGAAACGACGGATTCGGAAAAAGCTGAATATTCTGGCGGCACTTTAGAGATACTCTCTAAATCAAAACCGACACCAATATTGGTCATCGGTGGTACATGGAAATAAGCGGGTAAATCGAGGCCATCGACGACACAGTTATGACGAATAACACACCTCTCACCGATGACGCTATTGAACACGACGGAGTTGAAGCCAATGAAAACATCATCACAAACCTGGCAAGGACCATGAATAATCGAACGATGAGCAATGGATGAGCGCTCACCAATGGTCACCGCAGCCCCTGCCTTAGAGTGAATTACGACACCATCTTGGATATTGGTGTCACGTTTGATGACGATAGCTTCCATGTCTCCATGGTTATTAACTTCGTCAGCTCGAATAACAGCATAGGGTCCAATAAAAACGTTATCCTCAATAATGACTTTGCCACAGATAATAGCGGTTGGATCGATAAAGGCTGTTGAGGACACCTGTGGCATATGGCCCGTTGGGTTTCTTCTTAACATAATGCTTCCAGTTTGTTTATGGCTCTTTCTTTGCGGTCAGCGACTTAACGATTGAAGGATAAACGCATCGCTCCAGCTGGTTTATCGATGACTTTGTTATTGGCATAAACTAGCGCGCCATTGACCCAAGTCTTTTGAATTTGAGCTGAAAATTCATGTCCAGCAAAAGGCGACCAACCACAGTGATATAAACTGTTTTCGTTGCTAACTCGTGTTGGGGTATGAGCATCAACCAACACCAAATCGGCGTAGTAACCTTCACGAATAAAACCTCGGCCTTGAATGCCATAGCGAATGGCCGGGTTGTGCGCAGTTTTTTCGACTACTTGAGTCAAACTCATATGACCTAAACGGACATGCTCGAAGAGAGTAAGTAACGCATGCTGAACTAACGGCAGTCCGGCTGGAGCCTGCTCGTAAGGCACTTGTTTTTCTTGCCAAGTGTGAGGAGCGTGATCTGTTGCAATGATATCTATTTGCCCCGTATTTAACGCTTTTAACAACGCATCGCGGTCACTAGGAAACTTGATTGAAGGATTACATTTGATCAAATTACCAAGAGCGCCATAATCTTTGTTGCTGAACCAAAGATGGTGAACACAAGCCTCCGCGGTGATTGATTTATCTCGAATGTCTCCCTCGTCAAAAAGTGCTAGCTCCTTCGCCGTTGTGATGTGCAGCACATGCAGTTGGCTGTGATACTTTTTGGCAAGTTCTACCGCATAAGAAGATGAAGCGTAACAGGCCTCTTCGTCACGCAAAATGGGATGGTCTTCGATAGTGAAACCTGGCTTCTTAAGCCTTTGCTTTTGCTGGTTTTGTTTAATAACAGTCCCACTTTCACAATGAGTAACAATGAGTACTGGAGAGTCACGAAAAATTGACTCCAACGCTTGCGGATCTTCGACTAACAAATTTCCTGTTGATGCCCCCATAAATACTTTCACACCACAATGTTGTTTGGGGTTAAGTTGTTTAATCTGTTCAAGATTGTCTTCGGTTGCACCGAGGTAGAAAGAATAATTCGCAAACGAGCTTTCTTTAGCGAGAGCGAACTTGCGCTCTAACGAGTCAATAGTCGTTGTAGCCGGACTAACATTGGGCATTTCCATGTAGCTTGTAATACCGCCGGCTACCGCTGCCCGCGACTCGCTTGCAATTGTGCCTTTATGTGTCAGCCCAGGTTCTCGGAAATGCACTTGATCGTCAATCATGCCTGGCAGTAAATAAGCCCCTTTAGCATCAATTACAATATCTCCGTGTTGTACGGATATATTAGTAGCAATCTTGTCAATTCTTTGATCAACAATACGTAAATCTGTTTCGGTAATGGCTCCTTCGTTGACCACCCGAGCGTTTTTAATCAATGTTGCTGACATAATTCATTCTTTTAGATAATTTATAAATGTGGCCAATACTCGGTCACCTTGTGAAGCTATAAGGGGAGATCGTGTGTCTGCCTCATAGGGGCGGTTTGCGCATTCATCGCAAACACAGGAAATCTCAAATTGTGGGCTAAGAACGGTGAAGCCTTCTTGTATGGCTTTCGCACATACGCTAGAAATAACATTGGCTTCAACCGCTATTTCACTAACCTTTCCACACTGAGAGCAAATCAAAAACTGTGGAACGCCATGCTCCTGATCGCACGCGATTTGAGAACAAACGACGTATTTACTAGATGTATTGAGCTTATGGACAAAGTGCTCTGCTTCAAGGAAATCGAGTATTCGATAAACCGACATCGCTTGAATGTTTTGAGAAAAGTTGTGATTGCAGTAGTCAACTAGTTCGTAGGCAGAAAGCGGCTTCTCCGCATATAGCAGCGAAGTCAGTATCAATTTCCGTTTAGTAGTGAGTTGTTTACCTCGCAGCAGGCAGATTTTCTCTACCTGCTTCATGACGTCATCTACCGTTTTGAGCTTTCTCATATCTCTAGATGAAATCCAATGTGAGTAGTAAGCGACGTTCATTATCTGCAACATGTGGAGAGCGATGTATAAGTCCAGTGGCTTCATTGCCTTCCCAACCACTTCCTTTGAGCAGGGCAACATCGCCAGGCTGCATTCGTCGTATGGCACTTTCAGAGTCGTATAAGCCCGATAGGTGATCAGGTTGACCAAGACTACCGGCACCGAGTTTAGTGCGATCAATGGTATCGTTGGTTAACCATTCGGTCGCTCGGCCGGTATAAGTTATGACAAGTCTGCAAGGCACACGATCAAAGTGAAATTTCGGGCACATCGGGCTGTCTAGGCGAGTTAGTCTCAAACCTGCTTCTTTAACCTCAAACAAACAGCAGAACATATCGACGATTAAAGCAGCATCTTCACTCAGCGCATCAGCACACGCATAGCCCTCTAACTTGCTTCGTACCCATTGTGCAGCATCATCTGGCGTGACACTTTGTACCAGTGCCAATCTAGGCTCCTGAGCCAGCATCAGATTAATGTCCTTCGTCAACTCTTTCGAGAGCGTTCGCTGCCATATGGCAATATTGTGCTCTGGTTTGTAGATGTCGCTAAGTATGTTCGCTGATGTCGATATCGCCAACGATGATGTTGTTTGGACACGAAGCGGGTTCTCAACTACATCAATGCTCATATATCTTCCTCCCAAGCGTTAAAAAGGTCAGGTAAAGGTTTTAATAACGTTGATTTTCTAGGGCTATGAGACCTAGTAATCGTTACGATTTCGCTCTAGTTCACGGACATATTGACACAGTCCCACCCCATGTAGAGTCAAGTCAGACAGCGCTTGTGAAGAAATCAACGTTTACTCTCTCTCAATAGGAGACTACTGGTTGTGAGATCAATTCTTTAAACAACAAATTGTAGAGCCCCAAACAAGGAAATGTTATAACATAACAATTAATATTTTCAATATTTACCTTTTTTGATTAAAGATAATTAGGGGAACATCATGAGCATGCGAGCACGGAAATTATATTCCGCGATTAGAAAAGTAACGCGTGGGTGAATCGCCATAGACCCGACGAAACATCGCAATAAAGTTACTGGGCGTCGAATAACCTAAAGCATGTGCAATATCTCCCACCGATTCCCCTCGAGCTATCATTTCTAATGAATGTATTAGCAGTACTTGTTGCCGCCATTCACTAAAACTCATGTTTAACTCACTTCGAATCAATCGTCTTAACGTCCGAGATGAGACTGCCCCAATATTGGCCCAATGCTCCACAGAATGTTTGCTGTTTGGGTCTATTAAAATTGCTTGAGTAACTTTTTGCAGTCTCGGATCTCTGGGCAGTGGGATGTGGAGTGACTCATGAGGGCTATTGACGATTTCATCGGATATTACGGCAAGAATACGTAAAGACTGTATGGATAGATCGTCTGTTTTGCTCCATATCGATGCTCTAACCGATAGGGCTTTCAACATATCGCTCAGTTGGATCACACAAGGTCCCATTGGAAACCGCTCACAACTCTCTGGAGTAAACAGTAATGAACGACCTTTCAGAGAACCACAAAAATAAACACTGTGCATCGAACCCGGGGGGATCCAACCAGCTCGGTGAGGTGGTAGTATCCACGTTCCTTCATCGGTTTTGACCTGAATTAGCCCTTCATCTATACACAGTAACTGGCCTCGATGATGACTGTGCCAATTATGTGGCCGTTGATCCAAATGGTTGAAGTCGCTCCTTTCATGCTGCCACTCCTTAACGATCAGTGCGGCGCCATTTTTCCATTCGCTGTAATCAGAGTTTGTCACTTTATTTACTCAATTCCATTTTGGCCATTATTCATTATTTTCTGTCCTCTTAACGTTACCATAGCAAGTTAGCGTTCGAGTAACATTTTAGCAACGACCATTTTATCGAAGGCAGAACCATCATGAACGAACCTATCTTTATTATCTATTACATTACGGCAGGCTTGGGCATTGGCTTTCTCGCAGGACTCGTTGGTGTGGGTGGTGGTGGAATGGCCGTCCCTATTTTTGCGTTTCTATTTTCACTACAGGGAATAGCTGATACGGAAGTAGTGCATCTTGCGTTGGGGACATCAATGGCTTCGATGATTATTACAACATTGGGCAGCATGCGCGCTCACTACAAAAAAGAGAATGTAGACTCGACAATGGTAGTAAAAATGTTGAGCGGAGTTCTAGTCGGAACATTTTGCGCCACATTCGTAGCATCGTATCTACGAGGCGTCTATCTGGCAGGCTTTTTCAGCGTATTCATGTTGTATGTTGCTTATAAGATGTTCCTCAACACTGAAAATGAGTACAACCCTAACCCACATGGGGCTATCGGTAATATCACTGTAGGCTCGGTGATTGGCTCTGTATCAGCACTTGTCTCTATAAGCGGTGCGGGGTTGATCATCCCCTATCTTGTCCAGCAAAATTTTGAGGTAAAACGTGCTATTGGTACCTCTGCTGCGATAGGTTTCCCTATCGCGCTGTCAGGAAGCCTCGGTTACATGTTAAACGGATGGGAAAATACAGATTGGAACAACTTAGTCTTAGGATACATATACCTTCCTGCAATGATCAGCTTCTCCATTAGTAGCTACTTAACTACTAGCCTCGGCGTGCGTTGTGCAGCGTATTTCCCAAATAAAGTTCTTAAGAAAATCGTTGGTATTTTGTGTGTTCTTCTAAGCTTTAAAATGCTGGGACAAGTACTTAATTAAGGCAAATAATACGGTCACTAGTATGTCTTGCAGTATGGTGGAGGGATAAGCCTGCACAAAACTTACTCCTCGCTTTGCTTACTCGAACAGACAATGTGTAAGAAAGTGTCACATTGTTGCTATTCTTGTGGCTTTGTTAGGCTAGTCAGAATTACATCCAAAATTTTCTGGTGATTGTCCTTTCTGGAAACCTCGTCACGCTCCTGGCAAAGTGCTTCCTCCCCTTCTGATGCGAGAATTTTAATGCCACGCTCAGTACATTCTGCGAACGCACTAAACTGACTCGCACTGGGGATCTCTTGAAACGTCACATTGGGAAGAGCAACAAGTGATTCGGCTGGTGTCAGTGCGGGATGTAGCCGATCAGAGAGCGCCACCACGGTGATAGCATTGTTCATCAAGGCCAGAGTTTCAGGGACAAAAGTTTTCGTTAGCTCAGGGTTGATAACGACGACCGATTTCAGTTTGTTTTCAGACTGAAATCGGGGGAATTTTTGATCCGGGATGCTGGTAATATCAACGTTATTTTCACGTAACCAATGACAGTCTACATTGGTGGCGTTGTGACACGATGTTCGATATTTCTCCGGGCTTATTTGCGCTCCGGAGAGCATCAGCATAGATGTGCCGCCCAGAAAAAAGCCGACCCCCTGCACTGCATCAGTATCTACGCCTCCGGACAGTATCCCGACCGAACTTAATTCGTTCAGCCCAAGCACCAAATCACTGGTTCTGAATGTGATTTCATCAACAGCCATTTCTGCATTGATTTCGTTCGGTGCAGGAGGCTTTGGTACCACAACGACATAACCTTGTTGCGCCAGGCTCGAGGCTATCCAACCACTGTGGGAAAACGCTGACCGTGTTCCGCCCTGCGACAAAAGCACAACGGGAAATTTTCCACTTGCTAAAGGGGCATCTAACTGCGTTTCGACTGATTTAAAAATGTTCCCCCTACCAAACGAGAAGTTGTTTTTTTCGTTCGTTGTGGGATACCAATAATAGACTTCCACAGGCTTGTCTCTGTCTTCACTGAATCCCGTTTTGACTGTTAGCGCAGAATGGTATTTCGGCTCATTCGTACTGGCGCTGACACTGACACATAATGTAGCGAGTAGAAAAGACATTATTATTTTGGTTTTCATTTTTCCCTCAGCCGGCAAACACATTCTTCTGCACGGCATCTGAAGATAACGAGCAGAAGAATATCCATATATTTTGCGAAACATAGCAATTAAGCTATTCATAGTCGAGGTAACCCAAAGAAAATGATAGACCGCTCCAGCTAGAGCCTTTCTTTTCAATAATTTTCTGCGGATATCCACCATGCAGAAGTTTGTACTTTACTCATTGTAAACGACTAATCATGGCCTCTTAAGGCAACATTAGAAAACCAACCGTATTCACAATCCATAACTCCATAACTCCATAACTCCATAACTCATAGTTACACCGATGTATATCTAAGTGAGCTGAAGCTTCATTGCCCATCCAGTGCCCTTTGCATTTTTATAGCAAGGTAGCCAAGCACCATTTTATTACGGACCATTGCTGCCCGCACTAACACTTTTGTTTTGTATCGTAACTGATTTGCTTACTGGCGTTCTTTAGTTGCACTCCTGCCTTATTAAATGCCTTTTGAATAGTTGTGGAAACATGCTGGCGGCCCTCTCCTTCAAAAAAGTTAGCTCGATCTTGCTTCGTTTCGAATACGCAGACTATTTCTAAACTTTGTGGAAAAGAAGAGAATTTGACGGTATGAGTCACCCAAAGAAAGCCATCGTAGCCTTTTAGCGTATCTTCACAAACTTCGGTCAACACTCCTCTAATTAGATTCTCGACCTTCTTATCTGATTTGCGCATAAATTAAACTTCATTCCTATCTAACGCCTTTAATTAGGTTTCAGTGTACATTGTCTTAAACAGTATTTGGCAGTGGTATTTAGTCAATAGCCTGTAGATGAGGTTATTCGCACGAAGATTTACCGACCTACTCGCTTCGAACTACATCTTACGCTGTTAAAAATAAGCGCTTTGCAACTCTACAAAACGCTTCTAACTTATTAGATTATTTTAAGTGTGTTTCAAGGAATGCAGAAACCTTGTCCATTGCAATGCCGACTGCTTCTGGATGGTCATACAGTTCATAGTGAGACCAATTTTCCAAATTAACCAGCTGTCGGTCTTTTGATTGAACAGAGCGGCCATAAATTTCCTGCCCATCACGATAAGCACCAAACGCCCCGACTTTTTGCCCTACCACGGCCATAACAGGCTGAGTCAATAACGTTTCGGCAAATGCAAAGGCATCCCAGCTCAGTGTTTTCTGTGCATGTGAAAACAGCATACGAGTTACACCACCTTCGGTTTGTCCACGTGATGTTTTGTAGTATTCAGTAGCTTCGAACACGTCTCGTTCTGTTAATCCATTTTCTTTTGCAAATTCAATATTTGGAGGAAGAAGTTCATCGATTTTCAGCTCTGAGCCGCGAGCTTCGGCTGTTCTCTGTGCAGCCATAGCCTCAAGATTGGCGATAGGGTCGTACATACTAAAGCCTTCACGGAACAAGCGGCCTAAGTTAACAGGCGTAATACCTACGACAGCTTTCAAGCGCTTTTCGGTTAGGGCTGAATTGATCATGTAACCACCACCGCCGCAGATACCGAGTCCACCAATTCTATTCTCATCGACATATGGTAAAGTTACTGCATAGTCGATAACGCGACTGATATCTTCAACACGTTGACTTGGGTCTTCTACGTAGCGAGGCAATCCTCCCGATTCTCCTTGGAAGCTCGCGTCAAATGCGATCACGACGTAACCTAACTCAGCAAGGGCTTTACCATAGACAGCGCTGGATGTTTGTTCTTTACAACTACCAAAAGGATGAACACTTATCATTGTTGGGTAGCGTTTCGATTCATTGAAGCCTTCTGGGAATAAAATTAATGCAGACATATCCCAAGACATATCAGCATTTCTAAAAGTGATTTTTTGCATATTCATAATCAATATCTTAAGAGTAAAAAGCCTTGAGAGCAGAAAGGCTCGAAGCAATTGAGCCTTTCATCGGGAATATTAAAGAGTGCGTTGGAAGAAAGATGCGAGTTGGGATACTGCGTCATCGACGTATTCGGCAACATCATAAAGCGACATATGGTTTGCACCATCAATGGCATACAAGGTTTTATCTGAACTCGCTGCACGTTCTATCAGGTCATCACTCATCCATTTGCTGCCTGCGTCACTACCAACGACAGCAAGAATTGGCTGAGTTAGGAATGCTTCCGCTTTGTGGTACGCATCGTAAGTAATGATCTGGTTTAAGTTACGAGTTAGAGCAAAACCCGGCGCATTTGGATGTTCACAACGTGGTGTGTGGTAATACTCCCAAGCTTCGCGTAGCTCTGCATTTGAGGCATCTTCTTCACGCATCGGAGCTAGAGGAATAGTCGCGAATTCTGTACCATTCGTGTCGGTTGTGCGAGCATTCGAACCAAATTCTAAGTAACCAACAGCGTCAGCATCGTTAACCGAATTATCCCAACCATTACGGAACATTTGGCCAATGTTTACGGCACTAACCATACCCAGTGCTTTGATTCGACGATCATTGATCGCTGCATTTGCACTATAGCCCGCACCAGCACAAATCCCCATTGCGCCAATTTTATCGTTATCGACGTACTCTAACGTTGTCAGATAGTCGACGACTGCGCTCACGTCTTCAGTACTCGTGTAAGGGTTTTCCATTTGGCGAGGCTCACCTGTACTTTCACCTTGATACGAACGGTCAAACGCAATGGCAATTATGCCGCTTTTTGCAAGTTTACTCGCATATAGGCCTGCGGTTTGCTCTTTTACGCCACCACCTGGGTGTGAAACAACAACCGCCGCATATTGTTTACTTGCATCAAAATCTGTAGGGAAGTTGATAACCGCTGAAATCTCAATACCTTGACCATTGAGATTTTTGAAAGTGACTTTAGACATAGCGACATTCTCCATTAGAGGTTAACTGTTCATCTCAGGCTGACCTAAGCTTCGATGTAATATTAGTCAACACACTGTTTCGGATAAATATCGTTTTATCTACATGACTGTTTAGTTATACTTAACAAATGAGAATCGAACCTTCTTTAATTTCATCACTGACGTGGTTTGCACATATTGCTCGCCATCGCAGTTTCACCAAAGCAGCCTTAGAAATGGGGGTAACCCGTGCTGCCTTATCACAACACCTAAAAGCGTTAGAACAACAGCTACAAGTTCGGTTAATTAATCGAACCACCAGAAGTATGTCGCTGACGGAAGAAGGCCAACGTCTGCTTGATATTTTGCAACCTTCATTGGTGAACATTGAGCAGGTCGTTAACGAATTGAACGACTCTCATCTTGAGCCTTCGGGATTAATCCGTATCAGTGTATCAAGAACCGCTGCTCGGCTGCTTATTGAGCCCTATCTAGGTGAGTTCCTCTCTCGTTATCCTAAAATACGCCTAGAGCTAATCATGGATGATGGGTTTTCTAACATCGTCGCAGAGGGCGTTGACGCGGGCATTCGCTTAGGATTAAGCTTAGATGAACATATGGTTGCGATCCCTATTACTCCGCCGTTAACAACGGCAATAGTGGGCTCTCCTGAATACTTTAGGCAAAATGGACTACCTCAAACTCCTGAGGATTTAGAAGGTCACAATTGCCTTGCTTATCGTTTTACCTCTAGCGGAACAATTGATCATTGGTCGCTAACCTCTCCAGATGTTGCAAAGCGCACCCTCGTTTTCGAGCCTAAAGGCAATGCTATTTTTAATGATGACTATAGTATGTTACAAGCTGCAATACAGGGTGTGGGTTTAGTGAAGCATATTGATTTATGGGTGGAAAAGCACATAGATGAGGGAAAATTGACCCGAGTTCTGACACCTTGGTGCAAAGAGTTTCCAGGGTTTTATTTATATATGCCTTCACGAGAGCATATGCCGAAAAAAATCCGCGTCTTGATGGATTTTTTAATCGAAAAGCGCGAAGCTCTGAAACTCAAAGAGTAATTACCAAATTGCTTTAAATAAAAAAGCGAGCACGAGGCTCGCTTTTAACTTTCTGTTTTCGTTATATATTACAATAGCTCAACCGATTGTTTGGCTATCACAAATTCCTCGTTAGTAGGAATAACAAGAGCTTTGGCACCTAACAACTCAGATGTTGCAATAACACCTGCGTTACCAAATCTTGCATCTTCGTTACCTTTCTGATCTTCAACAAAACCTAACAGTTTTAGGTTTTTCAAGATTTCACGACGAATTGGTAGTGAGTTTTCACCAATACCACCAGTGAAGATGATGCCGTCTAATGAATCCAGAGCCGCGAGGTAGGATGTAATGTATTTCGCAACGCGGTAAGTGAAGATCTCAAATGCCAACTTCGCACGTGAATTCCCCGCTTCCATTGCTTCTAGTACGCCACGAGCATCACTTGTCACACCAGATACACCTAAGAAACCTGACTTCTTGTTCATCATCTCGAACACTTCGTCTTTTTCCCAGCCTTTACGGAAAAGGAACTCGATAACACTTGGGTCGAGGTCACCACAGCGAGTGCCCATCATTAGGCCAGCTAACGGCGTCAAACCCATACTTGTATCAACACATTCGCCATTTTTAACCGCACTCACTGATGCACCGTTACCTAAGTGCACAGTGATAAAGCTGCTTTCTTCAACCGGCTTATCTAGCATTTTCGCTGCTTCACGGCTTACGTAGTAGTGGCTTGTGCCATGAGCACCGTAACGACGCACTTTATGCTCTTCGTAAAGCTCGTAAGGAAGTGCGTACATAAAGGCTTTGGCTGGCATTGTTTGGTGGAAAGCAGTGTCGAATACAGCAAATTGAGGCAGTGAAGGGAACGCCGCCATTGCCGCTCTCATGCCTTCAGCGTTCGCTTTGTTATGAAGTGGTGCAAGTTCAGCAAGGCGCTCTACTTCTTGAATAACTGTTTCATCAACTTTCACAGTTCCTTTAAAGGTTTCACCGCCTGCGACAATGCGATGGCCTACAGCGACAAATTTTGAGCTCAAACCTAGAGTTTCGAGTAGTTTTACCACTCGCTCAACAGCGTACTGATGATGGTTACCGCCAGCTGGAATTGCTTCAACGGTTTTTTCTCCCTGATATTTCCAACTGATTTCAGCTTCAGGTAGGCCAAAACACTCACCAATACCTGATACCAAAGCTTCACCGGTTTCAGAATCAATAACAGCAAATTTTAATGAAGAGCTACCAGAGTTGATCACCAGTACAAACGAATTAGACATGAAATAGTTATCCTGTTGTAGAGCAGAGGTTGTAATAGCGCTTGTGCGCTGCGTACTTCTTGTTTGCCCCTCTATTATTCAATAATTTTTTAATCTTTCAACAATCTTTTAGTAAAAGCGATTTGATTGAACAAATTTTGTTGATCTGTAGCAAGTTTTGATTTTATTTGAAGACTAAAAAATATCACTTGTTAAACATAATTTATGAATAGGTCAATTTGTACAAAGTCAGATATATAAGCTACGTTGTTTATTGGGTGAACAAAAATAACAAACCAATCAATAAATCGGGGTAATAATGTGCCCACTATTGCATTTCTATTAGTGATCTTAGGTTTGATTTTGCTCTGCTGGGGATGGCAGATGACAAAAAACATCTGCTCGAAAACTGACGTAACCGGGTGGACTTTCCTATTATTGTTAATCAGCTGTTTCATTTTTGCTTATGCCGTTTTTTTGCACGCTATCATGCAAAAACCTATTACTTCTCTCTTAGAAACGGGGGTTTCTCTTATACTTTTTGGCGGCAGTATCTTTGTCGTGCTGGTGATTAAGTGGAGCAACGATTCGATATTAAAGCTTCATACTGTTGCTGAAAGAGAGAAGCGCAATGCCGTCCATGACGCTCTTACTGGGCTCCCTTATCGTAAATACTACTTTGAGTCTATCGAAGACATGACACAACCTGAAGGCCAATGACTGATTCAAATTATGAGATAACCTCAAAAACGTCGAAAGATTGATAATACGTTTCAAGGTAAGCTGGTTAATTTCTTTTCACAGCAAGCCGCACTGAAGGCTCCCGCTCTATCGTTGAGAACACGATTGCGCTAGCACATGGATTAGGGTATTCGGTCGTAGCAGAAGGCGTTCAAGACATGGACACACTGCATTTTTTGAGAAGTCGAGGCTGTGACATCATTCAGGGTTACTTGTTCTGCCCTGCCCTTAGACGAAGTAATAAGTTGGGTAAACAAACACGATGAAAAGCAAAACCGTATTAGACGCGCATAAAAAAGCCGAGCGCTTTGCTCGGCTTTCAATTCTTTTTGTAGCAACTTAAAACGTCGCTTTAATCACTCGTGATTATGCGTCTGTACGACGGCCACGACCGTGACCACGTTCACCACGATGTGCACCACGGTGATCACCACCACGGTTGCGATCGAAACGACGTTCGCCACCTTCACGATTACCATCGCGGTTGCCGTCACGGTTACCACGGAAACCACCTTCGCGACGGCCGCCTTCACGACGATCACCACCACGGTTGCCGCCTTCGCGGTTGCCACGGTAACCACCGCCATCACGACGACCACCATCGCGACGACCACCGTCACGGCGACCACCACGAGACTCGCGGAAATCATCGAAGTCACATACTACAGCACCAACATCTTGTTGACGGATACGTAGTTTGCTTAGCTTGTTCGCCGCGTCTGAAGTCATTGCTTTAGGTAGCTGTACGAATGTGTGACCTTGAGCTAGCTTGATCGCACCGATAGAACCTTTACCTAGACCTAGTTCGTTTGCTAGAGCGCCAACGATGTCTTTAACTTGAACGCCTTGCTCACGACCAACTTGAAGCTGGTAAGTATCCCAGTCTTGGTTGTTGAAGTTACGACCGCCGTCGCGACCACCTTCACGGCGCTCTTTACGACGTTGCTTGTCACGCTCAATTGCTTCAACCATTGGGTCTTCGCCAATGTAGAACAGAGGACGTTTGCCTTGCTGACGCTTAAGAAGCATAGCAGCAAGTGTTGCTGGGTCGATGTCTAGAGAACTTTGTAGTTTCTCTACCAGCTCAGCAAATTTGTCTAGTGCTTTGTGCTCTTTCTCTGCTTCAAGCTCAGCGCCTAGCTTAGCTAGACGAGCTTCAGCAACTTGGTCACGTAGAGGAAGTTGGATTTCTTCCATAGATGACTTAGTTACACGCTCGATAGTGCGAAGCATACGAATTTGGTTAGTGCGAACTAGAAGGATCGCTTTACCCTTACGTCCAGCACGGCCAGTACGACCGATACGGTGGATGTATGACTCAACATCAAATGGGATGTCGTAGTTGAATACGTGCGTAATACGTGGAACGTCAAGACCACGAGCTACAACATCAGTTGCAACTAGGATGTCAATAACACCTTGTTTGATGTGATCAACAGTACGTTCACGTAGAGACTGAGGAATGTCACCGTGCAGTGCAGCTGCTTTAAAACCACGTGCAGATAGCCAGTCAGCCAGACGCTCAGTATCTTGACGAGTACGTACGAATACGATTGACGCGTCAGTTTCTTCAGTTTCAAGAAGACGAGACATCGCTTCATCTTTCTCTACACCTTTCACTACCCAGAACTGTTGTTGAACTTTGTCTACAGTGTGGTTTTTACCAGCAACGTCAACCGTTACAGGGTCACGAAGGAAACGTTCAACGATCTTCTTCAGCATTGGAGGCATAGTTGCAGAAAACAGAACGCGTTGTGCTGACTCTGGAGCGTGCTCCATGATCGCAGTTACGTCATCTACGAAACCCATGTTTAGCATTTCGTCTGCTTCATCAAGAACGAAAGTACTAACTTCGTCTAGGTGTAGACGTTCGCGATTGATCAGATCTTGAACACGGCCTGGAGTACCAACAACTACATGAGCGCCACTTTTAAGAGCACGCATTTGGTCGACAATAGATGCGCCACCGTAAATCTCTAGAACTTTCAAACCTTTGATATTTTTACCAAGGTTTTTCATTTCCGCTGCAACCTGAATTGCCAGCTCACGAGTCGGAGCAAGTACAATCGCTTGCGGTTTGCGTTGGTTTAGATCGAGTTTGTTGAGAAGAGGCAGAGAGAACGCTGCTGTTTTACCTGTACCTGTTTGAGCTTTACCCAGCGCGTCAGCACCTTCCAATAGGTGTGGGATTGCCGCAGCCTGAATTGGAGTTGGTGACACGAAACCCATTCCGTCTAGAGCAGAAAGGATAGAATCATTCAGAGATAAATCACTGAATTGAATAACAGAATCTTGCATTGGGATCCTACTTAATTAAACAAAAAAACAGTCCCATATGCTCTTCCAATTCGATACTGATCCATCCAGATACTGATTCCATTCAGACGGGAACACAGCACAGTACACAACCGCGATAAGCCATTAGGGACGACTAAGGGAGGCGGATTATTCCTTAAAAGCATAAAAAAATCCAGAAAAAATTGAATTACATCACAATTTATTCTCAACAATGGTATTTTTAGCATATTTTTCCACCAGCCCTACCATTCCCCGTAGATTCGCGTAGCTCACAGATGAGAATTTCATCAATATTTAAGCCAATTTCTCGTGGTTAAATAGGCAAAATTCACGGCGAAATTACGCTCCACAGGTAGTAATAATAGCTCGCAATGATTATAGTGTGCCCAACTCCATAGGTAATTTAAGAAAAGATGTTTCAAGATAACCCACTACTCGCTCAGCTTAAGCAGCAAATCCAAGAAAACCTGCCTAAAAAAGAAGGCTCAATAAAAGCCACAGATAAAGGCTTTGGCTTTTTGGAAGTGGACAGTAAGACTAGCTTCTTCATCCCGCCTGCGTACATGAAAAAGTGCATGCACGGTGACAAAGTCGTCGCCATTATCCGCACCGAAAATGAACGCGAAGTTGCAGAGCCACAAGAGCTGCTGGAACAAGCCGTGACTCGCTTTATTGGTCGAGTAAAAATGTTCAAAGGCAAGCTCAACGTAGCACCTGATCACCCACAGCTTAAAAAGCTATCTCTTAAAGCGAAACTAAAGAAAGGTCTAAAACCTGACGAGTTCGCCGAAGGTGATTGGGTTGTCGCACATCTTATTCGCCACCCTCTAAAAGGTGATAACTCTTTCTTCGTAGAAATTTCTGAAAAAATCACTGACGCGAATGATAAAATTGCGCCTTGGTGGGTAACGCTTGCTCAAAACGATCTACCAAACTCTGAGCCAGCAGGCATCGATAACTGGGAACTGAAAGACGACGCGGAGCTAGAACGCGTAGACATGACTCATGTTCCATTCGTCACTATCGACGGTGAGTCGACTAAAGATATGGACGATGCGCTGTACGCGAAGAAAACCGTATCTGGCGATTTCGAACTCACCATCGCTATTGCGGACCCAACCGCCTACATCACACCTGAAGATGAAATGGATAAAGTAGCGCGTGAACGTGGCTATACTATTTATCTTCCAGGCCGCAACATCCCGATGCTACCTCGCGATTTAGCGGACAACCTATGTTCTCTGATTGAAGGTGAAACCCGCCCTGCTATTTGCTGTACCGTAACGGTAAGTAAAGATGGTGTGATTGGCGACGATATTAAATTCTTCGCGGCAAACATCAAATCACATGCACGCCTAGCATACGATCACGTGTCTGATTGGTTAGAACACGACAGCTCTGAAGCATGGCAGCCATCTGAAGAGATCGCGACCATCGTTCGTGATCTTTATGAGTTCTCTCTTGCTCGCGCTGAATGGCGTGAGAAAAACGCAGTGGTCTTCCCAGACCGCCCTGACTACCGTTTTGAGCTCAGTGAAGATAACGATGTAATCGCTATCCACGCAGACATGCGCCGCAGTGCAAACCGCCTTGTCGAAGAATCCATGATTACCGCAAACATCTGTGCAGGTCGTACATTACGCGATAAATTTGAAACAGGTGTCTTCAATACGCATGCAGGTATCAAGAGCGAGAAGATTGAGGAAGTGGTTAAACTTGTCAATCCAGAAGGCCAGTTGGAGTTCACAGCGGAGTCTATTGCTACACTAGAAGGCTTTGCTGCGTTGCGCCGCTGGTTGGCTGCTCAAGAAACGTCTTATCTAGATAACCGTATTCGTAAGTTCCAAGCATACAGCGAAGTGGGTAATCAGCCTCTGCCTCATTATGCAATGGGTTTAGACATCTATGCAACTTGGACATCACCAATTCGTAAATACGGTGATATGATCAACCACCGTATGTTGAAGGCCGTCATCCTTGGTAAAGAACCTGTACAAAAACCAGATGACCAAGTAGGCGAAGAGCTAGCTCTACATCGTAAACATCATAAAATCGCTGAGCGAAATGTCTCAGATTGGCTATATGCACGCACGCTTGCTGATGAGCCGAGCAAGAAAACTTGTTTCACAGGTGAGATTTTCGATATTAATCGTGCAGGCGCACGTGTCCGACTTCTCGAAAATGGCGCAGCAGCCTTTATTCCTGGTGCACTAATTCTTGATAATAAAGAAAGAATTGAGTGCAATGGCGACAACGGTACCATCTCTATCGATAAAGAGGTCGTATACAAACTTGGGGATACATTGGAAATTGTCCTTACGGACGTAAACCAAGAAAACCGCAGTTTAGTTGCAAAGCCAACCCAGGTATTCGCTGAACAACCAGCAGCACAAACAGAACAGACTGTAAGTGAATAATACCGAATGAAGTTAAAAGGCGCTCTATTGAGCGCCTTTTTTATTTGTTATGTAAAACGATAAGAAAGAGTATGCCGAACATTGAGATCATTCGCTTTAATCACTTCACTGCGCGCAAAAGTGAGCGTTACACTGCAACACATAATGGGTTATATATTGTTGAAGAAGGTGCCCTATTAGTTCATCAACCTAATGGCGAGCAATTTGAACTTAAAGCCGGAGATTTCACACTCTATAACTCCGCAGATCTGAGCAGTGCAGAAGCCGTCTCTAGCGACGGAGGCTTTAAAGCACTGGCTTTAGTCTTCAATCCAAATATATTCTGTGACTTTAAGAAAGCGCACCCGATGCTACGTTCCAAAACGGAAGAAAGGCGCTTCTATCCTTTTTCAACGCAATCCAGTAGCGAAGTAGCACAATTGAAGGACATGTTGGTTAAGTTAGCGAGTCGCAATGCTCCAAACTACACACAAAGCCATATCGCAATGGCATTGCTGTCGTTGATGGTTGAGGTAGAGCCAAACATTCTATCTATCATAGATGATGCAAGTAGCCTGAGCGACTCTCAAAAAGCCATTAAGTACATTGAGGGTAATATTGAAAAAGACATCACGCTAGAAGGCTTAGCGGCTCATATGAGCATGTCCATCGCGACCTTAAAACGTCGCCTCGCCGCAGATGATCTTTCGTTTTCTCAGATATTAAAGGTGAAACGGATAAACTTCGCAGCAACCCAACTGCGCAAGTCAGAAAAATCAATAACAGAAATAGCGTTTGAGTCTGGTTTTAAAAGTGCAGCGCATTTCAGTACAGCATTTAAATCCGTTTACAACATGACCCCCAAAGACTTTAGAAACCAAGTTGTTAGGCCTAAAGTATAAATCATGTCGGCATTCGCATCCGTTGGGCTCGCCCTATTCCCAAAAACACGCTTGAGGATCGCGCTCCAACTCGTTGAGTAAGTCCTCAAGCATTCGGCTAAATGGAAGTGGCTTATAAGGCACCCACCTTAACAGCTCGTTGTGATATGTGGGAACATAGAAATACCAAAGTTGGTTTTCCTCATCAAACATGATCTTCGCGACGGGAGAAGTATACTCGCTATGCTGGGAGTCGAGGAGAAAATGCGCCCGATGAAGCTCAACGCCATTTTCTACTAGCTCATAGAGGCACTTGCCCTGTTCGACAGGCAAGTTAGCATTACGCGCAGAGCAGAGCGATTGAACTGATTTGTATAAACGACTTGTCGCCATTTGGGACACTGACATCAACGTTCTCCCGATGGATGATAGTTAGAGCTGTCGATCCTAGTATATAACCTTTACATCATCACCGATGGTAGTTATCTACCTAACTCAAGTATAAGATAGCTATATTATCATTTGCCCAGATTATCATCTCAGTCCACTTGGAAACGCTAGCTCCATCACCTCTTGACTAGAAACAATTCCCCTGTTTAGCGCTAACAGTTCACAAAAGTGTAACCTGAACGCAATATCATAAACTCTGCTTTATCCCGTATATGGAGTTTAATATGTTACGTTTTACTGTGGCGACGTTATTGGCCATAGCAGTCTCCCTCCCTACCATTGCAAAAGAAATCAACATCTCGGGTTCAACGTCGGTTGCTCGTGTGATGGATGTACTTGCTGAGGAATACAACAAAACACACCCAGACGATTACGTTGCTGTTCAGGGCATTGGTTCGAGTGCTGGTATCACCATGGTCAATAAAGGAGTAGCCGAAATAGGCATGAGCTCTCGCTATCTGACTGAAAGCGAAAAAGGTGAAGATCTCAATGTATACCCTATCGCTTATGATGGCCTCGCTGTTGTTGTAAACCGTACCAACTCTGTAGAAAACCTTTCTCAGCAACAGCTGTTTGATATTTACAAAGGTAAGATTAAGAATTGGAAAGAGGTCGGGGGCGCAGATCAGCCTATCGCGGTGGTTACTAGAGAAGCGTCTTCAGGTTCACGTTACAGCTTCGAAAGCTTGCTGGGACTGACCAAAATCGTTAATGATCGCCTTGTCTCGGATATCAGCCCAAACAACTTGGTTGTAAACAGCAACAGCATGGTAAAAACCATTGTTAACCATAACACTCGCGCCATTGGTTTTATCTCTGTAGGGTCAGTAGATCGCTCGATCAAGGCGATTCAGTTAGATGGTATTGACCCAACCTCGACAAACATTAGCAATCATAAGTACAAGTTGGCGCGACCATTCCTAGTGCTATACAAAGTAGATAAGATTAGCGATGCAGGTAAAGGTTTTATCGCTTTCCTTCGTTCAGAGCAGGGACAAAAAGCGATTGCAGATTACGGTTATACGCCAGTAAAAAACTTTAATCAGTAAAAATGAAAAAGAGAGCACCCTGATGCTCTCTTTTACTATGTCGTGTTCTATCCGGTTTCGGAATTAGAAATGCAGTTGAATTACAGAGACCACAACCGCACCAGGTCGACGAATACCTTCAATTTCCACTTTAATTTCGCGCTCAATCTCCAAACCTTTTTTGATTGGCGTTACTTTTGTTAACGTGCTGACTGCACGAACATTATTGCCTGCTTTGACAGGGTAAGGGAAACGGACTTGGTTTAAACCCAAGTTAACTACCATTTTAGCTGTTGGGAACATTGGCTTGTCTGGATCGACTGAATCCGTCAGTTTAGGCAGCAATGCTAATGTTAAAAAGCCATGAGCGATAGTTGTCTTAAATGGAGATTCAGTTGAAGCACGCTCTGGATCAGTATGAATCCATTGCATGTCTTCCGTTACCGCACCAAATTGGTTAATACGTTCTTGAGACACATGAACCCAATCACCAGTGTGAATAACTTCGCCAATTTTTTCACTTAACTCGTCATAAAGCTTTTGAGCCTCAGGTGCCATTACGATCGGTGCAGGTTGAGGTGCAACTTCTTCGTTGACGGCTGGCTGCTGGTGATCACGAACTTTTGAGAAAAGAAAGCTATTTTGAGCTTTCCCCAAAAAGTCACTCCAATAATCGCGTAACGTTGGAGACATCCAATTCATAAACTCGGATTGATGAGCAGAAATCGCATCAACTTTGTCTTTAAATAGATTTGTGACCTTCATAAACACCCTTAAGAATTCTAAGCACAACTGGCTATACCAGTTAATTTTGAATTAGTTCACAAAGTCTTGCAAATACTTTCGGGCGAACACATGTACCCTAAAAGCATGTTATGTCTTATATATCAGCAAGATAACAATAAAACACCATTTTATTGACGTGCGCCAATATAAAGTAAAAACTCTATAAATTGGTACTTTTTGTCCCTTTTTCACTCCGTTTTCAAACTGTCCAACATCACATCAGTGATCATAAAACAAGCAAACAGTACTTCTATTATAATTCAGCACTTTACAAGTCGGACTATGCTCCTTATTATACCGCCCACAACGGAGAGATGGCTGAGTGGTTGAAAGCACCGGTCTTGAAAACCGGCATACGTTAATAGCGTATCTAGGGTTCAAATCCCTATCTCTCCGCCACTTATTTAGAGAGCTCGCATTTATTGCGAGCTTTCGTCGTTTTAGCTCTTAAAAAACGAGATTTAGAAATCCTCGCTCGTAAACGAATCCGGCACTTCACTATATTCCAGTTAAAAGCCCGCTAATGTTTAGCGGGCTTTTAGATTTTCTAAAGTTTAAGCAAACTTTTTAATCATTTCAGACAGGTCATTGGTACAATTTTGCACTTTGGTGTTCATATGGTTCGTTTCAGTCATCAGTTCATACGATTCACTGTACTTTAAATTAAGCGACTGGATGTTTTCATTTATTTCATCCGTTACATAAACCTGCTCTTCTATCGCGACCGCAATTTGTTGGTTTCGTTCGACGACGTCTTGAACAAGGGATTCCAGTTGTTGAATGCTATCCAAAGCAGTACCTAGCAATGTTACCGTTCCGGTCGACATTTCATTACCTTTCTCTAACGCAGAAACCGCTGATTTGCTCCCATTTTGAATCCCTTCAATGGCCGATTTAATCTCTGTTGTCGATTCCTGAGTTCTTTTAGCTAAGGTTCTCACTTCATCTGCTACAACGGCAAACCCTCTGCCTTGTTCGCCTGCCCTCGCGGCTTCAATTGCAGCGTTCAACGCTAATAAATTAGTTTGTTCGGCAATACCATTGATGACTTCAACAACGGTTCCAATTTGCTCGGTTTGTTGGTTCAAACGTATGACCACTTTAGATATTTCGCCTAGCTCATCAACCAACTCTAAAACCGATTGGTTAACATTATCGATAACGCTACGGCTGTCTATCATCGTATTTTGCGCCTCTAACGTAGCCTCGGCGGTCGCTTGAGCATTATTTGATATCTCAGAAGAAGAGGCTTGCATCTCGTTGACCGCTGTTGCGACCGAGTCAATCTCCACTTTCTGTGCGCTTAAGTTCTCCGTCACTTGCTGGCTATTTGTCGCAGCACTGTTAGCACTTGCGCGCGTTTCTTCGCAAGAGTCTTTTACAGACACGCCAACGCGCCCCAATAGCGCATTGGCAAATTGCTTACGCATCTTCATACCCAGCTCAATCTCAGCCAGATCGTTGATTCTTCCGCAATAAATATATTCCATGAGTGGATTATTGAAGTCTTGCCTAGCCTGTTTAGCGAGCTTCTCAACTGGTCTGGTTAATACATAAATAGAGAAAACGGAAAGTAACGCAACAACGCCAAACGCTATCACTGGTGATTGATTCATTTGTAGAATGAGTAAGCCAAGAAGGTTTGAAATTAAAAGGAAGAAGGCCGATCTCATCCACAAACGTGTACGAGGAAGATACATTTTCCACGGCTTACGATTATTTCGAAGCTTCGAATACGCTTTTTCCGCTCGCTGGATGTGTATACGCTCAGGTTTAAATCTCACTGATTGGTATTCCACAACTTCACCATTAGATTTTATAGGAGAAGCAAACGCGTCAACCCAATAATAGCCACCGTTTTTACGTCGATTTTTGACCATTCCCATCCAGTGTTTGCCAGTTTTCAGGTGAGTCCATAAATCTTTAAAAGCCTGTTTTGGCATATCAGGATGACGCACAACATTGTGGGGTTTACCGATAAGCTCCCCTTCATCAAACCCCGCTACTTCATTAAAGTTTTCACTGGCATATTTGATGTAACTGGAGGTATCGGTAATGGAGACTAGGCTGTAACTCGAAGGGTAATCGTATTCCGTTTCACTCATAAACATGTGTCCTTACATTGATTAATTAACAAACGGCAAATATGAATTTATCAGCATAACATTTACATGCATAATGATAGGTTGATTCAAAAATAAAACAAAATTATTGACAAGCTTACTTGTTACTTAATGACTCTAGTCGCATTTTTATCCTTTAATACAAGGCTTCGTTAATATGCACAAGACTGAGCACTGTTCAAAATTAATACACAAAAGCGCTTCCGTACTGAGTTCGTAAATTGTTATAAGTAATCCACTAAAGCGAAAACAAGGAAGACAAACACAATGACTATTCACTTTCGTCAGATTGCAGCTAAGAGAAACACGACACACTTGTTTATTGACGATTGGAAAATTAACACTCAGCAGTCTTGGGGGATATTCAGCGCGGATGGAGATATTGGCTCTCTGCTTGGAGACCTTATTTGTGATGAAATATCACCAAATAGTGGGGAAATTGAGCTAAATGGGCTGTCCGTTGCGCAAGTGTCGTTATCAGAGCAACAGCGATTACTGGAAAGAGAATTAGAAAAGGATGATACGGATTTTCTTGATCGTATCGACCAAGGAAGCACTGTTTATTCATTAATCCTAGAACAGAGCCAAGACACTAACTTAACTGAACAGCTAGTTAATGATCTCGACCTAAGTCATCTTAGAGATAGTGGCTTCCGCGTTCTCTCTACCGGAGAAACCAGAAGAGTAATGCTCGCCCGAGCTTTAGCCACACAACCTGACTTAGTATTACTCGATAATCCATTTACTGGCTTAGATATTGCGCACCGAGCTGCTCTCGCTCGCTATTTACACTCGCTTTCTCAAAATGTGCAACTACTCATAACCTTCTCTCGCGAATCTGACATGCCTGAGTGGATCAATAGCATCGCGCTTTTCAGTGCAGGAAAGCTTGATAGTACAATGGATAAGTCCAGTTGGGATAATCATCCAATCATTGGACAAATAAAATCTCAGTCAGAGCAACAGAGTGAAGAAATGATGAGCTTGATACGTCAGCATCAGCACTCGACGCCATTCAACAACCCAATATTTGAACTAAAGAATGGGGCTGTCGAATACACCGATAAGAAGATTTTTACTGACTTGAACTGGCGCATAGACAAGGGCCAACATTGGCAGGTCAAAGGCCCAAATGGTTGTGGAAAGAGTACCTTACTTGGATTGATCTTTGGCGATCATCCGCAATGCTACAGCAATGACATTGATATTTTTGGTAAAAAGCGTGGTACTGGCGAGACAATCTGGGAAATTAAGCAGCATATCGGTATGGTGTCTTCAGCGCTACACCTCCAATATCGAGTCAATTGCAGCGCATTAGAAGTCATTTTGTCAGGATTTTACGATTCGATTGGGTTGTATAACCAGCCAACTCGCAAAGAGATGAATATTGCAAACGAGTGGCTCGATATCTTACATATGAGCCAGTACAAAAAAACCTCATTCAAGCAATTAGAGTACGGTCAGCAGCGACTATTACTGATTGCAAGAGCCATCGTGAAACAACCCACATTATTGATTTTGGACGAGCCGTATCAAGGGTTAGATTTTTTGGGTAGACGGTTAGTTAAGAACACACTTGAACTCATCGCTAGAGAGAATTTAAGCCAACTATTGTATGTATCTCACTACCAAGAAGACCGCTTAGATAGCATCAAAAATGAGTTAGAGTTTGTGTTTGATGAAAATGCTCAGTGTTATAGAGCTAACGTCTACCAATCATAATGACTTCGCTGCGCAAGCTGCTCATAAGGTAATGGTTTGGAGTACAGGTATCCCTGATGATATCTCACTCCCATCTGCTTTAAGTGTTCAGCTTGCGCTATGGTTTCCACGCCTTCAGCGATCAATTGTACTTGTAATTCTTCCGCGAAATGAACCATCGCTTTTAAGACAGAAGCACTAAGGCTAGGAATACCAATGGTTTCGACAAAGCACTTATCGATTTTTAAGTAATCTATGCGCATGTGCTGTAGAAATGCTAACGAGGTTTGGCCAGTTCCAAAATCATCGATCAGCACATCAATACCATGCACTCGCAGCGCTGCAATGCATTTTCTCGCCTCTGAATCAATGAGCTGACGCTCCGTTATCTCTACCCCTAATGAGACTTTGTTTCGGCTCAACTGTCTGTCGAGCAATTGAATTTTTCTGATCGCGTTTGGTCCGACTAAATAACCAGGCGGCACGTTAATACCAAGGTGGACAGGCTGATCAAAGCCTAATTTACTGAAGTCCTCTGCCGCTTTATCCAGAACGAAATCAGTAAGTAAAAAAACCAATCCACTTTGCTCTGCCGCAGGGACAAACTCATCCGGAGAAATGAACCCCTTACTTTGATGCTCCCATCGCACTAGCGCTTCAAACCCGAATAACTGGCCGGTATCAACGTTAACTTGCGGTTGGTAATACAGGGTCAACTCTCCTCTTTTTATCGCTCTTTTAAGATCCAGTATCAAATTGCGATGAGGATCAATAAATTTATTCAACGCATACAAACAAAGGTAGATCACGAAAATAATTGGAATTGAGTACAAAAAATAGGAAAGTGTTCTCTGTTTGACGAAAAGATCGCTGGCTTCGCTCAAAGCTTCATACTCAAACATTTGCGACGATTTGATACCGATAGGATTACTTCCCGCTCTTAATGCTCCTTCAGGTGAAACTTGCTCATGGATAAACAGCGCAGAACGTTTTAGGCGTAAATCGTTGTTAAACCCTATTGTCGCATTAAAGTAGTCATGATCGATAATCGTTACGGCTTGATAACCCCGCTCTCCTTCCGTTACCACTAGCAAAAACTGATCGTACAAGCTATCAACACTACCAAGCGCTAGCGTTTGTCCCTTGGGAAAGGTGATGTGCTCAGCTAACGGTTTAGAGATACTTCCCAATTTCGAAGAACAAGTAATGACTCCCTCTTTCACAATGAGCATTTCTTCAATATCTCGTTCAAACATTAAGCTTTGCTGGAGCTCTTCACATCGCTCAGGGTGTAGCAGCGCCGTGCGGTTTTCTGTCTCTATTTGGAATAAAATTTCATCTGCAATTTGCACATTTTTTTCTAATAAATGATTGAGATTGTTTTGCACGCTTTCACGAGCTAAATACAAAACCTCTCCAATAACCAAGGGAATAGGCAGAAGAAAAATGATGGCTTTTTTAAAAATCGCCTTATTCAGCATATAAAAGTAACCTTTTATAAAACCGATTTACTGAGATGGTACCTCGATTCCGATACCCGCTAGCAACTCACGTTTTTTAACATTATTTGTTTGGATTAACTCAGTATGCGAAACGCTGAGTAATACCGCAAACTAAACAATGTCTTAATCACTCCTGTTCCAATTTAGTATCAAGCGCCTCAAACCTGAGACTTTAATTCGACACCATGTTATGTCTATCGGTAGTTGCGAAAGTCTTTACCTGTCTGTTTCTCATCATGTAAGAATTACCCATTAAAATTATTTTTCTTTTCTCAGTGATTAAGAATTATATTTGTCGTAACTCCTACAACACGTTACAACACTCTCATGACGACAAACAAAGCTAATGCTAACCAGGTAAACGAAAAATCACTGCAGTTGTTAATGCAAGTTGCAGTTAGTCCGTTCCCAGTTTCTGCGAAAACGCTAAGCGAGCAATTGAACGTTCCTTTAAGCAGCCTTTACCGACACTTAAAACTGCTTAAAGAGTGGAACTTGATCGAAGAAAGCGTTCACGACAAGACATTTGTCGTTGGTCCGGCGGCATTATTACTCATGCACAGCTATGAGACCGCGCAACATGGGCTCGACATGGTCGAAACCATACTGGCTAGGTTGGTACAACAAACCGGGGAAATGGCCGCTTATATGGTACCAGCGGGTTATCGTGCGCTTTGTGTCAGACAGAAAGAAAGTATGCAGGCGCTGCGTTGCAGCTTCGTCCAGGGTCAAAGTCAACCTCTGCTGCGCGGTGCCTCATCTAAAGTGATGCTTGCTTTTATGCCTCAAAGTCGATGCGAGAAAATCTTGAGATATTTTAATCAAGATCACCGACGTGACGAGTGGGAAAAAGAGCTCACAACCATCCGTAAACACGGATATGCCGTCAGTACTTCTGAGATTGACCCTGGTGTTTCAGGTATTAGCGCACCGGTAATGAAAGGAAGCAAACTGATTGGCGCAGTCTCGGTGATGGCTCCGGCCCACCGAGTCGAAAAGGATAAGCAGCGCATTATTTTACATGTACTGCAAGCGGCAAGGGCACTACCACCAGAAAGGTAATTCATCATGTTAAGCTTTTTCAAACGCTATAAACTCCACCACACCGTGAAACAGCCGCAGCATTACCCTTTTTCTTTTATGACAGTGTGTGAGTATTTGCCACCCATGTCTAAGGGCGCGTTTGAATTAGCTGATCAAAGTTTGGAAAATGCTAGCGATTGGCTATACCAACAGCATGATCATGAAACCGCTGAAAACTTTGGTCACTTCAACCACGACAAGCTGGAAAATGGCGAGTTTCAGGAAGCATTAAGCCTTTCGCTTTCTCGCCACTCAATTCCTGTTTTAGTCACTAACTGTACCGAGGCAATCTTGTCCATGTTACCTGTGGTCGTATCCTATCGAGACGAAGTGGGTGTCGTAAATATCGGGCATAACATGAACTTGAAGCCGACACTTGAGCCACGCTTAGGCTCTGCATTCCATTTTGCTCTTTCTCGCTATCAAAACGTACGATTGTTTTTTGCTGGCGTCAGTGAGCAAGAGACGAAGCAGGAAACGTGGGAATACGCGGAAGATCAAGGTTGTGATTGGGTGACCGAGAAAGAGTTTTCTTTTCGTCATCGCAATAACGTTAAGCAACAGATCGGCAATTACCTAGACCACTGCGACCAAATAATCATTAGCATCGACCTTGGATCTCTAAAAACCAAAAACAGCCTTGATGGCGCGTCAGAAATTGATATCCAAATGGTTCTACGCACGATTAGGCAATGTTTGGTTGCAGGTAAAGTGCGAGCAATTCAGCTCGTTGGCGATCGAGATTGTCTGGTGTATTCGAGACAAACGAAAGCCATACTAGAAGAGTTATATCAGATGGCCCCACTCATCGTTCACGCTGCCTAGCGTTATAAACATTCAGAATCAGGATCGCGTCCTTCCTGATTCTGAACCAACATGCTTACTCATTATCCTTAACTAACAAATAGTTACACATATAAAGCGACACACATCACACTTACCTCTTGAACTAACCTGACACTTACGTTGTAATAAGGCCGCTAAACTTTGGTATGACATACGAAATAAAAATTAACCAAAGTTCAATAACTAAGCGGCTTCAAAACAAAAAAGTACCGCAGCTATTCCAATTTCAGTGAGCATTTGCTCACGCTCGCTTGATGCCATCTTGTTCCACTCATTAGGACATTTGATGATGCGTCTTTGCAGTATTTTCACTGCGGTTCTTTTTTTACCGCTAACCTCACACGCCACCACTTATGACGTAAAAGATCTATCTGAGTTAGGTCAACTTTGCTCACACAAGAGTTTTAGTATCGAAAGCGATGGCACGACTTATCGCTGTACAGGGAAACTAGTCCTACTCGCTGGTGATAAAATTGTCTCCTCATTACCGGAAAAAGAGATAACGTTAAAAGCAGATTATGGCATTGTGTTAGAGGGGAATAATACGATTGGTGAACCCAATAAACGTATCTCTCTACACGCCCTCGCTACCGGATTAACAGTTAACAATGAGAAAGCATCAAACCTCGACGATTACCAAAACAAACACACTGTCATCTATGGTGATCTTCTATCGGCTTACCCAACAAAGCTGCATAACATTCTCATAGACGGGAATATTAAGCTAACAGGTTCGACACTTCACATTGATGGAACGTACAACACCATTATTGGTGATATTTCGACACACAGCACGACCAATGTATTTAATACAAACATCTGTGGTAAGGTCGAATCACAAGGCGAAACACTACACCTAAAAACAAACCATCCTTTACAAGACCATTTTGTCGTCGGTGATGTTTCTGCGCACAACTCTCTGATTATAAAAGATATGTCGATCTATGGTACAGCTGAATCTGTAGGATCGTCAGCTACATTAAGTGGCTCATTCTATAGTTCCACCGCAGCAATTAAATACTTCCACACATTGAACTTCAACAACGCTCCAAATCAGCCTAGTCAAGTTTGTGGTGAAATCCAACAAGCGCCAGGAAGTGCACAAACGAAAGCACAAGACAACACATACACGCAATACTGTGGATTGGACCAGGCTGATTGTCACTACTCTTCCCAAATCTGTCCAATCACCCCTCAAGATGTTCCGAATTGCAGCATGCAGCCTCCATCGGAGAACGACTTAAACCTCAGCGTCACACCATCGGACGACATGGCACTGATGTGCGGCGACGATCTTCCGCAATTTACAGCAACAACAACCAATAATGGAGAAGTTGTAAGCGCAGAAGTCAGTGCTGTCCTATCACACCCTGACTTGTTCACTTTAGAGGTGGTTAAAGGTCAGCAGACATTAGGAGCCAACCAATTTATATCTGACGAGAATGGTGAACTTGTTGTTCGAGTGGTTCCGAATAATATTGATACGATCTCGTTAGATACCAACTACACACTAACTTTCACTATGGCGAAAGACACGAGCAAGCATCAAACTGTTCGCTTTATGTTTACGCCATTTATGTTTGAGGCCTACTCAAAGACGAAAAGCGCAACTTTAAATGAAATACGCGTTATTGCAGGTAAACCAGAAAACGTGCATACGCGATTGCTTGCTTGTGCCTCTACCGGCGAACCTGTAGTGGCAAGCAACTACAATGGTACGCCTAAGATTTTTCATCCATTGGTTCAACCATTAGGAGGAAGTGAAGGAAACTTTAGCTATTCAGCGGAATTTAAAGACGGCTTGTCTGAACATGGTCTTATCACGAACGAGTCCGGCATATTTGAAGTGACATTGTCCGATCATTTTGAATGTGAGGGATTTGAAGAATGTCCAGAAGAAGGCAAAGTGGAAGTGAAAGGGACATTTAATGTGCACTCGCGACCATGGACACTCGCTATTTGTGACAACCAACGTGCTTTGCCTTCTGGCACCTCTGAACAAGGAGAAGGGTTTCTTGCTGCCGGAGAACTTTTCTCTCTAACGGTGAAACCAATCATTTGGCAACCTGACGGCTCTGTAAGTGGGTCTGTTGAATCAGCACGCTATTGTGATGCTTCTATCACCCGTAATTTTACGCTTGATGACGCTCCAGCAGCATCGGTTGTCTTGTCGAGTGAGCAACATACGCCATCAGAGACAGCGAACCAAACCTCAAAATTGCTAAAAAGTAGTGACTCACTGGCTCAGGCGCATAATTCAGCCAAGAATGATCAATTCGTCTTTAATGGATTATATTGGGAAGAAGTCGGGAGCTTGAGAGTAAAAGCAAACCTAGAAAGTAAATATCTAGGTATGACTGTGAACGAAGGCTATCGTTACGTTGGTCGTTTTTACCCAAAATATTTTCAAGTGCAAGACCAAGAATGGCACTACCCACATGGCCAAACTTTTGCTTACATGAATCAACCTTTTGAGAAAGTCACTTACGATGTTGTCGCACTCAATGCGAATAAGGAAAACGTGAAGAATTACGTCCACTTTTCGTCTAACCTTCAACAACATTTCGATTTAGGCGAGCTAAGCTCATACTCCGATCGGTTTTTGCCGCCTAAGCCTAAGAAGGTAGACTGGAAACTACTGGGTAGCGCGAGTGTTGGAACGTTTGTTATAGAGAAGCCCTCGACCAATGCGACTTGTAACAATAGCCCATGCTGGAAAAAGAACACGACAGATAAGCAATATCCTGATGGCCCATTTAATAAAGGGACTAACAGTGACAGCAGCAAAATAGGTATAGTCACGACTAAAGCCGTTGATGAGGTAAACTTCTTCGACGATAGCGAAGTACTCACAAAACAACCAGACATTCGATTCGGTCGTTTGAACTTTCAAGATGTAGGTGGCAACCAAGGCATGGTGATCAAAGTGCCACTTGCTGTAGAAACTTGGCAAAACGGTCGATTTATGACTAACTTCGATGACAGCTCAACAACGGCGAATGGTGAATATTACTTCAGCACGCCAATTTGGTCGCATGCGCCTGCAAACAACGCCATGCTTTCTGGAGTTGGGACAATGCATGTTGGCAGGATGACCGATATCGTTGCAAGACAAATTGACTCAGCACGCGAGCAAATACAATTCCATCTGGATTTAGACGGCTCAGGTAATCGCATCTCTTGGCTGAAATACGATTGGGATAACACGACAAGTGAAGAGGAAAATCCACCTGTTACAGTTACGTTTGGTATTCACCGAGGAAACGATCGCATTATTTATCGTGGTGAGCCAAATATGCTTGGCCTAAATTAACGCGAAACGACAAAACAAAAAAAGCCCCTATATTGAGGGGCTCTTTTCATCTAAAACGGATGTAATTTACTTTGCGCCACGACGCGCTTTCAGGCGCTTCACCATAGCAAGACGACGCTCTGCCGACCCTTGGTCTGTTGCCGACTGGTTCGGATTATTACGACGACCTTGACGATTCTTGAATGCTGGTTTTGAGTGCAGCTTTTCAATGTAAGATTCACGCTGTTTTGGTTCATAGCCAGCAAGCTCAATACGGCGAATTCGCTGCTGGATCAGATTTTCAACCTGAACAACCGTGAGTTCTTCATCTCGATTTACAAATGAAACGGCATGACCTTGTTTACCTGCACGGCCTGTACGACCAATTCGGTGAACGTAATCTTCCGCTAGGAAAGGCATGTCATAGTTCACAACGTGAGGTAAATCTTCAATATCTAGACCTCGAGCAGCGACATCGGTAGCCACCATGACACGTGCTTTACCGGACTTGAACTCTTCTAACGCACGACGACGAGCACTTTGAGCACGGTCACCATGACAAACCACCGCTTTGATACCATCAAGTTTCAACTCTTTTACAACGTCGTTTGCGGTCTCTTTGTAGTTCACAAATACCAACACTTGTTTCCAGTTCTTACGACCAATCAGCTCCGAAAGCAGTTCCGTTTTTCGCTCTTGATCAACTGGATATAACACGTGAGCAACTGTCTGTGCTGTCGTATTCGCTCGCTCAACTTCAATACGCTTAGGCTTACGCAGGATATCTTTTGCTAACAGATTTAGTTGGCTCGAAGTCGTTGCAGAAAACATCATAATTTGCGGATCAGTATCCACATCTAGCATGATCTTACGTACTGCGTGAATAAAGCCCATGTCCAAGATACGGTCTGCTTCATCAAACACTAAAAACTCTAAGTGTGCGACCGAGACATTACCTTGTTCAATGTGCTCTTCCAATCGACCAGGTGTAGCCACTAGGATATCTACACCGTTTTCTAATGCCGTTACTTGAGAAGACATTTTACGGCCACCGAAAATCGCAGCCACCGACAGGTTCGTGTACTTCGTGTAAGCTTTGATGTTGTCAGCAATTTGTTCAGCAAGCTCACGAGTTGGAGCCAAGATAAGTGCGCGAGCAGTCTTACGAGAAGCGCTACGGTTACTGTCTAGCAGCTGCTGAATCATAGGCAGAGAAAACGCAGCCGTTTTACCAGTACCTGTTTGTGCTGTAGCGAAAATATCATGGCCTTTGCGAGCCATTGGAATCGCCTTCTGTTGAATTTGCGTTAACTTTTCATAACCGCATTCTGCCAGTGCTTTAACCACTTCTGGCGCAAAACCTTGAGATGAAAATGACATTGAGCGTATTCCTTAAACAAACCACTAAAAAATAGCTTTAAAAATTTAGCCGTGCACTATACCCGAATTTGAGTGATTTATCTCACTTTTCTCATTGAAATCCTACAAAAGAAAAAACGGTGAGCACAGATATATTAATGGTTCACCGTTTTCGTTTAACCTTTGCGCGATTTAATGCTTGATGCCAGATAACTGAAGGAGAATTCGCTCAAGCTCATTCCATGGCAACAGCTGAGAATCTATCACTTCTAATCGAGATTCAAAGCCTTCTAAGCTGATTTCATTCACCGAAACGACTCGGTTGGCAACATTAAACGCGTAACAACCTTGATCCGTATTGACCACTGCTTTAACACGCTCTGCGGTCAAGTCCGAAAGCATAGAGAAAAGCTTTTCAAAATCAAACTTATACTCTGCCCCAAACAACCACCCACAACTAAAATAACCCTGCCCTTTGTTCTCTTTGCGCACAAAGGCTTCACCAGGCGCCAATTGGAATTGAGGCTCTTGATGAGCGTGGTCATGATGATGTGACTCGATATGGGAAGAAGCGCTGCCGTAAACCCGCTCAATATCCAAGACTTCTATCGGTAACTCACCGTCATGAATAAGCTTACTGAATACTTTTGAGGGAGATTGGTCCGTCACCCAGCCATTAAACACATCAATGTCGTGACTGGTACAAAGGTCAACCTTACTGCCTATAACCACATCTGCGCTGTCTAACTGGTCCACGAAATTTTGGTTAGAAAGATATTTTTCATCACTTAAGTTACGCGGATCAACCAAGGCAATCGTCGCTTTAAGATCAACGTAAGGTTCATACTGCTGTGAGGTAAGCGTCGCGATAACCTGTTTGGGATGACCAAGGCCTGTCGGCTCAATCAATAAACGGTCCGGTTTTTGACGCAATAATGCGGTGATACCTACCGACATCGGCACACCCGCAGTGCAGCACATACAACCACCCGGCACTTCTTTAATCAGCGCTCCTTGGTCGGTCATCAATGCACCGTCGATGCCAATCTCACCAAATTCATTGACCAAAACCGCCCAGTTTTCTTTTTCCGGTTTGTTCTTCAGTAGATTTAAAATCGTGGTCGTTTTACCGACACCCAAAAATCCGGTCAGTATGTTGGTTGGTACTCGATTTGACATGCTTATCTCCGACACGTTAGTGCATTAATGCTCCAGCAAAGTATACGGAGAATGTGACTCGCTTCAACGCTTTTTATCGCACTCATCAAGCTCATTGCGTGATGCGTTGGCACACATTTTTCGAGCTTGTTTGGGTTGACTTATCAACTCTGAACGCTTCATATCGGACAAGTACCTACCGGTATAAATAACGCAAGTAAAAAACGCGATAATAGCGACTACGATGGGAAGAACTCCGAGCGTGTTTTCGAATTTAAGCGCAGCAATAGCCAACGCGAAAACAACGACAGAGATAAGTGCGATTGACTTACTTTTGTTGCTTTTCATAATAACTCGCCTTTCGTAAAGTTAGCCCCTAACACCTCCTGTACTAGAGGAATGCCAGTTTGAACAACATCCAACCTGACTATTCAATGCTACTCCTTTCGCTACTTGTGAAATTTGACAAAGCTAACATTTACTACAACATCAAACGACGAGCTTATTTTTATCTTTCAGACACTTACTGGATTTTAAAACACCTACTAGCAAATCGTTCCACCGCTTACCAGGATATCGCTATCATGGGCAATACAAACTTGCGCCACCAGCCTTAGCCCTTCGACTATCATGTCCAAAGACATAGAAGGCTGACTGCCATCTGCTGCTTGTTCTGGCAATAATGGAATATGAACAAACCCGTGACGAATCGGATTGTCTTTCAAGTAATGTTGGATCCCATAAAAGAGATGGTTACATACAAATGTTCCAGCACTGTTGGAAATCTGGCTAGGTATACCCTGCGTTTGCAACGTTTGCACAACACGCTTTATCGGTAGTGTCGAGAAGTAAGCATCAGGACCATCAGCCACCACGGGTTCATCAATCGGCTGATGACCAGCGTTATCTGGAATACGAAAATCATCGACATTAATTGCGACACGCTCTGGGGTTATCGCGCTACGCCCGGCCGCTTGACCTACAGTAATTACACAGTCTGGCTGGTGCGCTTCTATTGCTTCAATAACGACTTTCACCGAGTCATATCGAACTACGGGGACTGGGCAAGTAACTATCACACCGCCTTTTATGGCCGCAGCCTCTAATTGCTTGACCGCTTCTAAGGCGGGGTTAATGGCGTCACCACCAAAAGGTTCAAAACCGGTAATCAGGACTTTCTTCATAACAGCCTTTAGGAAAAGAGTTTTACAAATTATTGCACTCCCCTTCCCCCCATCCAATAGCAAAAGTATTGATGAGATAAACCAGACAACATTATGTGACTCATGTCTAACCAGAGAGTGTTTTCAGACTTATTAAATCTAGGCAAGTTCCGGACTATCGAGACTAACTATCGATGATTAATGGCAGGGCGAAGCTCTCTTATTACATGACTCACGCAGAAACTTGGTTTCCACGCTTAACTTAGGTAGAGTACGCGACCGCAATGCAATTCGAAGAGATTGAATACAATGAATATTGATAACCATGTAATCGAAACGATTGAAGAGTTAGAGGCATTTCTGCATTTAGTAGAAAGCGGCGCTCTGGGCCTTGAAGGTGTCACTGGCGTTGCGCTAGCCACCTCTAATACCGATGGTCGTCCATTTGTTGCCGTATTAGGAGAAAAGCACCAATTACTCCTCGGTCGCTGGGTTTCGCAGCACGTATATGACAATGGTAAAGACATCGTTCGTAACGGCCCAACCAGAAAACACTAAGCGCTCGACACCACCTATAACATCACGCCGTCTTATACACCAATCGTATGCTTTGAAAGCAATGCGCTTGGTGTACTCAAAAAATAAAAAAGAAAAGGCTAGCCTTTATTAATTTTGTCGGTATACTGCACATCAGCTCTTACGGAAAGAGCTATTAATGTAATTAAAGATCAAAGTTTCTCTCAGTTCCACATCGAATTCCTCGTTTACGTTCCTGCGACAAAATAGTTATCTCTAAAATCATATAGTAGCACTTGATATTAGCTAAAAATTCAATATTTAAAACAATCAAATATAGAGGTATCTATGTCTAATAAATTAACTGGTTCAGTAAAATGGTTCAACGAAACTAAAGGTTTTGGTTTTATTTCTCAAGACAATGGTGGTGATGACGTATTCGTTCACTTCCGTTCTATTGTTTCTGAAGGCTTCAAAACTCTTACTGAGGGCCAAAAAGTATCGTTCGTTGTTGAACAAGGTAACAAAGGTTTACAAGCTGCTGAAGTAACTGCACTGTAATTCTTTGTGTGGCATCAACGTTGTTGGTGCCACCATCCCCTTCCACTTATTACTGCCCTTACTATTCTCTATCTAAGTTTATATACCCAAATCACTTACCTCTCCCACACCATCATTAATTACTTTCAATAAAGTCACTTTGGTATACATCTTTAGGTAATCACACAGCCTACCTTGCAATTCCAGTTTGGCTAAATTAATCTCATTTATATCTGAATCACTTCGCCTCATGCTTTGCTCATAAAAATAAAGTTTATAAAATAAAAGCGATTGGCGAATATAAGAGAAAAAATGAAATTAAATATATCTGCTCAATCAATAAATTCTAATAACTACGAGCACATAATCCCTAGCTAAGAGGTTGAGTCAGCACTGAAATGTCATTACATGAAGCCATTTATCGGACAACACTTCATAGGAACAGCGTCTGGAGTCACATACTTCGCGGGATTTGTTGAGTTAGAGGAACCGAATCGAAGGTCTCATTCCTTTATCAAGTTTCCAAAATGGTGAGTTCGAATTTGATGTAGTCAAACAAAAAATTTCCAGCCAGAGCGCCACGTTTACTTTAGGGACCAAAGTGCACGTGTTGGTTAAAGACGCCGATTCGAGACAAAGAAAGATCATGTTCAACTTAAAAGACGCGGAACACTCGGTAGGTTAGCCTGTTTTAGGTTACTTTCTAATCCATTAATCAAAAATAAAAAATAAGCTTTTAATACCGCAATTAACTTGTGACATTTCGCTGACATCGACTCATTCTAAAACCCTAACATCTGACAAAGGAAACGAATCTAATTTTTGTTTCCAGACACCATCGCAGAGTGTATTTCCAGCACTCTGTTTGCCTCGAGAGGTTCTTATGACAGCCTAGGATCTCTCGAGGCTTTTTTGCACCTATTCAAACCACCTGATTCTACATCCCAACTATTATCCCCTACCCAAGCTGTACTTTTTAACTAGTTCACTAGATCTACAATTGTTATTTAAGCAACTGATCACACAACCTCTTCCAAATTTTGGGTATAAAGTATCAATACTTTCGTTAACTAGGATGTAAATAATGAAAAACTCGTTTGATCTCACTATGCCCAACGAAGAAGGATACTTTGGTGAATACGGTGGTAGCTTTGTTCCACCTGAGCTTGAACAAATCATGCATGACATCAACGCAGCTTATGAGGAATGCAGCAAAGATCCTGAATTTAAAGCGGAACTCGCTCGCCTATATAAGCACTTTGTTGGACGACCTAGCCCAATCTTCCATGCGGAAAACTTGTCTAAAAAATACGGAGCAGACATCTACCTAAAGCGCGAAGACTTAAACCATACAGGCGCACATAAAATTAACCACTGCTTAGGGGAAGCCATTCTCGCTAAAAAGATGGGTAAGAAGAAACTGATTGCTGAAACTGGCGCAGGGCAACACGGTGTTGCGCTTGCTACAGCCGCGGCATTGGTTGGCTTGAAATGCGATATTTACATGGGTGAAGTTGATATCGCCAAAGAGCATCCGAATGTCGTCCGCATGAGAATCCTTGGTGCTAATGTCATTCCTGCCACTCATGGGCGCAAAACCCTCAAAGAAGCGGTAGATTCTGCATTCGAAGCTTATCTGAAAGATCCTGATACACAACTTTATGCGATAGGCTCTGTCGTTGGCCCTCACCCATTCCCTAAAATGGTACGAGATTTCCAATCAATTATCGGTAACGAAGCACGAGTTCAATTCAAAGAAATGACCGGCAAGTTACCCAATAATCTCGTCGCATGCGTTGGAGGTGGTTCTAACGCGATGGGGCTATTTACTGCTTTCTTAGAGGATGAACAAGTCGCCATTCACGGCGTTGAACCTGCGGGCCGCTCTTTGCAAAAGGTTGGCGAGCATGCTGCAACACTCACACTCGGTGAGCCAGGAATCATGCACGGATTTAAGTCTTACATGCTTAAAGATGCGCAAGGCGAACCTCAGGAAGTGTACTCTGTAGCAAGTGGCTTGGATTACCCATCGGTTGGGCCTCAGCATAGTTACTTAAAAGACATTGGCCGTGTCAATTACGGCTCAATCAGTGATGACGAAGCGATTGATGCCTTCTTTGAGCTGTCTCGTGAAGAGGGAATAATCCCTGCTATTGAATCCTCACACGCTGTCGCTTACGCAATTAAACTCGCACAGCAAGGAGAAACCGGCTCGATTTTGATCAACTTATCAGGCCGTGGTGACAAAGACATTGATTTTGTCGTTGAACACTACGGCGCAAAATACGGCATTGAATCACTCATATAGCCTAACTCCGTAGCCTAACCCTACATGCAAAAAGCTACCTGGTACTAGGTAGCTT
The DNA here is from genome assembly GCF_033338635.1 of Vibrio sp. Vb1755. NCBI lineage: Bacteria > Pseudomonadati > Pseudomonadota > Gammaproteobacteria > Vibrionales > Vibrionaceae > Vibrio > Vibrio sp. Vb1755. The sequence continues at coordinate 95,904 of NZ_JAWOTA010000002.1, read as the reverse complement.
TTTGTTTTTGTCTACTATTTTAAGAAGCAAGTCCCTTTACTCACTGATCTCACTATACCTTTAGAGCATAATTCGATTAACCGATAAGAGCTGGAATGCCTGGAAGCTGACCAACAATAGCAAGGGAGCCTGCACAAACGATAAACGCAGTGCCAGGAATCAGATATTTATCTTTGCGCGATAGTTCGTTAGCACGCTCATGGTCGCCGATAAGCCCGAGGTTATCCAACAGCATCGTGATTGCCCAACCGAAGACTGGATTAACGAATGCACAGGCAAAAATACAGATACCTGCACTGAGTGAATCTTTATGCTTATGGATCATCTGCATACCCGCTTCAAGGAGTGGTAAGAATACACCCACAATCAAAGCAACGCGCAGAACAGGTTCCCACATTGCTAGATCCATTGGGTAGCCAATTACCGCCGCCGCAATACACATGAAACCCGTCAACAGAGCGCCACCTGGAATAGGACGCTTGGCAATTGCGGCAGGAATCATGTACGTTCCCCAAGAAGAAGCTAGGTTTCCGCCCCCTAAGAGTGAACCAACCCCCTGACGAACAGATGCTCCGACCATCGTGTCGTCGACATCCATGAGTACACCTTTCGCTTCTTTTGGGTAGTTAAGTTCTTGAAACACACGATGGCCGAGATAATCAGGGGACCACATAGCGACTGCCAGTAGAGCAAATGGAGTCACGGCAATAAAGTGCTCTAGGGTTGGCCAGCCTAGCTGCCAGCCTGTATCTTCACCCCACCAGTAGAATGGACTGAAATTAGGCAGGCCCGGTTCTGTGGTAAAGGCAAACTCAGCGCCCATCAAATAAGCAACAATACCCGCGAGTGCAGAGCACAATGGGATAGCGAGCCAACGTTTATTGATCTTGGCTAAGTAAGCGTAAACCATAACGGTTAGGCCTATGACCACAAACGAAATGTAACCTTGGTCCGTACTTGCAGCCCACGCTTCCGTCTTATTAATTTGCCCGAGCAACCCAACGGCACCAAGGTAGATCAACAACCCTCCTCGAACCCCGATACCAGTCAGAGTCATGAGTTTAGAGCCACCTTTGGTTAAGGCGAGAATTAACCCAAAAACACATACCATCAAACCTAGCGCGAGAGGGTGCCCTCCTGCAGCTGCAATCATAGGAATCAGCGGTATCATTGGGCCATGGGTTCCCGCTAAGTTTGCATTCGGGTTTAGGATGGCAGAAAACAGGATGACGAACAGGGCTCCAGCGATAAGTAATTCGTAACGCACGTTTTCTGCAATGAATTCCGGAGATAAACCAAACTGAGCAGCAAAAGCGGAAACCATGGCAGTGACCATAACCACTTTACCAATGGTTGCTGCTAATGCCGGTACCCAGTCTTCGATTTCAATACTGTAATCACGTGAGGGCAAATGAATTCCCCAGCGACGGAAACTCATGACGGTTAAATCATGATTTAGAAAGTCTTCTCGGTTTTCAAATTCATGCGGTTTTTTGCGCACATCCCTGTAAAAAGTCTTACTTTTGTCAGACATTGAGTCATCCTTTTATGTTTCAACGTTGAACTACGTCAACTAGAGTTTCGCTTGGTAGACAGGCCTTCGACCAATACGAGACAACACCCACATCAAACTTCTAGGCCATACTAAGAAAGCGGCATGAACCAATTTTGATTTTGAGCTTATTAAGCATGTGTTGCTATGGGTAGGAATATTAGACATTAGTAAAAGAACAACAAAAATCTCACTTATTACACAATAATTTAACATCGAGCTGGGACGCTTGAACTTTTAAGAGTCATTTTTGAGCAGAGAGCCAAGTAGAGCGGCCAATTCCGATTTATACTTTCAAGGTAGAGAGCACTGTGCTCGCATCCATCGCAAAGTAACTATCGATATCTCTACATTGTATACTTTGTTAAACTCCGCCCTTTAATGAGTAAGGCCCTTAAAAATGATGACTGACGAAGAGAGAATCGAGCTGCAACAGAACAATCCACTGCACGGATTAAAGCTAGAGACTATGTTGCAAGAGTTAGTGGATTTTTACGGCTGGGACATTCTAGATACAGCAATGCGTTTTAATTGCTTTAACACTAAGCCTTCGATTGCAAGTAGCGTGAAGTATTTAAAGAAAACCGAATGGGCGAGAGAAAAATTAGAAAACTTTTACCTTTATCGCTTTAAGCGCATGCCACGCGCGAGCGAAGAAGAATACAACTTACCACCAAGAGCTCGTACCTTCCCTCATGGCCTTGAACCTAAAGAGCCAATGCCGCTAACCGTTGACTCTATTCTTAAGTCACAAGCCAAAGCAGCGTCTGCATTTAAAAAGCGTTCACCTCGCGGACGCCCTGCTCGTCGCCAATAACACTATCTTGAAAAGCAATAGAGCCCTACTGGTAGCTCCAGCAGGGCTCTATTGTTCTTTAAAGGAATGGCTAGAAGCGAAGACTCAAGCTAGTGAGCATTCCTTTTCTCTAACAACTCCCGTAAGTAAACTCACATGTAGTTTACGTTTTCTATTGATTACGCTTTTTCTTCTTTTTACCCGTACCTGCCGGCTTCGCTCGCGGCTTCATTGGTAAAAAGTAGGCTTCACTCTGATCGTCTTCCACTTCAAAACCGACTACCTGCTCGCGTTCAAGTTGGAACTTATTTTTCTTTTCTATCACTTTGAAATGGTGGTAGTCGTCGTAATCGATAAGAGATAACCCTAAACCTACTTCACCAGCACGACCACTACGACCGATTCGATGCATATAATCAGCAGGGCTACGCGGAAGATCGAAGTTAATCACCACTGGAAGTTTTTCTATATCAAGGCCGCGTGCTGCGATATCGGTGGCAATAAGAACTTGAATCTCGCCAGACTTAAAACCGTCAAGGACACGAGTACGAGCGCCCTGCCCTTTATCACCATGGAAAACTTCAGCGGTAATACCGCGTTTTGACAACTTTTGAGCTAAATGATTACAGGCATTCTTAGCATTCACAAAAATCAAAGTCTGTCGCCACTGATGCTGTTTGATTAAGTGCGCGAGTACCGCCGTCTTCTCACCTTTATTTACACTAAACACGCGCTGCACCAAAGTGCTGGCTTCTGCGCTCTGCAACTGAACTTCAACAGGGTCGCGGAGCAACTGCTGAGCCAGCGTCGTGACTTTATCAGGGAAAGTAGCAGAAAATAACAGCGTCTGTTTCTTCTCTGGTAGTAACGCAAGAATCTTATTCAGTTCTTCGGTAAATCCGAGGCTCAACATTCGGTCGGCTTCGTCAAGGACGAGCGTTTCTACTTGGTTCAACTTAATCGCGTTACTGGATACCAGATCAAGTAATCGACCCGGCGTAGCTACGATAATGTCACAGCCACCGCGAAGCGCTAGCATTTGTGGGTTCACCGATACACCACCAAATACGGCAACCGTTTTGATCTTATCTCTAAGATGGTATGAGTAAGATTTGACGTTGTACGCCACCTGTGATGCCAACTCACGAGTTGGAACTAAAATCAGGTGAGAAACGAAGTTACCACGGCGATTGTTTGATCCGTCTTGCTGAACAATTTTTTGCAGGATTGGCAGCGAAAAAGCAGCGGTTTTACCAGAACCCGTATTGGCACCACCAATAATATCTTTCCCTTCAAGGATATCAGGAATAGCACGGGATTGAATGGGCGTCGGTTGGCTGTATTCTAACGCTTCTAGTCGCTCGACTAAGGTTGGAATCAGGCCAAGATCGGCAAATGTCGCTTGCTGTGTTTTATCTGTCATTACGATGAGTGGCTCAGTGCTAGTAAAGGCCGTGTATCTTATGCTATTTCGCGTCTGGATGTTAGAGATAATGGCCCAAACAGAAGATTGGTGAAAGAAGCACTATAGAGTTCAGGAATTTCCTTTCACTAACATGAGTTAACGGTTTCGATAACCAATACTCTACGACCAAGATGGTAGCGTTCGCGACAAGCAAAGGGAAAAGGAGTCAGGCACTCTGACTCCTGTAAAGCAAAATACAGCTTGAGAAAACCCTATAGCTTATAATTGGACAAAAATGCGTTACGACAAATAGAATATTAGCAACTAATGGATAACTTCAAGTATTGAGAGCTAGCGCATGACATGTACATACGCTAGCAGGGTGCTTGTACCAAGAGCTTGAAAGATGATTTAATCGCACGAACTAGGGTCTAAAACATACGTCCGACTTGAGGATTTTAATGTAAGTTCTTGTTCAGAAGTACATTCAATATAGTCATATTGCTTTATTTTTTCTCTCGTGTTGTTATCTAACCATATGGCAGAGGCAATAGAACTTAATACTATTATCGCTATAGAATATAGCCCTGTTTTTGTCGAAAATGGTACTTTTAGTAATAGTTCTGTTGACCTGTGTAGCATAGCTATGGGAATGATCGCTATAAAACCAAATATTAGAAGGCCTACAAAAGAAGCAACATTGTTCACTAAACCTGCTAGTTTTACTTTAGGAATGATACCGATTGAGTTGTTAATGCTAATTAACTCATTAATTGAGCTGTAGCTCAACCACACCATAAAAACCATAAGAGGCCAACTAGCCATCACTTTAAGCCAACGCTTTATCTTTAGTCTTCGGTTAAATTTTTCATTAGAAATCATTAATAGTTTTCTCTACTTGATTCTTCATCGGTTCCGTGAATTTAAATTGGTCATCTAGTTTAGATATTTCCTTTCCTACAATAAACGCAGTAACAGCGAAAATACCAAGTGTTAGAGCGGTTGGCACAACAAGTACCGTACTTAATGTTGCGACTCCCAGAATAGTTATTCCTTGAGCGATAACTCCTGCGGCAATGCCCTTAGATATATCCGCTGTAAATTGGCCGACCACTTCACCTAGCGTTTTTTCATCATGTAGAATGTAGTCAACCGCATTAACCGCACCACTAAACACAAGTTCAACATAGATGTTGCCTTTCAAGAAACTGACATTGCCTTGAACAGTATTTAGAGCATGACCAATTTTAAGCATTTGTGGTGTTGCTTCTTGCCAACGGATACCTAGGTCTAAATATTTAGGCTTGTAGTTCTCAACCACAATATTCATTACACCATTGATATTGACAGCTTTAGCGGTTGCCCCCCAAGCGCCAAGCTCTTTAGCGACCTCATAAGCGCCTTTAAGCCCCATGCCTACGCCAGTGTAGTCCTTGCCGTTCGAAAGTTGTCCATGCGAGTCTTTGATGAGCAAGTCTAAATACTCGTTACCTTCTTCAACAGTCAGTACCGCAATACTCACGTTCTCTTGTTGAGAGGTGTCCCACTGATATTCTTTAGCTTGCTTTTGTAAATCATCGTTCCATTCTTTTTCTGTTAGGTCGTAAGCTTGTTGGTCCGCTTTGCGTTCAGCAAGAACGCGCTCTCTATTTTCAGTCCATCGTTTCTCATCGCTCGCGGTAGATCTCAGCTCTTCCTGACGTTCTCGGCGTTGACGTGCTGCTCGTTCTCTAGTGGTTTCTTGTCTTTCTTCTGGGGCTACAGGAGAGGATTCATATCTCATGGGAGTCGGTTTTACTGATAAATAAAAAGGATAATAACAATATTTTCAGTGATTTATCATCCCCAACAAGATTGCATGATGATTTAACCAATTAAATAGGCAGTTTGACTAATCAAACAAGCACAATGAAGGCTCAATAGTGTTGAGTTACATTCAATCGGATAACTTTTCGTAGGGTAAAACGTACGAACCAAATTTTGTAGAGTATTTATTCCAGTTCTTTTTTGGGGCAATAAAGAGTTAGCCTAACGGTCTGGCTCTTTTGAATGAAAAAATAGTCTGGTGGGAGAACTTGTAAGTCTGTGGCAGGTTACACTCACTTACTCCTTAGGCAGGTGACCAGTTTCCTTCGCTAGCTTTTGCATCGCCTCGGCAAACGTTGTTGTCCCGCCTTTAGCTTTAACCTGTATTACCTTATATCCCAACTTTTCCAACGCTTGGCGCTCTGCCAAAACAGCTTTGTCATCTTGCTGGCTACCTTGAGCTGGCTGATGAATGTAACATCCCTCTAGTTTACCATCTTCGACCAATTGGTGGTGTTTCAGTGCATCGATATCAAAATTCATAATAAGTCTTTTCATTAAGAGTGGGAGTTTCTGTGGCTAGTTACATACGCTTCAAAGGCTTCACGACACTATCTAAGCCTTCAATTTTGAGCGCTAAACATAGCTTGAGCAAATCCCCTAGCTCGCCGCTTGGCCAGCCCTTTTTATCAAACCACAGTAAGTATTCTTCAGGCAGGTCGATTAACACTCGCCCTGCATATTTCCCAAATGGCATTTGCATTCTAGCGAGTTTAATGAGGTTTTCTTTTTCTAACATAAGTGACAGAGAGTTAAGGTAACTCGCCCAAGGGTAACACTGGTTCTCCCTCCTCACCAGCAAATCGCAGTCACGTTTATTTTTGGCGGCCTTGACTCGCTTTATGCTAGAGTACGCGGCATAAAAAATGAGAACGAGAAAGCAATGAAGTCACCTTGTCGAGCAGCATGTAAAAATAACGCCGGAATATGCTCTGGTTGTCACCGAACGATGGATGAAATCATCCAATGGAAAGACAAAACCGATCTCCAACGAGATGCGATTATCGAACAAATCGCAGGAGAAGATTCAACGCACAGTTGTCCAGAATGCGGGACTCAAGCCCATTGTGATATCGCCGCAGGCAAAGAGACATGCTGGTGCTTTACTATTGAAACCCGTAATTTACCCAAGCCAAGCGCTAACCAGCTGTGTTTGTGCCGAAAATGTCTAGAAAAAAAGCCAGTCGCGTAATACGACTGGCTTACTGATCATCGTTTTCTGACTGGTGTTTATTTAGCGGTTAAAGCGGACGCTTCAAACTTAATGCCTTCCCACCCTGTCACCATAAAATTACGAATATTCTGGTGATCGCTGTTCTCTGGATGCTGCAATACATCTTCACGATAAAAACGGCCAAAGCAGGCTAGCGTCGCTTCTTTGTCTAGGTTGTTTAGCAAACCGAAAGCGAAGATCTTACACGAACCGTTGTTCTCGCCTGCATTGTTTTGTGTCTCACCATTTACAAAAGCGGTTGGCTCAAACGTATAGTTATCTTCGATCACCGCCATCGTTGCTTCAAATTCGACCTGCTCTGGTGACGCTGCCAATAAATCTAAAAACGATTTTAATTCCATTATTCCTCTATCCCTACTTCATCATATTGATGACACATTAGTTTCATAAAAAGCCAATATAAGAGTCATCAATCATACATATATTCAGAGCCTTACCAAATCACACGTCATTCAGCGCTCTATCATTCCAGTTGCGGAAATGGACAGCAGCATAAAACCCATGCTGATTGACAACCTATCGGATTGATAAGGAGATATCATGATCACCCCTTTAAAGGCAATCGGTGCACTCGCATTGTCATCACTTGCCATCGCGTGTTCATCACAACCCGAAGATACCGTGGCTTCATTCGCTACACAATGCAAGCCTACCACTGCACCCGTTACTGGGGAAACGTCAATTCAAGGTTTAACTTTTATCGGAACATCCGTTGCTGATGCACCATTCGACACATCGGCAGCTGAAATCGTGAGTTATGACGCCTGTACAGATAAGCTCTATGTGGTTAATGCTCAAGCAAAACGTGTCGATGTAATGTCTATGGATGACAACGGCGTACCAACGCAAAGCGCATTCATCGATCTCAACAGCGCTGGCGAAGCAGCGGGCATTGAAATTGGCGCAGCAAACAGTGTCGCTGTATTCAATGGTTTGGTAGCAGTTGCGATTGAAAACAGTAATAAACAAGCGAATGGTATTGTTGGCTTGTACCGCTCCGACGATTTGTCATTAGTCATGACGTTTCCAACAGGCGCATTGCCAGACATGGTTGGCTTCTCGAAAGATGGCCGATACATCGCAACCGCTAATGAAGGAGAGCCAAACAGCGATTACAGCATTGACCCTGAAGGTAGTATCACTTTGATCGCTCTGAGCCTTGGTGTTACTCAAGCAGAAGTGACACAAATTGGCTTTAACGAATTTGATGGTTCACGAAAAGCAGAGCTCCCAATGAATGTGCGTATTTCGGGGCCAAACGCCACCGTCGCACAAGATCTAGAGCCTGAATACCTCACTTTTGCAGATAACGGTAAAATCTATGTCGCGCTACAAGAAAATAACGCCATGGCAATCGTCAATCCAGAGAGCAAATCGGTAGAAAAAATTGTTGGCTTAGGTGAGAAGTCTTGGTCGGGCGCTAAACTCGATGCATCCAACAAAGACAAAATCATTGGGAACTTGAAAAGCTACCCACAACTGGTTGGCTTATTTATGCCTGACACCATCGACAGCTACTCAGTGAATGGGAGTACTTACATCGTATCTGCAAATGAAGGCGACGGGCGTGAGTACGGATTCACAACCACTCAAGAACTGTGCGACAAAGCTGGCTTTATGTGGGATGAAGACGATTACCTCGGTACAGATGAATATACATCTGAGCAAGGAACCTGTTTAAGCCATATTGATGAAGTGCGCGGTAAGAAGCTGAAAGTGGCAGCAGAACACCCATTGGCAGAGGCACTAAAAGACAACAAACAACTCGCGCGTTTAAAAGTGATTAAGCCGGAACAAACGCTTTCTGCACAAGAGAATGTTCAATCATTTGGCGCGCGTTCATTCTCGATTTGGGATGAAAACGGCAAGTTGGTCTTCGATAGTGGTGACGATTTCGCGACTATCGCGCTGCTGAATGAAGGCAAGAACTTCAACAGCACCAACGATAACAATAATAGTGGCGATGACCGAAGTGATGATAAAGGTATTGAGCCAGAGGCGATTGAAGTAGCACAAATTAACGGTCGTCATTACGCGTTTATTGGCTTGGAGCGTCAAGGCGGTATCATGATTTATGACATCACAGACCCGAAACAAGCGCAGTTTATGCATTACGTCAACCGCCGTGATTACAATCAGCCAGTATGTACAGAAGTCGAAGATGGCGAATGCATGAACGACACATACAATCCAAAAGCAGGCGATTTAGGTCCAGAATCCATTAATTACTTTACCCGTAATGGTGGTCATTTTATCGCCGTTGGCAATGAGGTATCGGGCACGACATCCGTCTTCCGAATCAATCTATAAAGTAATGTAAAAGTCATTTAGAACCAAAACGCCCGACGTAAGCCGGGCGTTTTTTTGTATGAGGTAATGTCCTACTCTGCCGATGCTAGCGCGTCACACTTTGATGCGCAGATAAAATCGTTTTTATGCAGACCTTTGATAGAGTGACTCCACCACGTTACGGTAACCTTACCCCATTCCAACAAAATAGAAGGATGGTGGAACTCATCTTCTGCCAGTTCCGCGATTTTGTTACTGAAAGCCCATGCTTGTTTGAAGTTCTTAAATTTATACACCTTTTCTAGTTGAGGTATATCTTCTCTTTCAATGATCTGCCAATCAGACAATTGCAGAAGCAGAGACTGTTGCTCTTCTTTGCTTAGTGCAATGGCATCGATACTACAAGCTTCGCATTTTTGTTCATTCAACATGAGCAGGTTCCTTTGGTTCAAAAAGTGGAGGAAGCAGTCCAGCTTCAATCGCTAGATCGGCTTGTTTCAATAAATTTAACTGACTGATTTTAAAGAGCTGAGAAAAGTCATCAATCACGTAGTACTTCGGTTGCATGATGTCGATACGATAAGGCGTTCTCAGCACAGTTTGTAATTCAAATGGGTCGCGAATTGCTACATCACTCTCTAATGCGTAGAGGGTTTCGCCAGGAGATGAGAGAATACCACCACCGTAAATTTTGGTTTTGTCCCCTTCTTTCACCAAGCCAAACTCTACGGTAAACCAGTAGAGGCGAGCGAGATAGGCTCTTTGTTTTGGGGTAGCGGCTTGCCCTAGTTGACCATAATGTTCGGTAAATGCAGCAAAATCTGGGTTGGTTAACATCGCACAATGACCAAATATTTCATGGAAGAAATCCGGCTCTTGCAAGTAATCGAACTCTTCTCTGGTACGCAAGAATGTGGCGACGGGAAAGCGCTTATTACCGAGTAGATTAAAAAATCGGTCGAAGTCAATAAGCGCAGGAACGGGCTCCACTTGCCAACCTGTTGTCTCCATCAGGACACGATTAATTTCTGGCAATTGAGGAACGCGGTCTTGAGGTAAATCAAGCAGCGTTAAACCGTGTAAATAAGCCTTACAAGCTCTGTTTTGGATCACACCCATTTGTCGTGTTACCAAATCTCGCCAAATGGCGTCTTCTTCACGGCTCCATTCAACCCTGCCTTCCTGGTTTACGGGTTTAGAACGATACTGAGTCATGGCACATCTCCATTAACAAATCCTTTACATTAAGCCTATCTTCAGTCTTAAGAGCTTCCAATCCCTGCGCGATTTTCTCAGCACCATCCCGATGTAACATATTGTTTACAATGCATCGTAACTGCATGATTTTTATGACACGATATAATCTCTGGCTTGTTTGACTTTATCGTGTATTCCTCTCAAACTAAAACCTGTTATCACTTTGTTATAGAGGGACCTATGCGCGAGAGCAGCAAAGTATGGCAACCGAGCGAAAGTCGTATCGAAGAAGCCAACATTACACAGTTTATTGAACACATTAATCGACAAGGAAATACCCTTGAAAGCTTCGCTGATCTGCATCAATGGTCACTCGATCATGTAGAAAAATTTTGGCAAGAAGTTTGGCTATTCTGCGACGTCATTGGCACTCAGGGAGAGACCATAAAAGAGCGAGCAGAAAGTCGCTGGCAGCAACCTGTTGAAAATAGGGATATAAAATGGTTCCCAAACGCGCAAATTAACTACGCCGAAAATTTGCTAACCTACGCGTGTCACCAACCCGATGATCTCGCGATTTGGTTTGAAAATGAACGTGAAGAAAAACAGACCTACACCTGGAAACAATTGTGCGAAGAAGTTTCGAGTGTGCAGCAATGGTTGAAAGAATGTGGAATTAAGCAAGGTGATGTCGTCGCTGGTTATTTACCTCACCTACCTCAAACGGTGATAGCCATGTTAGCAACCACCAGTTTAGGGGCAACCTGGACTTCTACCTCACCTGATTTTGGCGTTGAAAGCGTTTTGGAGCGCTTTGGTCAAGTGAAACCTAAAATCCTGTTTACTTGTGATGGCTATACATTCAATGGCAAAACTTTCGATATGTCTGAGAAAAACCAGCATATTGCGGATCATCTTGATGGTCTTAAACAGGTTTGCCAAATTAGCTACCTGAAACCACACATTTTTGAATGCGACGTCTGCACTCAAGATTGGCAAAACGTCCTGAATCAATACACACCCGAAGCGCTGACTTTTACTCGTGTTAATTTTAACGATCCGCTATTCGTGCTCTATTCTTCAGGCACGACAGGCAAACCGAAATGCATCGTTCATTCCGTCGGCGGAACAGTGCTTAACCATTTGAAAGAGCATCAACTGCATTGCGACATCCAACCGAACGACAGAGTGTTTTATTACACGACCTGTGGCTGGATGATGTGGAACTGGCACGTTTCTTCACTCGCGAGCGGCGCATGTTTAGTAATTTTTGATGGTAGCCCTGTTTATCCCACTCATAACGTGCTTTGGGACCTCGCTGAACAAGCCGAAGTGACGCTGTTTGGAACTTCGGCGAAATACCTAGAGGCATTGGAAAAAGTTTCTTTTTCTCCGCCGAAAAGTGATGCATTTCCAAGTCTGAAAACCATTTGCTCAACGGGCTCAGTTCTGTATCCAGAACAGTTTGATTATGTCTATCAGCACATTAAAGAAGATGTCCACCTCGCATCGATCTCAGGCGGGACAGACATTTGTGGCTGCTTTGTGTTAGGCAACCCTATTTCTCCCGTTTATCGAGGAGAGTGCCAATCAGCGGGATTAGGGGTCGATGTCAGAGTCTTTAACCCGCAGGGTAATAGCGTAATCGGAGAGCGCGGTGAGTTGGTTTGTGCCAATTCATTGCCCAACTTCCCCGCTGGCTTTTGGAACGACACCGGGGAGAGATATCATCGTGCTTATTGGGATAAGTTCGACAATATTTGGCACCACGGCGACGATGTTGAACAAACCAGCGTTGGTGGATACGTGTTTTATGGTCGAAGTGATACCACGTTGAATCCCGGTGGCGTAAGAATCGGCACGGCCGAAATCTATCAGCAAGTGAACAGTATAGACGGTATTCTAGATTCCATCGCAGTAGGAAAAGAAGTCGATCGCAACGAACAAATATGGCTGTTTGTCCAATTAGTCAAAGGGGTAGAGCTCAATGACGAGATGATCGCTTCCATCAAAGCACAGCTAAAGTCTGCATGTTCTCCAAGGCATGTACCTAGTGCGATTTACGCAATAAGCGATATACCTAAGACACGCTCAGGAAAGCTGGTCGAGTTAGCCGTTAAGCAAGTCGTTAACAACCGAAACGTCGAAAATTTAGGCGCAATAGCCAACCCTGAAGTGCTGGAGGAGATACGCAGGATAGTCGTCTCAAAATAACCTCCGAAGACTTAGTTGTTCGAGTATGTCCTTGCCTGCACCACGACGACTTGTTTAGAGCAAGTGAAGTTACATATACCCTCAGCAGATAAGAAAAAAGCGAGCTTGTTAGCTCGCTTTTGTCATTTTGTGTTCTTTATTCAGCAGTATTAGCGACGACCAAGCCCCATTAATACCGACATTGTTTTACCATCAGATGTAATGTCAAAAACGTGTTGCGATTCAACTTCAGTAAAGCCTGCTTCTTTCAGTGCACGCTCAGACTTCGCAAGGGTAAAACCGTCTTGTTCACATTCTGCAATCCAATCAAAATGAACAAAATAGCCGCCGTGGTTAAGTAGAGAATGCGAGATCGTTAATGACGCGTCTAAGTCTTCCACAAACGCTAAAACTGATGATGCAACCACCAAGTCGAACTGTCCACGAAACGCAGGGTGCTGAGCGACCAAGCCGCGAGATAATGCATCTACCACAGGTTCTACGTTGACGAGCTCTTTTTTATCGAGTTCCTCAATCATGGCTTCCGATGCGTCTAATGCTACGATGTCTTTAACCATCGGTGACAATCGTTGACTTAACTGCCCTGTTCCGCATCCAAAATCTAGTACTTTAATGCCATCAAGCTGAGTTAGCTGTTGTAACTGCTCAAACACCGACTGCGCAAATTGCTCTGTTGCTGGATTTGATTCCCAGTTTTTTGCTAAGCCGTCCCAATCTTGTGCCATCGTGGCCTCCATGTTCACTTTTTGTAACCCACATAGATTACCGCAAAACCGTTAAAAGACCATAGACTTATCTGGCGGATTCGCGTTTTTTTCGATAATCTTTCATGGCTTTGGGAGCGCATCTGCATAATACCCAAATTATTTGAATTCATTTATTGGTTGTGTCAAATCATGAACTTAACTCAAGTAGAAGCCTTCTGCACCATCGCTGAGTGTGGTTCTGTTTCTGAAGCGGCAAGGCAACTCGACTGCAATCGCACCAAACTCAGTATGTCGATTAAGGCATTAGAGAAAGATCTCGACGTTGAATTGTTTAACCGAACTGGCAACCAGCTCACCCTCTCTGAAGCTGGGAAAGCCATTTACAAAGATTGCGAACACCTACTTATCATCGCACAACGGGTCAGAAAGACCTGCGCTCAAATCTCGGAAGGGTTTAACGCGGAAGTTTGGGTAGCACGTGACGACTCCTTACCTGATGATCTCTGGCAAGAATTATCTCATACATTGAATAACCGCTTTCCTTCAACAACCTTCAACTTAATCTTGGCATCCAGTGGCGACTTAGCCAACTTGGTCAGTACCCACCAAGTAGATTTTGCTTTCGGCGTTGATTATGAGCGAGTAGACGATCCTCGTATCGTATACAACCCGTTAGGCAAGATACGTATGATGTCAGTATGCAGTGTAGAACACCGCCTAAGTAAGATGCGCCGTGTCTCAGACGAAGATCTACGTAGTCAAATGCAAGCACTAATGGTGTACCTAAATGAGAAAGACAACCCTGAACTGCAACCTTTCTCGACTCGATATATTGGTTTTTCGAGTTTTGACTACATGCTGAACACCATCTTAGAAGAAGACGCTTGGGGCGTGCTTCCAGAACCATTAATCCGCCATTACCTTCGTCAGCAGAAGCTCGCCGTTATCAAACACACATACGGATTGACGCAAGAAGACTACTGTATGTTTTCACCTAACGGCCATGCTGAGCATCCTGCAATGACGTGGTTAGCAGATAAATTGAGCGAGTATTTATTTGACTTCTAAACATTTTATCAGTGAGCGTCAATTTTACTGACACCAAAAAATAACAGTAAGCCATTGTTTTATAGGAATATAAATAAAAACGCAATTTTTTAGATTAGTTACTGGTCACTTTGTGGTTGCCTAAATTACCTTATGAGCGAAGAATAGTAAGGTATTAAAATTCAAAGGCATCTTTTATGTGTGACAGGACAAGCAAAAACGAAAACCGTATTCTAACCATTTCAGCCCTTTTGGCATCTGGGTTCGCTGCTGGTGGTATGGTACTTGGCTTGCTTGTAGGATCAATTGTCATCGTGTTTGACGGTGTTTACTCTTTGGTCAGCTTACTGTTAACTTTATTGTCACTGGCCGCTTCTTACTATATTAACAAGCCTTCAAAATCTGTATTCCCGTTTGGAAAAGCGGTCTTAGAACCAATCGTTATTGCGATAAAAGCAGCCGTCATTTTAGTGGTTGTAAGCTTCTCTCTCTACTCTGCGATATCAGCATTGATGTCTGGAGGTCGCGAGGTCGATGCTTCTATTGCGACCTTATTCGGCATCGTGAATGTTATCGGTTGTGGTTACGCTTGGTGGTTTATGGCGAAACGCAGCCGCCGCTTCTCATCAGGCTTGATTGAAGCGGAGAAAAAACAGTGGCAAATGGATACTCTGCTAAGTGTGGCGGTGACCGTAGGATTTATCTCGGCTTGGGCTGTTTCACTAACGCCATTCTCTGAGTATGCGGTATATGCCGACCCCATGATGATGGTTTTAATGGGCTTTTACTTCCTCAAAGTACCGTTCGATATGCTAGTAGGTGCCTTACGTGAACTACTAATGATGACACCAAGCAAAGAGCTGTGTCAGAGCGTTGGCAAAGATGTTCTTGAGATTGAAAAAGTGACTGAGCATCAATTGAAACTGGCTGGCGTAACGAAGGTGGGCCAAGAGCTACGAGTAAATGTGGACGTACATATTGATGACGACACATTGGAGCTTGACACACTAGAGCACACTCGTAAGCAGCTTATCAAGCGACTGTCAAAGCACAGATTCAAGCTTCAACTACACTTGAACGTCGCTTATTAGAGCGCCACCAAAGAGCCGTTAAAACTCAATAAAAAGCTCCCAATCTCGGGAGCTTTTTTAATTTTTTCGATTTAGTTGCTTCGTATTCGAATACAGCTCGCAAGGGAGATCTGTTCGTTGCTCACTTAAATTCTCTGATCTCGTTGGTAACTTACCCAGCCGCTTCGCGCTTCTCTTTGGTGACTAACCAACACATCAGCGAGCCCACCGTTACCATCACAACGCCCTGCCAAAAGCTATGGCTCAGAGTTACGCCAAGAATAATGGAAGAAAATAAAGCGGAAAAAATGGGTGTGAAGTAAGACAAGGTGGCGAGAAAAACCATATTGCCGCCAACGATCGCGATATTCCATAAACCATAACCACCAGCCATTAAAGCGGCAGAGGCCACTAAGTACCCCATCGCTTCCCAACTGAATGTCATTGGTGGCTCATCCGTAAACGCGTATTTGACCCAAAGCGAAACAGCTGTTGCAATAAAAAACAGGGTAATCGCATTATGTTTAGATTGCTGCCTTTGGGTTAAGTTGCAATAAAAAGCCCATATAACCGCGCCAGCGAAAGCCATAAAATACACCAGAGGGTTACTACTAACATTGGACATGATCTGAGTTATGGATAAGCCATTCTCACCGCTCACAGTCCAAGCAACCCCAACAAACGCCAGCGTAACTGCGGGATAAAGCAACCAGTTTGTTTTTTTATTGCTGCCAAGGACCGCAAATAAAACCGTCAGTGCGGGCCAAAGGTAATTGACAATCGACACCTCAATTGCCTGCGCGCGCGAGTTGGAATATCCCAAAGATAGAGCGAGAAATATTTCATAACAGACGAACATCGCACCACCAAGCGCAAGATACTTGGGAGAAAAGTAAGACAACTTTGGAATACCGACCACGATAAGAAGGAAAACAGAGCTAAGAGAGTACAACATGGCTGCCCCGCCTACAGGACCTAAACTCTCCGTAACCAACCTCGCGATGCCAAGCAGACAACTCCAAGAGAGAATCGCGATACAACCATAAAGTGTGAAACGAAATTGCACTGATTTCATGTGACCTACCACTCACGAATGCCAAAGGAAACGTCAGCTTAACTCAAAAATGATCAGGTTCAACGTACTGTTTTATAAAAATCAGTATAAAAATCATTCTATTAAGCCGTTGGAGTCGATATGAAACATTTTCTGCCCTCTAGTGTTATGCTTACACCCTTTGTTGTGCGCTACTATGATGAAGATGACAACGAGAGTGAAAACGTTAAAACACATTCGGAAACGCATGGTCTAGATAGCGAAGAGCAATCTAAGGAACGTTCAGAGTAAAGGAATCCAAACATGAAAAAAGTCGCAGTCATTTTAAGTGGTTCAGGCGTTTACGACGGTTCTGAGATCCACGAAGCAGTGTTGGCGCTCTACGCCATCGAGAAGGCAGGTGCAACTTGGCACTGCTTTGCACCTAACATTGACCAACTCCACGTCATCAATCACCTAACTGGTGACGAAATGGATGAAACACGTAACGTATTGATCGAATCAGCTCGTATTGCACGCGGAAATATTGACGATGTCGCCAAACTTAACGTCGATGAATACGATGCCCTACTGCTTCCAGGTGGGTTTGGTGCCGCGAAAAACTTAACCGACTTCGCTGTTTCGGGTGCGGAGTGCTCCATTAACACACACGTAGCTCAAGCTTGTCGCGCGTTTGCTAATGCGAAAAAACCAGCTGGCTATCTGTGTATTTCTCCTGTCATTATTCCGATGATTTATGAGCAAGGCGTGAAAGGAACGGTAGGCAACGATGAGGCAGTCTCAATAGCATTTAATCAAATGGGCGGTGAACACACCACGTGCCCTGTCGAAGACATCGTTTTTGATGAAAAACACCTCGTACTTTCAACCCCTGCTTACATGTTGGCAGAGAATATCTCTCAAGCGGCTTCAGGTATCGAAAAGTTAGTATCAAAACTGATTAAAATAGCTTAATTATTAGTAGTTAGCTTATAAAACACTTCCCTATCCCCATTGATAACTAAGTTATTAATGGGGATTTTTTATACTTTAGTCGAATTTAGAGATATATCCGCGTCAGAAGTCAATTTCTGCCAATCGTTTGCGTCCATAGTTTCATATTTGTTCTACTTTATATCAGTGTTGCACTTATACGCAGTGCAACAAGATCACTGTCACAGTTTTTCTCTTGCAAGTACCTCTAAGTGGGTAAACTTGCTTTAGATCAACTTCAATCTGGAAACGAATGTGCGACAGTAAATGGCAAATTAAGAAAGATTATTAAAAATAACGACGGAGCTATCCAATATGACAAGTGCATTTTTTATCCCTACGGTAAACCTAATGGGCGCTGGTTGTTTGAAAGACGCAGCAGACAGCATCCAATCTCAAGGCTTTAAAAAAGGTTTGATCGTTACGGATAAGATCCTTAACCAAATCGGTGTAGTCAAACAAGTTCAAGACCTTCTCACTGAGCGCGATGTAGCAACCGTTGTGTTTGATGGCACTCAACCAAATCCAACTATCAGAAACGTTAACGACGGCTTAGCACTTCTTACTGATAACGAATGTGACTTCGTTATCTCTCTAGGCGGCGGTTCACCACACGACTGTGCGAAAGGTATCGCGCTTGTTGCTTCTAACGGCGGCAAAATCGCAGATTACGAAGGCGTAGACCAATCTGCAAAACCAATGATGCCACTTATCGCGATCAACACGACGGCGGGTACTGCATCTGAAATGACGCGTTTCTGCATCATCACTGACGAAGAGCGTCACATTAAGATGGCTATCGTTGATAAGCACACAACACCGCTTATCTCGGTAAACGATCCAGAGCTAATGCTCGCTAAACCTGCTTCGCTAACTGCGGCAACAGGTATGGATGCCCTAACTCACGCGATTGAAGCTTACGTATCTATCGCGGCAACACCAATCACTGACGCGGTAGCAATTAAAGCGATTGAGCTTATCCAAGCTTACCTACGCACAGCAGTGAAAAACGGTGAAGATCTAGAAGCTCGTGAACAAATGGCATACGCACAGTTCATGGCGGGTATGGCGTTCAACAACGCTTCTCTAGGTTACGTACACGCAATGGCACACCAGCTAGGTGGTTTCTACGACCTTCCACACGGTGTTTGTAACGCGATTCTTCTACCTCACGTACAGCGTTACAACGCGCAAGTATGTCCTGAGCGTCTACGTGACGTAGCAAAAGCAATGGGCGTAAACGTAGAAGGCATGTCTGCTGAAGAAGGTGCAGCGGCAGCAATCGACGCTATCGTTACTCTAGCGAAAGATGTGGGTATCCCAGCAGGTATTAAAGAGCTTGGTGCGAAACTAGAAGACATCCCAACACTAGCAGACAACGCACTGAAAGACGCTTGTGGTTTCACTAACCCTAAACAAGCAACTCACGAAGAAATCTCTAAGATCTTCGAAGAAGCGATGTAATCTCGCTACATAAACAATTCTCTAGCCTTAATTCAATCCCCGATCTCGTATCGGGGATTTTTTACATTCATATACAAGTGAATCTCTGCCAAACATAGTCTTTTAGTGTTAGCTTTTAAGTATTAACACGATTCATATTGGAAGGAACCATGAGAACGATTGCTGCCACCCTACTCGCTTGTTTATCCTTTTCTGCCAACACTGCCGAATACCGCGCCAACGAAGTGGCGAGTGGATTTCAGATCCCTTGGGGGATCGAGTTCTTAGATAATCAACGCGTTATCGTCAATCAAAAGAACGGTACGGTTTCGTTGCTGGATATCACCACAGGCAAACCTCAAAAGCTGTTTAACGTCCCCGATGTGAACACCAGTGGACAAGCCGGCTTATTGGATGTTGCGCTCGCACCGAATGCCGATACGCAAAACCCGCAACTCTTCTTTACCTACAGCAAGCGCACAAGTAAAGGCAATACGGTGGCGTTAGCGACGGCGCAATTGCAAAACAATCAACTTGTGGGTTGGAACGATCTCTTTGTTGCTGATGCCATCACCGACACGGGTCGCCACTACGGCAGTCGAATTTCATTTGTAGACGATAAAGTTTACTTCTCAATCGGTGACCGTGGCGAACGCGATAATGGCCAAGACACTCAAACCCATGCTGGCAGTATTGTGCGCCTTAACCTTGATGGTTCGGTTCCGCAAGACAACCCATTCAAACCTTCCCAAGCTCGTCCTGAGATATGGAGTTACGGGCACCGCAACCCACAAGGTATGTTTTACGACGAAGCAACAAAACAGCTGTGGTCGATTGAACATGGACCACGCGGTGGCGATGAAATTAATCTAATCAAGAAAGGCGCGAACTACGGCTGGGCAAAAGTCTCTCATGGTAAAGAATATTGGGGACCGTTGGACGTTGGGGAAGCTAAGTCGTTACCGGGAATGGAAGATCCCAAGCTGGTATACGTCCCTTCTATCGCGCCCAGTAATATGATTTTGTACCGTGGTGATAAATACCCAGAATTGGACGGGAAAATCCTCGCAGGCGCATTGAAACTGGCGCACATCAACGTGGTTTCTATTGATAATGGCAAGCTCACCGAATCAAAAAGATTGATGGAGAGTCATGGAGAGCGAGTAAGAGATATAACCATCAGCCCCGATGGCTATATCTACTTTTCTACCGACAGCGGCAAAATCTTTCGTCTTGAGGAAAGGTAATCAAACACTAAAATCGTTAAGACTATTTAATTTGTGACGTACTAGTGATTTATTTTCGTACAATCTAAGCAGAAGAATCTAAACTTAACAATAACCTTTTGTTTTTTAAAACGATAGTTCGGTTAAGTTGTACGAGGTCATTATGATTCCATTCCCTTTACAGCTCGATAAAATTAAAGCCGTGGTGTTTGATTTAGACAACACCTTGGTGAGTTCTGATATGAACTTCGGCGAATTGCGACAACAGCTAGGTTGTCCGCAGAGTGAAGATCTATTGGATTTTGTCGACGCACTTGAGCATCCTCACCATAGAGAGCACGCTCATAACGTGATATTTGATTACGAGATTTCTGATGCTGAGCAGTCTGCTCCAATGATTGGCTGCCATGAATTACTCGCCCACTTGCATCAAAATGAAATCAAAACCGCTATCGTGACGCGCAACTGTCAAATCGCCACGCAGCGCAAACTAGAACACAACCAAATCTCAGTGGAACGAGTCATCACTCGTGAATGCTTCCCGCCCAAGCCAGACCCTTTGTCTCTTCAGGTATTGGCGAAAGAGTGGCGTTTGATGCCTGATGAAGTGCTTTATGTCGGCGATTACCTTTACGACTTACAGGCAGCGTATAACGCACAGATGCCCTCTTGCCTTGTTCATCACGGTAATCAAGAAACTTTCAATGATTCAGCCTCGTTGGCGCTTAATGAACTCAGCGATTTATTGAGCCATTTCCAATCCTTACCACGCAAATAAAGCACACATATAAAATACGCAAACAAAAAAAGGGGCACCAACGTGCCCCTTATGACTTATTCCCGATTGTTTCATGCGTTCCCAAGGATTGCTTGGGTGATGCGCTGCTTAACCTTGTAGGTAAGCGTTAAGCATCCACATTAATTTTTCTTGCTCACGGATGTAGTCACCCATCAATGCCGCTGTACCTTCGTCATCTGCTTCACCCGCGTTTTGTAGAATCTCACGCTGTTTTAGAAGTAGAACGCTAAAGCCTTGAACCAGACCTTGTACACACTCCTCACCAGAAGTCGCGTTTTGATGTTCTTTAATTTCACTTGCTTCCAAGTAGTTGCTGAATGCGTGCGCTGGCGTATGACCCAAAGTTAGAATACGCTCTGCAAGCTCATCGATTTTTGTTTGTAGATCAGTGTAAATCTCTTCAAATTTTACGTGCAGTTCGAAGAATTGCGCACCTTTAATATTCCAGTGGTAACCGCGAGAGTTCATGTACAACACTTGGTAATGCGCTAGCAGTTGATTTAGTTGTTGAGCTAGTTGTGCTGATTGTTCGCTGTCTAGACCAATTAGGCTTACTTGTTTGTTCATAATCTTGCTCCTAGAAGGATGATACCAATCGTAGTAACGAACGATTCTCTTACTGGGATTGGTATAAAGTTTAAAAATTCTTTTGCAGTATTTGCTGCCGATGGAGTCATATTACGACTCCGGCTCGGTGAAGAGAATTTGGTTTTAACTATGATTTAAATAGCCAAATCCAATGAGCAAGTAGACGAATATCGGCGTATCATCCAACAAAAAGCCCCAATCCTTTTTGTGTAAAAAGAATTGGGGCTTTTTTACTATTTGGTTAACGTTCAAAAGTAGATGAACAGACGTAAACCTTATCTATGCCGTTTTGAAAGTTGCCATCTGTTGATTCAGCTCAGTAACTTGCTCTTTTACTTGCAATGATGTTTCTGATGCACGTTGGCTGTTATTCGAAACCTCATCCACTGATTGAGTAATGCCGGACATCAATCCAGTGATCGAATTGGTCGCATGAGATTGCTGCTCTGCCGCTGCCGCAAGCTCTGCCATTTGTTCATTCAAGGAACCTATTTGCTCCGTAGTAACAAGCAAACGAGTTACCGCTTTTTCAATGTGCTCAGCGCCCTGCTCCGCAAGTGATTGACTGTGTTCAATCTCCTCAACCACCGAATGGGTCGAGCGTTGAATCGCATTGATGATGCCGTTGATTTCCGTCGTCGATTGAGTAGTGCGCGTCGCTAACATACGCACTTCGTCCGCCACAACCGCAAAGCCTCGCCCTTGGTCACCTGCGCGCGCTGCTTCTATCGCGGCATTCAATGCCAGTAAGTTAGTTTGCTCTGCCAAACCTTCAATCACTTCCGTCACTCGACCAATGGCTTCGCTCTCTTTGCTTAGCTGTGTGACTTGCGTACTCGCAGTTTCAATGCTGCCGTGCAAACTTTCCATGGTGACTTTGTTTTGCTCTAGTGCATCGCGACCTTGTTCAATCTCGCCTTTTGAATCAGAAAGCTTCTGCACCGATTGATTGGCTTGATCTAGGGTGTTACGCGCGGCTAAAGCGATTTCATCCAATTGGCTTCCCATTTCAACAATGCTGGTCTGTTGCTGTTCAACATTCGATGAAGTGACTTGCGCCGATTCCAATAAAGCCCCCATGCTGGTATCCACTTGGTGCGCTTTCTCACTCACCCCTGCCACGATGCTCGCTAACGATTGGTTCATGCGGTTAATCGAATCGGTAAGGTCTGCCAATTCATCTTTCCCAACAACAGTTAACGGAGGCTGAGAAACATCTCCTGAAGCGATCGTCTTGGCTCGCTCCGATAAGTTTTTCACTCGGCGACCAATGGTGTTGCCCATGTATTTTGAAATCGCTACTGCGGCAAACAAAACTAATGCTGCTGCAATCAACATAGTGGTCAGTACGTTCTTGATCGACTGATTAATACCCTGTCCACTTTGATCAGCACGACTTTGCTGAGCCAATACGATCGTTTCTAAACTTTGGTCTAGTGCATCCGCTGCTGGCAACAGTTCATTCGCCATTAACAAGTTTGATTCGTTCCATTCTGGCGATTGACGCAATGCAATCACCTGCTCTGCTAAAGGAAAGTACAGTTGCTGCATTTCTTTAAACAGTGACCACAGTGATTGGTCGTTATCGGTAAGTCTGTCGAGTTTGCTATCGATTTCCGCCACAGATTGATTGTGGTATTTAATCAAGTCGTGGTATTTGTCTAGATGATCTTGCTGCCCGTATAACAGGAAATCTCGCAGTGCAGACAGTGCATTGGCGAGCGAGGTATAGCTGTCGGCATAAACTTTGAACAGACGTTTTCTGTCTCCACCGAATGGGTTTCCTGACTCTTCGTTGATTAAGCTTTGAAGCTGGTCAAGTGCCACTTCTGCAATGGGTGCCGCTTCGTTAATAAAGAGGTTGTGTGCGGGTAAGTTCTCATCACTGTGGCTAAGTTCAATCAGCTTGTTTAGAGAAACTTTTACCGCGTCCCACTGGCTTTGGATCGCTTGAAAATCCTGTTCAGAGATCAACGCCTGCAACGTTGGAAGCGACTCGTCTGTAGATGCCATGATATTACGCACGTCCTCACTCAGACGTGCGCTCGCCTCTTCATCGCCACCTAGCAACATGTAGGCTCGAATCGAGGACAGCGACGCTTGAACGGACTGTTGGATGCCGCGACTGGTGTCGACGGTCGGTAAATCGGATTTAAGTAACGAAGAGGCGTATTGCTCTACGGTAGTGACGTTGCGATACGTGAATACCGCTGATGCCATAAAAAGTACGGCTAGCAGCACAAAACTGAGCTGCAACTTCCCTGATATCGTAAGGTTCATCCATAAACTCCTGACAACGATGAGCCTTAAATATAACGATGTTTACAAAAATATTAAATACAGGTGTCAAAAGTTACTAAGAAAACCATGTAAACCACTATTTTAAGCCTATAAATAGGGCTTATTCGAAGTATGGTATGCGCTCACTACGTAAAATCAGATAATTAACGTAAGTCGTTTCTAAGCAGTCTTGCTCCCACAACGAAAGAATCCGCTTAGTGGCGAAGTAGTAATCTTTATTACGCAGTAACACGCCCACCGTGCGGCTGAGCTGCTCAAAGCGCTGTTGCTCATTAGCAGAGATGTCATTGTCCTCATTTTCAATGATGGGCGCCAATCCATCGGCAAACCAATTGTTCAGAATTTCACGCATCTCAAGTTCTGACTCCGGTACATCGATACTCGACAACTCGCGATGCTGTGGTGGTGGCACTATGTACTTCGATGCTTTTGGCGAACTGACATAACGGTACATGTCGCTCCTCCTTGTAAATGACTCTTATACCCAAGTGACTTCAAGATGCAAGATTCAGAGCGTTGTCATTGATTCGGGGTCAAGGAAAACAACGCAGCGTAATAGTCAGCTCTTTCCAAGTTGTTTGACACAGAAGCCGAGTCAATGACACGCTCCCGAAGGGCGAGCTGTCTTGGTTTGTATACTTTGTTGTCGATTCTTGATTTAGACCCACTAGACCTTTAAATCGCCGCCGCGTCTACAAACCAAGCCATTCTCGCTGAACCTAACATCTCGAGGTTACTTGGGTATAAACTAGCTAAGAATACTTTTTTCAATTTCCAAGTTTTTTCTAAAGCTCATAGAAAGAAGCCCAACAAAAAAGCCATGCAAAGTAGGCTCTGCATGGCTTTGGTTTGGGCAGCAATGACACTGCCCTCGTCTAGGACTGGTTACATTGAGCTTTGATCGAAATCGTTGCCTTGGTCAGTACCCGTTTGAGTATCCGAGTCGAAGCTGCCAGAGTCATCCGTGAAGTCAACACCTTGATCTTGACCTCCCGCACTTGTCCAGTCGCTGCCACCAGATTCCATACCCGCCATATCTGGTTGCTGATCTTGAGCAGAACCTTGCATGGTGTATTGATCATCGACTTCAACTTCAACTGTGCCACTCGCACCTTCTACTGCGCTGCCCAATTCGTCGTAACCTTGGAATTGGATTTCGCTCGTACCTTCGTAACCTTCTGGTAAGTCAACCGATACTGGTTGGTTCAGGTTGCCACTTAATGTGAAGCTGCCATCGCCATTATCCAGCGCGTTACTTACTGATGCACCATCAGGTAGACCGGACATTTCTGCATAATCCACCGATTCGTTACCACTGACCTCATCTGGAACCGAGATAGAAATGGTATCGCCTGGTGCTGCAGTCACATCAGCTGCGCTCTCCTCTTCACTGTCTGCACCGTTTGCTGCTTGCTCTTCAGGCTGTTGCGCTTCACCGACTTGCTGCTCTGATGATGCTTGAGCAGTTTGGATTTGTGGCTCGTCGCTTTGCGCTGAATCGTCCGCAACTTGGATGCTCAGATTCTGAGTCGATACTTCACCGTTGTCGTTGACCTGAACATCCATAGCCAAATTGCCATCGAAGTCATCGTTCGGCCAGTATGTCCACTCTTCATCACCTGATTTCGCAAAGAAACCAGCATCGTTTGCATCGGCGACATCCAACACTTCTGCAGAAGGGCTAATGCCAAGCTCATCAATCAACTGTGCTTCCGTTAGTGTTAGTGAACCATCATCAGCCAGTGCGTAGCCTTCGCTGGTTGTGGTTTCACCTTCACCTTGGATGTCGACATTAAAGAAGCTCTCAATGCGGTTTTCACCGTCAGTTGCAATAAAGCCAACTTGAACATCTCCGGTGTACCCTTCTGCTGGTGTGAATTGGTAGTTACCTTGGTTATCGGCCTCTATCACACCTTGACCTTCCATTAGGCTCACTGACTCAATGCTCAAGCTATCGCCTTCTGCATCGCTCAAGGTAGATAGCATGTCATCATTGGTGAACGACAAGGTGCCATCCGCAGCCATTTCTGTGGTAGAAATGCTGTCGATTTCTGGAGAAACATTATCTTGTGGTGCGTCTTCTTTCACGACCACACCCGTTTGCTCATCATGAAGCACACCGTCTTTATCAATCACGTAAGCGATATCCGCTTCACCCGTAAAGCCTGGTGCTGGATTGAATGTCCATGTGCCATCACCGTTATCGACAATTTCACCTTGGCTGCGATCAGCTAGGTGCACGAATTTCACTTCATCACCCGCGTCAGCGTCTACGTTCTCTGCCAATCCGATTAGGTCATCTGCGGTTAGGATAACAGGTTCACCCGCTAGGGTTTCGAAGTCACCTGAATCGATGCCATCTTCGAACTCTTCTGGCTCGTCACCATAATCCACCGTTGTTGCGGTCACGGTTACGAAGAACTCGCCATTAAAGTCAGCCGGAGGCGTCATTTGCAGGTCTGAAATATCCCACTCGTTCAAGTCGATGTATTGACCCGGCTCCGTAATGGTAATGGTATTCACACCATCCGTAACTTCGAAGCCAACAGGGAAACCAGTCATCACTAGGTTACTTAGCGTTTCTGAATCGTCGATTAGACCGACATTCAAGCCTAGGTGACCTGTTTCGTCTTCACCGAAGACTAATGGACCATCATGGTCGGTTGTGATGACCGCGCCATCCGCAACAGGGCGAACAAACACTGGCACATCAAGTACTGTTTCAAACTCACCGTCACTTACCACGACTTGCAAGTCAGAAACCCCTGCAAAATCGCCAGTTGGTGTGAATGTCCATGTACCGTCACCGTTGTCTGTTACCTCACCACCATCTTCACCTTCTGCGGTGATAATGCGTGATACGACTAGGTTTTCAGTGTCGATATCGCCGAACAAGTTCATCAGGTCGCCAGCGTCGAAGGTGAATGCGCCATCCTCGTCAGTTGCCATAAAGGCATTACCCACATTGAATGGAGCATCGTTGACTGGAATGACATCCACATTCAACGAGCCTTCAACCACTTCTTCACCATCCGTCGCGGTGTAGCCCAGTTCCACCAAACCATTGAAGTCTTGAGTAGTTACCAAGTGGTACATACCATCTGGTTGCTGGGTTAATGTCGCGTTTGCAGGCGCACGAACCGTGATGCTTTCTACGCTGATTTCGTCACCATCAAGATCCGTAACTTGATCAGCGATGTAAGCTGGGTCAATCACCATGACCACATCTTCTTCGCCTTGCATCTGGATGGTTGGCGCTTCTGGTGCATCGTTAACCGCTTCGATGTTTAGATTGCCTTCAACCGGCGTAACTAAATCACCATCGCTGACGCCGAACGACATTGGCACATCGCCATTGAAGTTCTCTGCCGGAGTGAATGCCCAAGTGCCATCACCGTTGTCTAGCAAGTCACCGTATTGCTCATCAATCACTAAGTCGACAGCAGACAGTTCGTCGTAGGTGTTGTCGATGTCTGTCGCGTTAGCAAGCAACATGTCCTGCGTGATAAGAATGGTGGTATCTTCGGTGCCAGCAATATTCACTGGCGTTGATTGCGGCGCATCGTTAATTGGGTTCACCGTTAGGTCGACGCCCACTTCCACGCTCGCACCATCGTTATCAATCAAGTCGAAGCTTAGGTCGATATCGCCATTGAAGTTCGCATCAGGCGTAATCGTGAAGCTACCATCTTGGTTCTCAACAACGGTTGCATTGGCTACCGCGGTTAAGTTCACCGCTTCTAGATTATCGCTGTCGACGTCACCCGCTTGAGCCAGTAACTGCTCTTGACTCAATGTGATTGAACCGTCTTCATCGACGCTGTAAGCCAAATCGCCAGATACCGGAGCATCGTTGACTGGCAATACATCAATGTTCGCATTGGTTGTCGCAGTTGCACCGTCTTCATCAGCGACTACCACATCGAGACTTACGCCACCGTTGAAGTTTTCATTTGGTGCGAAGCTGTAAGTGCCATCGTCATTCGCCGTTAGAATGCCGTCGCTACCACTGTAAGAGACGCTTTCTAGGCTCACGTCACCTTCCACATCGCTTGATTGCGCTAGCAGTTGCTCTTCCGTGAAGATAATGACTTCGTCTTCATTGACAGAGTAACTTGTCGCACCTGCGATTGGTGGATCGTTCACCTCAAGAACGGTAATACCCGCAGTGGTTGAGTCTGTCGCACCCTCTTCATCGACAACTACAACGTCTAGGCTAACCTCGCCATTGAAGTTCTCGTTTGGAGAGAAGGTGTACGTACCATCACCATTGTCTTGGAAGACGCCATCGTTGCCACTGTAAGTCACACTACTGATGTCTACGTCGCCTTCAATATCCGACGAATTAGCCAGTAGTTGCTCGTCACTGATGGTGATCGAGTTGTCTTCATGTACGGTGTAAGACGTGCTGCCCGCCACAGGTGGATCGTTCTCCGGCGTCACACTCACATCAATGTTGGCAGAGGTCGTATCCGTACCGTCTGACACATCGAAAGTGAAGTTCACATCACCATTGAAGTTCTCGTTTGGAGCAAAGCTGTAGGTCCCATCACCGTTATCGGTTAGGACACCATCAGCGCCAGTGTAAGTGACACCTTCTACCGATAGGTCATCACCATCGATATCCGTTGCGCCATCAAGCAGATCTTGGTCAGTGAAGGTCAACACACCATCTTCACCAATGGTGAACGCTTGATCTTCCGGCTGCGGCAAGTCATTAACTGGGTTAACCGTTAGGTCCGCCGTTGCAACGATAGTATCGCTGCCATCGTTGATATCGAACGTGATATCAATGTCGCCATTAAAGTTCGCGTCAGGCGTAATGGTAAAGCTACCATCGTCATTAGCCGTAACCGTCGCATCACCGTCAACCACTAGGTTAGAAGCGGTTAGTGCATCACCTTCTACATCCGTTGCTTGTGCCAACAATTGTTCTTGGCTTAGCGTGATTGAGTTGTCTTCGTCGACACTGTAAGCCAAGTCACCCGATACTGGAGCATCATTGATTGGCAGAACATCAATGTTTGCCGTCGTCGAAGCGGTCGCACCATCTTCGTCCACGACTACAACATCAAGGTTCACTTCACCATTGAAGTTTTGGTTTGGTGCAAAGCTGAACGTACCATCACCATTGTCGGTAAAGATACCTTCGCTGCCACTGTAGCTCACGCTATCTAGTGCTACCTCACCTTCAATATCGGAAGAGTTCGCCAACAACTGTTCTGCACTGATGGTGATGACTTCATCTTCATCAATGGTGTAACTGGTTGTGCCTGCGATTGGCGGATCGTTCACCTCAAGTACCGTGATACCTGCGGTAGTTGAATCCGTCGCGCCATCTTCGTCGATTACAACAACATCTAGGCTCACTTCGCCATTGAAGTTCTCGTTTGGCGAGAAGGTGTACGTGCCATCACCGTTGATTTCCAGCACACCATCGTTACCGCTATAGCTCACGCTATCAATCGATACATCACCTTCAATATCCGATGAGTTCGCTAGTAGCTGTTCATCACTGATGGTGATCGAGTTATCTTCATGCACTGTGTAAGACGTGCTGCCTGCCACTGGTGGATCATTCTCTGGCGTCACACTCACATCGATATTCGCGGTCACGGTATCCGTGCCATCGGAAACATCGAAGGTAAAGTTTACGTCGCCATTGAAGTTTTCGTTCGGTGCGAAGCTGTATGTGCCATCGCCATTGTCAGTAAGAACACCGTCCGCGCCAGTGTATGTGACACCTTCTACCGATAGGTCATCGCCATCGATATCGGTTGCACCATCCAACAGGTCTTGATCAGTAAAGGTCAACACGCCATCTTCACCAATGGTGAACGCTTGATCTTCTGGCTGTGGTAGGTCGTTAACTGGATTAACCGTTAGATCTGCCGTCGCGACCAAGGTGTCAGAACCATCACTGATATCAAACGTGATATCAATGTCGCCATTGAAGTTCGCGTCGGGCGTAATGGTAAAGCTACCATCGTCATTAGCCGTAACCGTCGCATCACCGTCAACCACTAGGTTGGAAGCGGTTAGTGCATCACCTTCTACATCCGTTGCTTGAGCGAGAAGCTGCTCTTGGCTTAGCGTGATTGAGTTGTCTTCGTCGACACTGTAAGCCAAGTCACCCGATACTGGGGCATCATTGATTGGCAGAACATCAATGTTTGCCGTCGTCGAAGCGGTCGCACCATCTTCGTCCACGACTACAACATCAAGGTTCACTTCACCATTGAAGTTTTGGTTTGGTGCAAAGCTGAACGTACCATCACCATTGTCGGTAAAGATACCTTCGCTGCCACTGTAGCTCACGCTATCTAGTGCTACCTCACCTTCAATATCGGAAGAGTTTGCCAACAACTGTTCTGCACTGATGGTGATGACTTCATCTTCATCAATGGTGTAACTGGTTGTACCTGCGATTGGTGGATCGTTCACCTCAAGAACGATAATACCCGCTGTTGTTGTATCAACCGCGCCGTCCTCGTCAACCACGACAACATCTAGGCTAACATCGCCTGTAAAGTTTTCGTTTGGTGAGAAGGTGTAAGTACCATCGCCATTAATTTCTAGCACACCGTCGTTACCGCTGTAACTCACGCTACTGATCGCAACATCACCCTCGATATCAGACGAATTAGCCAGTAGTTGCTCATCACTGATGGTGATCGAGTTGTCTTCATGCACAGTGTAAGACGTGCTGCCTGCCACCGGTGGATCGTTCTCTGGCGTCACGCTTACATCGATATTTGCGGTCACGGTATCCGTGCCATCAGAAACATCAAAGGTGAAGTTCACGTCGCCATTGAAGTTTTCGTTTGGCGCGAAGCTGTACGTGCCATCACCATTGTCGGTTAGGACACCGTCCGCGCCAGTGTAAGTCACGCCTTCAACTGTTAGGTTGTCACCTTCTACATCCGTCGCGCCTGTTAATAGGTCTGCATCTGTAAAGGTAAGAAGACCGTCCTCACCCACGGTGAACGCTTGCTCTTGTGGCTCTGGAGCGTCATTGACTGGTGTAACGGTTAGGTCAAGACCAGCAGCAACCACTTCTTCGCCATCCGTGACATCGTAACTAAACTCAATGTCGCCGTAGAAGTTCTCGCTTGGAGTAATGGTGAAGCTGCCATCCTCGTTCATTTCAACCGTTGCATTTTCATCATTGGTGCTCAGGTTGATTGCACTTAAGTCATCGCCATCGATATCAACAGCGTGCTCCAGTAACTGCTCTTGAGTTAGCGTAATGCTGTTGTCTTCGGCAGTGACTGCAGTGATGTCACCCGTTACTTCTGGTGCATCATTGGTTGGCGAGATATGAATCGTCACATCTTGCGTCGCTGTCGCCGTTGTACCTGTATCCACATCCGTAGAGGTTGCATTTACGGTTAGCGTCACATCGCCGTTGAAGTCCGCAGAAGGGATAAACTCTAGTCCTTCTAGCTCGCCTGGTTGTAGTGACCAAGTGCCGTCACCATTATCGACACCCGCTGATAGTGCGCTGCCTTCTGGCACATCTTCAATCAAGATTGAGAGGTTTTCTGAACCATCGGTATCGCTTAACGCTGCATCGATATCAAGCGGCACTGGTGTATCTTCGGTACCAATAATTTGGTAATCCGCATCCGCTACCGTGATTTCGATGTTGTCGATACCAAACGATTCATCCCAAACGTCTTGATTCAAGGTTGAACCGAAGCCGAGTTGCAGTTCGCCATCCTCGACAGGAACCGTCAGGTTGATTTGGTGAGCTTGGTCATTCCAACCACTGAAGCCTTCACGTTGAGAGGCTCCGTGGATCACTTCACCCACTTCGTTACCGTCAGAATCGTATAGCGTTGTCGTACCATCTTGAGTACGGAACGCGGAGTTCTCCAAGGTGGTTAGCTGTTCGCCACCCACAAAGATTTGGAACGACTCGCCATCCCAAGAATCGATTTCGTAGAAGCTAAACGATATATTCACTTCATTAACATCACTTGGGATCTCGTAGGTTTTGCTGACCGTTTCATCACCGCCAGTGCCACCAATACGACCCAGCATGTCGCCCGTTTCGAAGCCTTGAGAGCTTTCAGTGTTCGCGTTCCAACCGTTCGAGCCAGACTCGAAGTTATCAGACGCAATCACCAAGTCCGAAGCAATCGACAACTCTGGCATATCAACCACAGATTGAACATCAATGTTCGCTTCAGCAGGAACCGTTGCAGTGCCATCGTTGACATCAAACGTCACGTTCACGTTGCCATCGAAGTTTTCGTTTGGTGCGAAGGTGTAAGTGCCGTCACCGTTGTCGACTAACGTACCACTGTCAGAAGCAACGTTCTCAACCGTTAGGTTATCACCATCGATATCACCTGCATTTTGCAGCAGTTGCTCTTCGGTGAAGGTGAAACTGGTGTCTTCTTGCGTAACAAACTGTGGTTGACCAACCGTTGGTAGGTCGTTCACTGGGTTCACAGTCAGATCGGCAGTGGCTTGAATGGTCGCATCGCCGTCCGTAATGTCGAAGCTCAGATCAATGTCGCCATTGAAGTCCGCATCTGGTGTGATAGTGAAGCTGCCATCGTCATTCGCAACAACGGTCGCATTGCCGTCAACAGTGAGGTTCGCCGCGGTTAGGTCATCGCCATCTACGTCGCCTGCTTGTGCAAGAAGCTGTTCTTGGCTTAGCGTGATAGAGCCATCTTCATCCACGCTGTAAGCCAAATCACCTGATACTGGAGCATCGTTGATTGGCAATACATCAATATTTGCATTGGTTGCTACCGTTGCACCGTCTTCATCGGTCACGACCACATCTAGGCTGACATCACCGTTGAAGTTTTCGTTTGGCGCGAAGCTGAATGTGCCATCGCCGTTGTCAGTAAAGATACCGTCAGAGCCGCTGTAGCTGACGCTATCAATCGCGACTTCGCCTTCAACATCAGAAGCACTCGCCAATAGCTGCTCAGAGCTGATGGTGATCACTTCGTCTTCGTTCACTGAGTAGCTGGTCGCGCCGGCAATTGGCGGATCGTTCACCTCAAGTACCGTAATACCTGCGGTGGTTGAATCCGTCGCACCGTCTTCATCGACAACCACAACGTCAAGGCTCACTTCACCATTGAAGTTCTCGTTTGGCGAGAAGGTGTAAGTGCCGTCACCATTGTCTTGGAACACGCCATCTGCGCCGCTGTAGCTCACGCTGTCGATTGCTACTTCACCTTCGACGTCAGATGAGTTAGCCAATAACTGCTCGTTACTGATGGTGATCGAATTGTCTTCATGCACCGTGTAAGAGGTGCTGCCCGCAACCGGTGGATCGTTCTCTGGCGTCACACTCACATCGATATTCGCGGTCACGGTGTCCGTACCATCGGAAACATCGAAGGTAAAGTTCACGTCGCCATTGAAGTTCTCGTTTGGCGCAAAGCTGTAGGTCCCATCACCGTTATCGGTTAGGACACCATCAGCGCCAGTGTAAGTGACACCTTCTACCGATAGGTCATCGCCATCAATATCCGTTGCGCCATCAAGCAGATCTTGGTCAGTGAAGGTCAACACACCATCTTCACCAATAGTGAACGCTTGATCTTCTGGCTGTGGTAGGTCGTTAACTGGATTAACCGTTAGATCTGCCGTCGCGACCAAGGTGTTAGAACCATCACTGATATCAAACGTGATATCAATGTCACCATTGAAGTTCGCATCAGGCGTAATGGTAAAGCTGCCATCATCGTTTGCAGTAACCGTTGCATCACCGTCAACCACTAAGTTAGTCGCGGTTAGCGCGTCCCCTTCTACATCCGATGCTTGAGCAAGAAGCTGCTCTTGGCTAAGCGTAATTGAATTGTCTTCATCGACACTGTAAGCCAAGTTGCCCGATACTGGCGCATCGTTGATTGGCAATACATCGATGTTTGCGTTAGTTGCCGCAGTTGCACCGTCTTCATCAACAACCACAACATCTAGGCTCACATCGCCATCAAAGTTGGCGTTTGGTGCGAAGCTGAATGTGCCGTCACCGTTGTCAGTAAAGATACCGTCGGAACCGCTGTAGCTGACGCTATCAATCGCAACTTCACCTTCAACGTCAGAAGCGTTCGCCAATAACTGCTCAGAGCTAATAATGATGACTTCGTCTTCGTTCACTGAGTAGCTGGTCGCGCCTGCGATTGGTGGATCGTTCACCTCAAGTACTGTAATACCTGCGGTAGTTGAATCCGTCGCACCGTCTTCATCGACCACGACAACATCTAGACTCACTTCACCATTGAAGTTCTCGTTTGGCGAGAAGGTGTACGTACCGTCACCATTGTCTTGGAACACACCATCTGTGCCGCTGTAGCTAACGCTATCAATCGATACATCACCTTCAATATCCGATGAGTTCGCTAGTAGCTGTTCATCACTGATGGTGATCGAGTTATCTTCATGCACCGTGTAAGACGTGCTGCCTGCCACTGGTGGATCGTTCTCTGGCGTCACACTCACATCGATATTCGCGGTCACGGTGTCCGTGCCATCGGAAACATCGAAGGTAAAGTTCACGTCGCCATTGAAGTTCTCATTCGGTGCGAAGCTATAGGTACCATCTCCATTGTCAGTTAGGACACCATCTGCGCCTGTGTAAGTGACACCTTCTACCGATAGGTCATCGCCATCGATGTCCGTTGCACCATCCAGCAGGTCTTGATCAGTGAAGGACAACACACCATCTTCACCAATGGTGAACGCTTGATCTTCTGGCTGCGGCAAGTCATTAACTGGGTTAACCGTTAGGTCCGCCGTTGCAACAATAGTGTCGCTGCCATCATTGATGTCGAACGTGATATCAATGTCGCCATTGAAGTTCGCATCTGGCGTGATAGTGAAGCTACCATCGTCGTTTGCCGTAACCGTTGCATCACCGTCAACCACTAGGTTAGACGCAGTCAGCGCATCACCTTCTACATCCGATGCTTGAGCAAGTAGCTGCTCTTGGCTTAGCGTAATTGAATTGTCTTCATCAACGCTGTACGCCAAGTTACCAGATACAGGTGCATCATTGATTGGTAAGACATCGACTGTGATGTAAGTATCAACCTCTGCGCCATCTTCATCGCGAATGGTCACATCCAACTGTACTTGACCGTTGAAGTTTTCATTCGGTGCAAAGCTACAAGTACCATCACCGTTTACTGAGAAGATGCCATCTGGACCGTCGTAGCTGATGCCTACTAGCTCAACATCCCCTTCAACATCCGAAGCATTCAGTAGCACTTGCGATTCACTGAAGGTTAGAACTTGGTCTTCATCGATAGTGTATGCGGTAGGACCTGCGATTGGTGGGTCATTTACCTCAATCACAGTAATGCCTGCAGTGGTCGAGTCCGTTGCACCATCTTCATCGACAACGACAACATCTAGGCTCACCTCGCCGCTGAAATTTTCGTTTGGTGAGAAGGTGTACGTACCATCACCGTTGATTTCCAGCACGCCATCGTTACCGCTGTAGCTCACGCTATCAATCGCCACTTCGCCTTCTATATCAGACGAGTTAGCCAACAGCTGTTCGTTACTAATGGTAATCGAATTGTCTTCATGAACGGTGTAAGCCGTGCTGCCTGCAACCGGTGGATCGTTCTCCGGCGTCACGCTTACGTCGATATTCGCCGTCACGGTATCCGTGCCATCGGAAACATCGAAAGTGAAGTTCACGTCGCCATTAAAGTTCTCGTTTGGTGCGAAGCTATATGTGCCATCACCATTGTCAGTAAGAACACCGTCCGCGCCTGTGTAAGTGACGCCCTCAACAGATAAGTCATCCCCTTCAATATCGGTAGCGCCTGTTAGGAGATCCGCATCAGTAAAGGTCAGCACACCATCTTCACCAATGGTGAACGCTTGATCTTGTGGTTCAGGCGCATCGTTAACTGGTGACACCAATAACTCAAGGTTGGTTGAGACAACATCATCGCCGTCAGACACATCGAACGTAAAGGTGATGTCACCATTAAAGTCCGCATCTGGCGTTAAGGTGTAAGTACCGTCACCATTGTCTGTGATGGTGATGTTTTCATCATCCGTTGCCAAGTTCAGTGCTGTCAGTTGGTCTCCATCCAAGTCACGCGCATTAGCGAGCAAATCTTCTTGCGTGATTAGGATTGAACCATCTTCTTCAACCACAGCAGAAACAGGCAATGCTTCAGGCGTATGTTCAATGTGAGCACCCGTTGCATTGACGTAGATGGTTTGAGAAACGGTTTCAGAATCATTATTTGATAGCTCTGTCGCCGTTGCCGTTACATTGATTTCTAGCTGTTGGTTAAAGTCTTCTGGCAATTGAATCTGTAGCTCTTGTTCAATTGCTGTGGTTGGAAGCGTTACAGAACCATCTGGACCGACTGTTACTTCACCGCTGTAGATCTGGCTGTTCACTTCACCTACATCAATGGTGAAGTTGAAGTCACTATAATCGGCATCGCCGCCACCGTAGAGATCTTCAAAGCCGTAAACCAGTTCACCGTCTTCGTTCACAGTAGTTCGAGTATGTTCAATGCCATCTTGGTTGAGCTCTGAGCTTGTGCCGCCATGGAAGACTGCATCACCAAATTGGCTTTGAATCACGGTTTCAGAACCATCAGCACCCACAAACACGAGTTGTGGGTCGACCGTATCCATGTTCGCAGGAGAGCCATCTGCCGCACGGAACTCATACTGACCATCTTGCATGGACGCAAAGTCATTGAAGTTATGACCGTTAGGAATCAAGAATAGGTTGAAGCTTTCCCCTTCCGAGATTTGGAAGCTGAACTGATCTTGTCCCGGAATGAGGTCACCGCCTCCGCCAACTTGAGAGGCGTTTTCGTACACCACTTCAACGCCCGTGATATTGCCGTCTTCATCAACTTTGTAATAGCCAGCTGCGTTTTGGTAACCCGCGGTTTCACCTTCAAAGGTAACCGTGATTTCAGTATCGTTAAAACTGGTGATACCGTTGTCTTGATCGTTAAGTACCCCTTCGTTGTCGTAGCTGATCACCGAACCTTCTGGAACGCCATCAACGGTCACAGTCAGCGTTTCTGACAAGTCTTGGTCAACCAATGCTGCGGCGATGTTCACTTCAACAATACCGCCTGGCTCAACCAAGATTGCTTGATCATCCACATTTCGACCATCGCCATCAGTGATGACTAGGTCTGGCGCATCTGCCACGGCTTCGATATGGACATTAATGTCTTGCTCAACTTCATCAGTACCGTCAGAAACCGTAAAGCTGAACTGCAAGTCACCACTGAAGTGCTCTTCTGGTACGAAGCTAAATGTACCGTCACCGTTGTCCGTTACAGTACCTTCATCACCCGAGTAATTAATGCTGGTAACAGTGAGGTCATCACCATCAATATCAATCGCACCACTTAGCAGATCTTCTTGCGTGAACAGGATGCTGCCATCCTCTTCAATGTGGTACATGCCAGGCGCAACAATTGGAATGTCATTGACTGGGTTCACCGTCAATGTCATTTCATTGGCAACACTCAATTCACCGTCGCTTACTTCATAAGTAAACTCTATGTCTCCATTGAAATGTTGTGAAGGCGTAACGGTAAAGGTGCCGTCACCGTTATCCACGATAGAGGCATTAGGATCATTGGTTTCTAATGCCGTTGCGTACAGGTCATCACCATCTTGATCGCTGGCGTTTTCAAGCAGCATTTCTTGTGTCACGAGGATAGATCCATCCTCGTCCACGTCTGCCACGATTGGCGCTGCTTCTGGTGCGTCGTTGACGAACTCAACTTTCAAGTCGATGTTTGCCGCCACCACATCGGTGCCATCGCTCACATCAAACGTGAGGTCAACATTACCAAAGAAGCCCTGCTCTGGCGTTAATGTGTAAGTGCCATCGCCATTGTCTGTCACTTGAACCGTGTCGCTTAAACTCGTCACGTTAACAACAGACAGGTCATCGCCTTCGATGTCCGTCGCTTGAGCCAGCAGCTCTGCTTCAGTAATCGTGATAGCTTCACCGTCTTCTGTGGTGAAGGACAAATCAGGCACATCTGGCAGGTCGTTCACTGGGTTAACGGTGAGGTTTAGATCCGCAGCGACGGTTTCAATCGCGTCAGTTACGTCATAAGTAAATTCGATTTCACCAAAGAAGTTTTCGCTCGGTGTAATCGTAAAGCTACCATCAGCGTTCTCAACGATAGTTGCATTAGGATCGTTGGTCGATAGGTTCACCGCTTCAAGGTTGTCACCATCCACGTCCGTCGCGTTCGCTAACAAGTCTTCTTGAGTGATGGTAATTGAGCCATCTTCATCAACGACCGCATCAACTGGACCGCTAACCTCTGGACCTTCGTTGACGATCTCAACATCGATCTTCGCAGTGCTTGGTGCACTTGCTTGACCATCGCTGATGTCGAAGGTCAAGTTCACTTCACCGTAGAAGTTCGAAGTTGGCTCGAAGGTAAAGGTGTTGTCGCCGTTATCTGTCAACGTACCTTGTGACTGGTCAACAAGCAGTAGATTCTCGATATGCAGAATGTCGCCATCCACATCAGTCGCACCTGATAACAGGTCTTTTGCTTCGATGATGATGGTGCCGTTTTCTAGCATTTGAGTATGCAGCGGTGCACCAGGGACTGGCACATCGTTGACCGGAATAACGGTCAGATCTAAATGGGTATCGACTTCATCGGTGCCATCGAAGACTTTGTAATCGATGTCGACTTCACCATTGAAGTTTTCATTCGGCATAAAGGTGTAAGTGCCGTCGCCATTGTCGACAAGCTCACCGTTATCACCGCTGTAAGAGATATCAGAGATAGACAGCGCATCGCCTTCCACGTCACTTGCATTGGCAAGCAAATCATCCGCGCTAAACGTAATGCCCACATCCTCATCAGTCGACAACACAATCGGACCAGAAACGATTGGCGCATCGTTTACTGCTTCGAAGTTGATGTTGATGATGTTGTCGTCAGTGAGTTCACCATCCGTAACTTGGTAACCCAGCTCAATCTCACCGTAGAAGTTCTCATCTGGTGTGACTGTCCATGTACCATCGCCGTTGTCGGTTAACGTAGCGTGCTCCGCGTTGTCCCCCACCAGCTCAAGGTTTTGAATATCAAGAACGTCACTATCGATATCACTCGCTTGTGCTAAAAGCTGCTCTTCTGTAATTACCACAGAGGCAAACTGCGTAGAACCTTCGGTATCAATGGTCACATTTGGCAGGTCAGCGGTCAGTTCGATTTCACTGTCACCTTCACGGATATTAAGCTCTACCGTTTCCGTGATTTCCGTGCCGTCCACGCCAATAGATGTGAACACCGCTTCATCATGACAAGTTTGCGAAACCGTCATGTTTTGAACCACGTAAGTACCGTTACCTTGAATCGTACCTAGCTCAAAGTAAGACACCGGCTCGTTCACCGTTAGAGTGTAATCCGTCTCATAGCTACCACGATCTTCTTTGTGGTAAGTCATCGAGTCGATCAAGTCACCATCGGAGTTGAATGCGCGAATTTCGACTTCGGTAAAGTGGCGAGACTCTTCCATAAACCAGCCGCCTAGACCATCTAGGTGGAAGCTGATTTCGTTGATATCTTGACCTTCAACGGTCACAGTTAGTTTTTCATCACCGCTCAAGCCTTGACGGTCAGTATCACCAATACCGTGACCGATGTGTGTTTTACCATTCCACGCACCGAGTGGGTCATCATTACTTTGAACGGTAACTTTCAAATCACCATCAACAAACTCACGTGTGTAAGGGTCAACAGCAGTACCCCAATCATCGAGGCTAGCGTTGTCGTCAAAGGTACCAATTTGACTCGTATGCGTACCGTTCGCCAATGCATCATCATTTGGAATGAAGCGCACTTCCGTGTCTGCAGGAACCTCCTGCCCGACTTCTAGCTGTACCCATTCGTCATTTAGATTCGCTTCAATGATGCCGTTTTCAGGGGCTTGGTCGAGACGTAAAGCAGGCTCTTCACGCAGAGAAACACCCACTGTTTGGTCTTCTTCCGCTTGAATAAAGATCTCGTCGCCCGCTTCTGGCGCATCGTTGACAGGATTAACGGTCAGATCCAACGTGGTCAGAACATCATTTTCGCCATCGCTGATGTTGTAAGTAAAGTCCAACTCACCGTTAAAGTTTTCGGTGTGCGTAATGGTAAAAGAACCATCGTCATTGGCTACGATCGTCGCATCCGGGTCATTGGTTTGTAGATTGCTGGCAACAAGGTCATCACCTTCAATGTCTGTCGCATTCGCAAGCAATTGTTCTTGCGTGATGGTGATGGCGTTATCTTCATCCACCTCCGCTTGAATGCCTGACGTTTCTGGTGCGTCGTTCACCGCGATAACATCGATGCCTGCGGTTGTTGTATCCGTTGCACCATCTTGGTCGATAACCGTAACGTCGAGAGAAATGTTACCGTCAAAGTTCTCATTTGGCGTGAAGGTATATGTGCCGTCGCCATTGTCCACGAAGCTACCGTCGTTACCAGAGTAGCTAACATTCGCCAAGGCTACATCGCCTTCCACATCAGAAGAGTTAGCTAACAACTGCTCGTCACTAATGGTGATTTGACCGTCTTCTTGAACCGTGTAAGACGTAGAACCGGCAACCGGTGGATCGTTCACTGGTGTCACGCTGACATCAATGAATGCTGGTGTTGAACCTGTGCCGTCAGACACATCGAATGTGAACTGAACATCACCGTTGAAGTTCTCATTCGGCGCGAAACTATAAGTGCCATCACCATTGTCGGTAAGTACACCATCCGCACCTGTGTAGAGAACGTTTTCGATAGACAGATCATCGCCATCAATATCCGATGCACCTTCCAATAGGTCTGCATCCGTGAACAGCAAGGTGCCATCTTCTTCTACCGTGAACTGTTGATCTTGCGCTTGTGGCAAGTCATTCACAGGATTAACCGTAATATCCAGACCAACTTGTACCGAGCCGCCATCGTTATCAATGATATCGAAGGTCAGATCTAGGTCACCGTTGTAGTTTTCATCTGGTGTGATGGTGTAGCTGCCATCATCGTTGTATTGAATTGTCGCGTTGTCATCTGTCGATAGATTGATGGCTTCAAGGTTCTCGCTATCAATATCGCCCGCTTTGGCAAGCAGTTGCTCTTGGCTTAGCGTAATTGAGCTGTCTTCGTTGATGGTGTAAGCCAAATCACCCGATACTGGTGGATCGTTGATTGGCAATACGTCGACATTGATGTGCGTATCAACGGTTGCCCCATTCTCATCTTGAATGGTCACATCCAACTGAACTTGACCATTGAAGTTCTCGTTTGGCGCAAAACTACAAGTACCATCGCCATTGACGGTAAAGATACCATCCGAGCCTTCATAGCTGATGCCAACAAGCTCTACATCACCCTCGATATCAGATGCGTTGGCAAGAATTTGTGACTCACTGAATGTCAGTACTGAATCTTCATCAATCGTGTAAGACGTTGGACCGGCAACTGGAGGGTCATTCACTTCAATGACGGTAATGCCTGCGGTCGTTTCGTCAATCGCTCCTTGCTCATCCGCCACAATCACATCAAGGCTGATGTCACCACTGAAGTTCTCATTCGGCATGAAGGTGTAAGTGCCGTCACCGTTGTCTTGGAATACGCCATCGGTGCCTGAATAGGTCACGCTATCGATGGACACTGCACCTTCCACATCTGAAGAGTTAGCCAGAAGCTGCTCGTCGGAAATGGTAATCGCGTTGTCTTCATCAACCGTGTAAGACGTTGAACCCGCAACCGGAGGATCGTTCACTGGAGTGACGCTCACGTCCACGTTGGCTGGTACGGTCTCAGTACCGTCAGAAACACCAAAGCTAAAGCTGACATCGCCGTTGAAGTTTTCATTTGGTGCAAAGGTGTAAGTACCATCACCGTGGTCAGTCAGCACACCATCGCTGCCTGTGTAGCTAATGCCATCAACCGTTAAGTTATCGCCATCGATGTCGGTCGCGCCAGCAAGCAAGTCTGCATCGGTAAACTGAAGCGTGCCATCTTCTTCAACACTGAACTGCTGGTCTTGAGGAACAGGAAGATCGTTAACTGGATTAACCGTTAGATCCGCCGTTGCTTGGATAGTGTCTGTGCCATCTGTAATGTTGAATTGGATATCAATGTCACCATTAAAGTCCGCATCTGGTGTAATCGT
The DNA here is from genome assembly GCF_033338635.1 of Vibrio sp. Vb1755. NCBI lineage: Bacteria > Pseudomonadati > Pseudomonadota > Gammaproteobacteria > Vibrionales > Vibrionaceae > Vibrio > Vibrio sp. Vb1755. The sequence goes on along the minus strand of NZ_JAWOTA010000002.1, from coordinate 53,976 downwards.
GAAGCTGCCATCATCGTTCGCTGTGACGGTTGCGTTTCCATCTACAGTCAAATCGCTAGCAGTCAGGTCATCGCCCTCAATATCAGACGCTTGAGAAAGAAGCTGCTCTTGGCTGAGCGTAATTGCACCGTCTTCATCAACGCTGTAAGCCAAATCACCCGATACTGGCGCATCATTGATTGGCAATACATTCACATTGATGACGGTATCAACTTCTGCTCCATCTTCATCTCGAATGGTCACATCAAGTTGAACTTGCCCGTTAAAGTTCTCGTTTGGCGCGAAGCTGCACGTGCCATCATCGTTAACGGTGAAAATGCCATCCGGACCATCGTAGCTAATGCCAACAAGCTCTACATCGCCTTCCACATCAGAGGCATTCAACAGCACTTGCGACTCACTAAAGGTCAGAACAGAATCTTCATCAATGGTGTAAGAAGTTGGTCCTGCGACTGGTGGATCGTTCACTTCCAGCACCGTAATGCCAGCAGTGGTGACATCCGTTGCGCCTTCTTCATCAGCGACGACAACATCAAGCGTCACTTCACCATTAAAGTTTTCATTTGGAGAGAAGGTGTACGTACCGTCGCCATTGATTTGCAACACACCATCGCTGCCAGAGTAGCTCACGCTATCAATCGAGACATCCCCTTCTAGATCCGAAGAATTTGCCAACAGTTGCGCGTCAGAAATGGTAATAGAGTTGTCTTCGTGAACCGTGTAAGACGTTGAACCAGCCACCGGAGGATCATTCACCGGCGTGACGCTCACATCTACATTCGCTGAAACCGTATCTGTGCCATCAGATACGTCGAAGCTGAAGTTCACATCGCCATTGAAGTTCTCATTTGGCGCAAAGCTATATGTGCCATCTCCATTGTCAGTTAGAACGCCGTCGGTGCCTTCATAGCTGATTCCCGTTACAGAAAGGTCATCGCCTTCAATGTCGGTAGCACCTGCAAGCAGATCTGCATCAGTAAATTGAAGAGTGCCGTCCTCTTCCACACTGAATTGTTGGTCTTGAGGAACAGGCAGATCGTTGATTGGATTAACGGTTAGGTCAGCGGTTGCTTGAACGGTATTCGTGCCATCTGAGATATCGAAGCTGATGTCGATATCACCATTGAAATCTGCGTCCGGCGTGATGGTGAAGCTACCATCGTCATTTTGAGTCACCGTCGCATTGCCATCTACCGAAAGGTTAGAAGCCGTCAGTGCATCGCCTTCCACATCGGAAGCTTGCGACAACAACTGTTCTTGACTCAAACGAATCGAGCCATCTTCGTCCACCGAGTAAGCAAGATTGCCAGACACTGGCGCATCATCGACTGGCGTAACACTGACATCAATGTTGGCAGAAACCGTATCCGTACCGTCGGACACATCAAAGCTGAAGTTTACGTCACCATTGAAGTTTTCATTTGGCGCAAAAGTGTAAGTCCCATTACCGTTGTCGGTCAGGATGCCGTCACCACCGTCGTAGCTTACGCCCTCAACTGTTAGGTTATCGCCTTCAATATCCGTTGCGCCAGTAAGCAGGTCAGCATCGGTGAAGATCAGCGTACCATCCTCTTCAATCTCAAAGGTTTTATCTTCAGGCACTGGTGCGTCATTGATTGGACGAACAGTTAAATCAATCGAGCTAGAAATGGTTTCTTGACCATCACTGATATCAAACGTTAAGCCGAGTTCACCATTAAAATCAGTATCAGGTGTGACGGTATAAGTGCCATCACCATTATCCACAACGGATGCATTAGCACCCACTTGCACGTTGAATGCGGCAAGATCATCGCCATCAACATCACTCGCGTACCCGAGAAGTTGTTCTTGCGTGAAGGTAATGGTGCCATCTTCATCCATGATGTATGCCAGATCTTGCCCTACTTCTGGCGCGTCATTTTCACCTTCGACTTTAATTTGGAACGTTTCGCTCGTAGTTTCGGAGTCGAAATCGTCTTCTACTTGCGTCGTGGTTTCTTCGCTGGTGTCTTGTACATCCACCGCGAAGCTCTCTTCAGTGGTTTCTGAATCTAGCTCGTCACCACCTTGAGAACCTTCAGAGTCTGAAGAAGCACTTGGCGCAGATGAAGTTTGTACCGCTTGTCCTTGCGCTTCATTGCCTTCTGCGTCCGAACCACCTTCAGAGCCAGAGGCATCACCACCACCGACCGCTTGGGCACCCGCCCCAGAATCCGAACCACCGCTGCCCAGAGCCTCGTCACCTGATTCTCCGCTAGAAGCTACACTATCAACAACATTGGATTGTGCAGCGTCAGAGTCGCTGCTACTTTCAGTATCCTCTTCTTGAACTGCGCCACCCGAGCTCACTGCTTCTTCTTCCGTACCCGCGCCACTAGGATTTTCTTCCATCGCACGATTGGCTTCATCAACAGCATCTGCGCTTTCAGCACCGGTCGCTACAGTCGAAGAGACGGTCGACTGCTGTTTTTCTTCTTTTGTCCCCGTATCCTTCGTTTCTGTTTGCTCTACCGCATCGTTAAGCTTTTCATTGTCTTTTTCTTGATTAGTGTCGCCTGCCATTACAGCCTCCGTTGCTTTTAGCTAACTGATCGTATTTAGAGGCAGTAAAGGACACCATTTTTAGAAACCAACTTTTTTATACAACTTTTTTCATACCTTTCGAGTTCCATAAAAACAAAAAAATTTGAAAACCCAGTATAAAGATCCTTACTTGTTGTCATTAAAGCAATTAGTGCGGTGGGATAATGATAAATATGACAAATCTGTTGCGCTCAGTCGACAACAGCCATAAAGGGCTGCAATTGCTATTAGGCGATTTTTACCAAGATTTCAGTGACGCAGGGATTGATATTGAGATGCTGCATAAACAAAACCGTTTTGAAGCACTCAGATGTTATTCAAAAAGACTAAAGACCATTCTCGTCTTGTTATGTGATGACGACTTACCACCAAAATTGGCAAAGCTTGAACACTTAAACAAACACCATTTCCCTGCTCCTAATGAATTGATCGAGGATGTTAAAACCGAGCTTAACAACGTAAACAAACAAATTAGCCAGCTGTTAAAAATCGAAAATTCAATCGATAGCCGCACAGGTAGTGAATCGTAGGGGTGGCTCATGAGCAATAAGCAAATAGAACATCACCTCAAAAAGGCGCTCGTTTCGAACAACGAAGCTTCGAAGGTAACAACAGACGATACAATCGTGCTAGCCAGTGCAATGACCAGCGTACACAAAACCTTGCTGGTTATCTTTTTGCTTTCCATGGTGGCTATCGCCGTGGCATCTCAGGCTCGTATCGACATTGTGGTGTCGGTGCGCGGTGAGCTATTGCTCGAATCTGACATCGAAAAAGTGCAACACCTTGAAGGCGGTATTCTAGAAGAAATGCTAGTGCGCAAAGGCGAAGTAGTTTACGAAGGTCAGCCTATTGCACGCCTTCGCTCTCTGGATAGAAACACTCAACTCGATACGGTAAACACAGAGATCATTCAGCTTGAGCTAGACAAGATTCGTTACGAAAGCCTGCGCGATATGGTGGAACCCGATTTTTCTGCCTACATCGAAAAGTACCCAGAATTAGTGCAAGTCAACATGAATACCTGGCAGCAAGAATTTTCTAAAAACCGTTCCAATGAAGAGTTGATCACTCACGATATCCAACATAAGAATTCGCTTATTGATTCAATGCTCAAGCGCCGTAAAAGCTCCGAGAACCAGCTCTCCTTGATACGCAAGCAGCTCAATATTAAGAACACCTTGTACAAAGAGGAAATGGCGTCTTACGTCGATGTTCTGAATATGCAGGTTCAAGAGTCAAACATGGTGCGTGAGATTGAAAACCTTGATGAGTCGGTCATGAATGAGCGCTTCCAACTCGACAAACTAGAGAAGCAGTACCGAGACTTGGTGGAGAATCGTAATGCCGAGTATCAAGCACAAATCATTCAAGCAAACAAGGACTTAAAGTTGAAACGTATATTACGTCCTCAACACTCAGATAAAGTGGATCGCCTCGTGGTTTACGCCCCTATTGACGGTGTAGTAGATAAAGTGCACTTCAATTTCCGCTCCGCTGTGATACCGCCAGGTGAAAGCATCGCGGACATTGCACCGATCAATAACGCCCTTCACGGAGAGGCGAAGATCCCGCGTAAAGACATGGGTTTTGTAGAAATCGGACAAGCGGTCAAAGTGAAGATGGATACCTACAACTTTGCCAAATACGGATTTTTGGAAGGTCGAATTGCATCGATCAGCCGTTCTTCTTATGAAGAAGAAGACGCTGAATTCTATCTCGCGGAAATCCAAATCAGTCAAAACTATCTAGAGCGCGGAGGCACACAATACAAGCTGTCCCCTTATATGGAGTTTACCGCAGACGTGAAAACAGGTTCACGCCGGGTGATCGAATACGCAGCGAAGCCGGTTATGTCGGCTATCGAAGACGCATTCGATGAGAGGTGATGGATGAGTAGCAAACCTTCTTACAATATTTCCGTTCCTGTTATGCGCCTAAGCATCGCTTTCAGCTTGATGCTGGCTGCCCTCGCCTTTTATTTGTATATCTCTTGGGAAAAAGTGGATTCAGTCGAGAAAGTGCAAAACGCGCCTCTGTTGGTTCAAGCTCAACAGCTCAACCAAACTATCGAGTTTGATATTCAAACGCTTCAACGCTGTTTAAGCGCGCGTTATTGCAGTACAACAGAGCTTGATTTTGAGGTTCTGAAAGACGAAATTGACCAATTTAAGTCGCTCGCGTCACTCAACAAAACCGAGTTTAGCTTGGTGGGCGCGACCGAATACACGCAGCTTGAACTGGCAATCAATCGCTTCTCAGACAGCCAAAAAACACGCGACGATGTGTTGGCACTGTACCTCTCGCTCACCAATAACTACCTACAAATGGACGACAACTACCGGACCATATTTAACAACCATGCGAGTGACCTAATGATGGAGAAAAACGAGTTCTTCATTTGGTTGTTTGTGGTCGTTGTCGTACTGGTTGGTATCGCAGTGCTATCGAACTTGGTGGCAATCCTTAAACTGAAAAAATCCAGCTCGAATGAGCGTGACATTGACCAAGAATTCGATGAGCTTTATCAAGAACTCAAACTACTGGATTTACAAAGGTTGGAAGAGTTGCTGAATGAAGTGAGCATCAATCCTAAGCAGCGTCAGATCTACTCACACCTAAAACTGATTTTCAGCAAACTCGAAGAGCAAAAACGCAATAACGATCTCTACAAGCAGCTCTATGCTCTGATTGGTTACGAGATTCGTGGCATCACCAACACCATTAACGGCGGCGTGCAATATCTCGTTCAAGAGACCGATGAGAGCGGAGTGTTGATGGCGCAAGATATAACCTCGGCTGCCAATACCCTGTCTGAATTGGCAGAGAACTACAACCGACTCATTTCACAAGGGACCGAGAGCAAATCGAAAGAGTTTTCACTGCTGAATGTACTGTCTGAATTGATGATTCACATCAGTTCAAAAGTGCAGCGAAATGAAGGTGAGCTAGACTGCTTTATCTCAGATAACTTACCAAACCGTGTTGAAGGACAATCCACCAGCTTATTCTGGGTGTTGTTCCTACAGCTATCAAATGCCATCCAACTCAAAGCCGACAAGAAACTGTTTGTCACCATTGAATCAGGTGCGGCGTCAGACATTGAAAATACCCGCTTGACCATCAATCTAAACTTCTTAACCACACTGGATGTGCCGTTTGCCAAGCTCAATACCCTACACTGGAGCGACCATAAACAGCACACTGCAACCAAAGACGATTTGGCTAAAAGCGTACTGAAAGATTATGGCTATTACGAGAGCCATTGGTATCAATCGGGCAATCAGGAACGTTTTCAAATTCAGCTCGATTTGAAAGCCAAAAGCTTCCACACCGAGAAAACTCGCTTCGACAATAAGCGTTTGTTGCTGTGTGCCAACTCTCAGCTGCGCATTGATGTAATGAACAAAATGTTAGTCAACTTGGGCTTGGAGATCACGCCAATTCGAACGCCGAACGAACTCTTCTCTGCTGCAAAAACCTTTGGCGAATACGATGCCATCATGCTGACCGACACGTTCGAGCCAAACAAGCTGCCCTCACTGAGCAAAACGGTGAAATCGCAACTGCGCAATCACCCGAACACGAAGTTGTTGCTTTCAGTCACTAGCACTCAGCAAGCACAAGAGAGTCATACCTTTGTCGACAAGATTCTGAACTCCCCCGCGATTCCGTATGAGTTCATCCCTAACCTATTAGCAATCATGGAAGCGGAAGCCTCTGAAGAACAGATGGAGAACAGCTCATTCCTGATTGTGGAGGATGACCGTGTTCAACAGATTCTACTCAAACGTATTTTGAGCAAGCAAGAATACGAAGCCGACACCGTTGGCGATGGCGCAGACGCCGTTCAGCACTTCATGAATCAGCGCTCGGATATCATTTTTATGGACTGCATCATGCCTGGCATGGGCGGTATTGAAGCAACCAAACGCATTCGACAATACGAACAAGAGAGCGGGCAAAACCCCTGCACCATCATAGGTGCGACAGCATTGACCAGCAGTAATGAACACCAAGCTTGTATCGAAGCTGGAATGGATTACGTGATCAGCAAACCTTATAAAAACGACGAAATCATCAAAGTGATCAACAAGTATGTGGCGGTACAGAAACTTAACTAGCTGCGTATTGGCAGCGCTTACATTGAGCAATACTCCTTCGGCAATGGCGACCACCTTGCTTGAGGCGGTCAAACTCGGCTTGGAAAACAATTTATCTCTGCGCGCTAGTGATAAAGGCGTGGAAGAAAACGAATACAACATCGACATTAGCCGTTCTAAGTTTCTACCCTCTTTAAACGGTGCTGCTGATACCACATGGAATGAAAACGAAACCATATTAACGGGAACACCGGATACACGTTCAAGCTACAACTCGAACAGCTACAGCGTGTCTTTATCCCAATCGGTGTTTAACCTTGGCGACATCTTCAAATACGGCACCGCGAAGCTTGATTTCAACATTGAAGAAATCAAGCACGAGAACAAAATCCAGAGCACCATTTCTGAAATCGCGACGCAATATTTCGAGTACCTGAAAAACAACGCGCAAATCAAAGCCACCAAAGTCGAGCTTAAATCGTCTGAAACACGTGAGCGCCAAATGCGTCGTAACGTGGAGCTTGGCAACACTGCGGCGAGCGAGTTGTATGAGGTGATTGCTCAGAAAGAAGGCATTGCCAATCGCTTAAGAACCCTAGAGAAAGACCGACGTGTGATTTTGAACGGTTTAGAGATTCAAGTTCAATACCCAGTCACCCCATCGCAGGACATCTACGAAAGCGTGCCCTTGGCGGAAATCAGCGAATCCGAACAACGCGCGATTCTTGAGCAAGCTTTGAAGCTAAATAACGACTTATTGGTTGCGAAGAAGACGGTAGAGCGCAGCCGAAGAGGCTTGAAAGAAAGCGGTTCAAACTTTGTGCCGACCGTATCGCTCTCTGCCAGTTACCGTTACGACGATGCGAACAACTATGACCGAACCGACCCAACCGCAACAGGGGACAGTAATTCCACCAGCGTCGGTTTGAACTTGAATGTGCCGATTTTCTCCGGTGGTTCGGATTACTACGGTTATCAAAAATCGTCGACTGCTATCGAGCGAACGGAACTACTGTACCAAGATTCGTTGTTCACGACGCGCAATAGCGTTAACACCTCGGTACTCAACATTAATGACTTCTCCCGCGCAATTAGCAGTTACGAGAACATCATCCGAGCCAACTACGCTTCCTACAAAGGCATTCAACGCGCTTACCAGCTTGGTACGCGAACCATTACCGACTTACTGGCAGCGGAAAGTAAACTGTTTAGCGCGCTACGTGATTACGAGAGCGCGCGTTATGACTACATCATTGAATCGATCAATCTTGAGCAAATCAAAGGCATGCTGTCGGTGCAATCCATCGAAAGCATCATGCAGTTGATGAGCGATATCGAAGGCAGAAGCAGTCAAGACTTAGTTCCAAAACACCTTCTCTCCAAACCATCGATTAAGAAAGGAGGTCGCAATGCAAACTGAGCATTTTTCCCAAAAGATTAACTTTGCTGACAAGTGTTATCTGACTTTCTCAACGGTCATCTCAACACTGTTTGGTTTAGTGCTGCCCTTTTCGATTCTGATTATTTTTGACCGAGTTTTACCTAACCAAGCCAAAGACACGCTGTTTCTTCTGTTTGCTATTATCTTGATCACCATCTTCCTCGACTATCACTTAAAGAATCAGGAAGAAAAGATTTCGTCGGTGATCATGAAGCAGTTCGAAACCAACTTAACCAACAAGGTGTTTCAATCCATCTGTTTGGCTGAGATATCGAAGTTTCGTCGCCTAGAACCCGGTGAATACCTAGAGCGTATTGCTACCATTCCTGAGATTAAATCCTTCTTTGGCGGAGAATCTGTACGGGCATTGATCAACCTTGCCGTCAGCATACTGACCATTCTGATTATCGGTCTGATCAACATCTGGGCGGGGGTGACCATCTTACTTGCCTCCATCGTTTTGGCCGTGTTCGCACTCAGCCTTTCCAAGCAAAAGATCAACAGCCTAGAAAACAAATCCGATATCGAAGGCTTAACCACCTCAAAAATTATCGAGATCATCTCTAGCCCACTCGATATCAAAGCACGCAATATGGAATATCGCGTTGAGAGCTTGATGACACAAATGGTGGAAGAACGTGAAGTCGAGAACATCAAATACGAGCAAATCGAATCAAACTTCAGCCTTATCTTGTCGCTCATACAACAGCTCTCCATCGCTTGTGTGGTGGTAGTTTTGGCAACGGCAGTTATCAACATGCAATCGAGCCAAGGCATCATGGCTGCCATCATCATGCTTACCAACCGCTACTTCGCGCCATACCAGCAAGTAATGCGCACGGTGAGTCGATGGGAGTTGAACAAGCTTCATATTCAACGTATCGCCGAGCTGCTTGAGCTTGCGGCATCTGTAGAACAACAAAATGATACGACAGAAGTCGAGCGCATCTCGGTGAAGTATTCGGAAAAGCAACGCATCGAGTTTGAACGTGGTCAGGCTTACTTGCTGACGGGGAAAAGCGGCGCAGGCAAAACCCATCTTGCCAATTGCATTACGCGGCAAAACACCGACAACAAACTGGACATTAAGATCAACGAGACACCACTCGATGACGTCAACTACAACGTCTGGCGTAATAGCGTGCTCATGGTCGACAAAACCAGTTCGTTCGTCGAAGGCACCATCATCGACAACTTGACTTGTTTCCGCCCAAGCTTAAATAACACGGCATTTGCGCTTTGCGAAACCATGAACATCAAAGCACAAATCGATGCCCTTCCCGCTGGTTTTTACACCGAGCTTAAAGGACATTTACGCAACCCATTCTCTCGCCAAGTCGCTTATGCCCTGTTGTTGGTGCGTGCCTTACTCGCGAACAAACGTGTGTTGATCTTCGACGACATCGACTGTGTTTATGATGACGACTTTGCTCGATTGGTTTTGACCAGTACTGCCTATCGCGCCAACGACAAAATACTCATCATCGTCAGCAATAAGATGGACAAGCTCAATCATCGCCTCAAACGCGTCAAACTTACCGGAGGTGACCAATGAGTATTTTGGTTGATTTTAATAATGTCCCTCAGCGCTTGTTGGACTTTGAGGCTCGCAGTTATGACGAGCGATACAATCAGTCACCTTTGATTCGTGGTTTAGCTTACACCCTCATTGCGCTTGAATGGGAAGGCACACCTTCTATCCTCAGTGACGCTTTTATCCCTAAACCAAAAGACAGCGACAGTTTTGTTGCCACGATTGAACGCCTTGGTTACCGTTGTGACGTCACCAAATTAAAAACGTTGGAACACATCGAGGGGCACCCTCATCCTTGTTTTATCGAGATCGAAAACCTCACTGCGATTTTCTTGGGCACCAAAGACGGCAAACTGATCCTGTTTGATTACACCAATAACAACACCATTGAATACCCGCTCTGCAAGAAGCCATGTTTGTTGGTCTCGATCAGCGAATACTCGCGCTTGTTCCGAGAGCCGCCACCTGAATCTCAAGACCGCAGTAACTGGATTAAATACGCGTTTTATCGCTACAACAATGAACTCAAGAGCCTGATTATCCTCAGCTTCGTGGTCAGTATTCTCGGCGCACTCCAGCCCTTTTTTATTATGAGTGTGTACAACTTCGCCTTGACGTCTAGCTCGCAAGCCACGCTCTATTGGCTCACGTTGTTTGCCGTGATTGTTGGGTTTTCGGAATACTTTTTCAAGAAAATGCGGGTCAACATCATCGCCACATCAGGGAAGGATTTGGCGGTGCATATTTCTCAAAACGTAATATCCAAACTGTTGTGGCTTCCTTATTCGATGACATCTACCGCTGGTGTCTCTTCTCAGTTAGCACGTTTGAAAGACATCGACACTTTCCGCCGTTTGGTAACCGCAGAGTCAACATTAAGCTACTTCGACATGCCGTTTGTTATCGTATTCATTATTGCCATTGCTCTTATGTCTGGTACCGCGGCGCTAGTCGTTATGGCGGGGTTGATTCTAATGTTGGTGTTCTGTGTTTATTCTCGTTACATCTACTCGCAAGCCACGTCCAAGAGCTCTCGCGCCAACGCCATGGTTTCTTACCAATGGAATGAGATTCTTCGTGGTATAAAAACCATCCAAGGCTTGCCATTGTTGCGTGTTATCCAGTCCCGCTTTAGCGCATCGCATTTACAAAGCACCAACGATGCAGAACATGTTTCAGTGACTAATAGCAGGGTTCAGGCAGCAGGCGGGAGTTTGATTCAGGTTATTGGTACCGCAAGTATCGTCGCGGCCGTTATCGGCGTGATGGACGGCACCTCCGATGCAGGTGCAATGCTTGCTACCGTAATTTTAGTCTGGAAGGCGTTGGGGCCTATTATGGGCATCTACAACTCTATTTCTAAGTTCCAATCCATTAAGGCGTCTTCTGCGCAAATCAACAACCTTATGGCGATGAATGACGATAAGCTAACGTTAGAGAAAAGCCCCCCTATTCGCCTATTTCAAGGTAGTATCGTCGGCTCTGGTGTGAGCCATCGTTATAGTGGTGCGGCAACAGGCTTAACTAATCTTGGTTTTAAAATTCCACCGGGCGCAAAAGTTGTGATTTGTGGACCAACAGGTTGCGGTAAAACGACGCTCATTTCTATTATCGCTGGGCTAGAGGAACGCTATCAAGGCTCAGTTTCGGTGGACGGTTATAACATCAAACAATTCAACAGTTACCGCTATCGAACCTCGATTAACTACGTCCCGTTTAACCTGCATATTTTTGAAGGCTCCTTGGAGACTAACTTCATCTTGCATAATGGGTTAATCCCAACAGAAAAAATGCGTGAAATGGTGAGTTTCTTTGAGCTCGATACATGGTTGCCACAAGGCCTGGACACTCAATTGAGCGTTGATATCTGTAAAAGTTTACCAAATGGTATTCAACAAAGACTGCGGCTCGCATTAGGGCTAGGTAACTGCGAACAATCTTTGATTATCATTGACGAGCCATTTAATGGTGCTGAGCAAGAAAACTCGCACTACTTCAAGCGGTTATTCAGCGACAAACTACTCAATAAGACCGTTATTTTCTCAACGAATGATCCGGGCATGATCTCTACATCCAACATGAGCTTAGTCTTGGAGCCAGATGGCAACCTGAAATATTTCGGGTTAACCGATAAGTACTTAAAAAGTCTAAGTTAAGTTCGGAATGTGGTGTGGTTCATCATTCATACTTGAGCACGGTCATTGACAAAAATGTAAACGATGAGACTATTTACTCTGTAAGCGCGTACACTAAGGAATCCGATGTATACATTTGTTGCAGACAAATTGGATGTGGTTTATTTATCAACGATACCAGAAAACTACCAGTTACAAGACTTCGACGTGCCTGAAGAAGAACTCGAAATTCGTGAAATTGTAGAGGTATGGTATGAGTGTGCGTTTCTTCCTGACTTTAACCTTCAACACATCGACATCGAAAACAAAACCGCATTAGTCGAGACACAAGCGCAAGTCGTAAACAACTACACAAGTACGCTCGCTTTTTTACTCAAAAGTCGTGCTTATCGCGCAGCACTTAACCGATTATTGAGTGTATGGAGATTGGAGGCAGCAGCTAAAGCACAGCTTGAGCTGCTGTTACTTACGGAAGAACAGAGTAGCAAGCCAGTAAATTAATCGGCTAGGATAAGGGGCTAAAAATCTTAAACCCAACCATCGAATCGGAGACGTTTCTGCACGCGTTCAACCGCCTCTATCTGCATCTGACGAACACGCTCGTTAGACACGTTTAACAACAGGCCTATTTCCGACAAGGTTTTCACTCTCTGGTCAAATAATCCGAATCGATGGATTAAGACTTTCTGCAACTTAGTTGGCAAGGTTTTAATAATATTTTCAATAGCTTGAGTAAAGCACTGATTTTCACAGTCTTGTTGTGGATCTGGCGTATACTCACTTTCACACAGTTCAAGAACAAATGGAACGCGATGTAGGTCCGCAGTGGTCGATACATCAATAAAGCCACTAAGCGCAACAAGTTCATCTATACGCTCTGCTTTCACCCCTGAGCAGCGTGAGAGTTCAGAAATAGACAACTCCTTGCTCTCACTTTTTGACGCATCGAGCTTTTTTAAAGCTAGGCTATTTATCTCTTTGCACACATGAGCAGGTAAACGTACCGTGCGGCCATTGTTCATTAATGCCGCTTCTATATTCTCGCGAATCCACCATACCGCATAAGTAGAAAAACGGTAGCCTGGCTCAGGATCGAACTTATCGACCGCTTTTATCAAACCAATGTTACCTTCTTCTATTAAATCGAGCAGAGTAAAGTTATTACCTGGCCGTTTGAGGTAACCTTTTGCGATTTTCACAACAAGTCGAAGATTAGACTCAATCAACATTTCGCGCGCTTCTTCATCACCAGCTCGATTAAGTTTGGCGTAATGCAACTCCTCTTCACGAGACAACAAATCAATCCCCACAATATCTTTGAGATAGTGAGCATAAGGGTCTTTCCCAACTGACAACGATTCTTTCATTGACAGTTCATCCGTGACAGCTCGGAACCTAGCAAAGCATTCGTTGTTCATTCCCCGTCCTTCTCAAGCCAACTTATTTCTTATCTTCTTTAATTGTTTTTGTACAACACTGTATGCATCATGCTTTATATGCATTACTTTACACTGAGTGTAGACAGGGGTTCTGATCTTTACCAAGAAATCACTTATCACTTTAAAACAATTACTGCTTCTATGATAAAAACGTGAGCAGGTGGGGGGTTATATATATGAAAGTGCAAGTATTTGTACGCAAATTGGCCTCAAAGAAAACAACGCAACGTGATCGTTAACGCTTACCACGTTACTCTGACTAAAACTTTGAGGCTTGAGGATGGTTTGAAGTATCAGTTGAATTAGCGAGATCTAATTCACTTGACGAAGCGCAGGTTGAAGCTGACAGTCTGTTATAACTTGGAAAACTGCACGATTCTTTCCTTCAGACTTACCTTGATACATCAACTCGTCAGCATCTTGCAAGCTCACGATGTGGGTAAACTCAGGATAGTAAGCACAACCCAAACTGATACTCAAATGAATTGCTTCTCCACCCAGTATAACAGGCTGATCGTAAACTGCTTTACAGAGCATATTGGCAAAATTGAGCGCTTCTCGCTCTGACAGAGAAGACGTAACGAGTGCGAACTCTTCTCCTCCAATTCTCGCCAATGTCATTCGGTCATCAGTCATCGACTTAGCGGCTTCTGCGATGGCAACTATTGCTCGGTCTCCAGCAAGGTGGCCATATCGATCATTGATTGATTTAAAATCATCAATATCAAACACCATCACCGTTAAGTTTCGCTTCAAATGATTCAGTAGCGCCAATTGCTCAATCAGGTGTCTACGGTTGTATAGCTTTGTGAGAGAATCCGTCAACGTCATCTCCAGCAATTGCTGATTGGCAATCGTTAATTGCCTTGTCCGAAGAGCAACCATACGTTTGAGGGCAAAAATATGATAAAGCGTTGCGACCGCCATAATGAAAATAGCAATAGGGAAAAGATAAAGTGGATAAACCGTTTTCACCACACTCCAACGGGTGAGGATCCGCTCACGATCCGTATCGATGACTTTTTCAAACGCTCGTGATACCTCTAAAATGGAAGTTGCACTGTGCATTCCTGCTGCAATCCGAAGATCTTTACTATACAAGCTAATTGTCGGGACAAACATACCCGCTCCCGGCGTGGTTGCCATATAAAAGTTAGCAACTTGCAGGTCTGCAACAAAGTACAGCACCTTTTTATCGACGGCTGCTTGTATCATCGAATCATTGTTAATGTACTCTGCAATAGGTGCATTTGGATAATTCGTCTGAACAAACTCAGACTCGTAACTTCCTTTAACAACGCCAATTGGCAGCGTCATTTCGCCAGTTAAAACACTCCTGATATCAACCGAAAGTACATCTTTATTTACGTACAGTTTGGTTTGGATAGGCATTATGACTGCGCCAAAGTCCATATACTTCGCTCTTTCGGGCGAGTAGACAAGTCCTCCGTGAAAGTCAGCCTTACCCTCTTTTACGGCTTGTAAAGAAGCATCCCAATCCAAAAGGAGAAACTGAACGTCGATTTGGTTGTTCGCCGCGTACTCTTTCCAAAAGTCGATTAAAATACCTTTAGGTTCACCATCTGGGCTAAGGTAAGAGAACGGCTTCCACGCTTTGGAGTTAGCAACAATTAAAGAATGAGACTCTGATTTGTGCGCATGCGCCATCGGACAAATGGACAGCCACACTAGTAATAAAGAAGCACACGCTTTTTTACATTTGCAACCATAAGTACCATAACTCGTCGATGACATACCTACTTCTCACCAGTCTTTTTAAACCATAATCTCGGCTGTTTGATTAGACTAAAGATATAGTAGAGTTGCATAAGACAGGAAGTGACGCTTATTGATATGAATCTAACTTAGTAAGTTTTAGTACTTAATTGGTACTTTCAACGCCTGGTTCGCTGAAGCAGTTGAAGCAGTTGAAGCAGTACATAATAAATTAGGAAAACTTATCTGGTACTAAAAAATTGAATATCATCAGTTTTGCAAACACCTAGTACCAATAAAAAAGCCCTATTCAAAATCCACCTTGGGGAGAACTTTGAATAGGGCTCTTTGCCTCTATGCTTCATTTTACGGCTGAAGCTACCTTTACCTTTTTTCGCTTTAACGACTCGTGTTTGGAACAGCTGACTGGTAACAACCGCTTTTAACGCGTTGTCTTTGATTTCACCTCTGCCGAAGTCGGTCTCATGTTGTGAGCCACTCGGTTGAGGACTGATTTTACGCTTTGCCATAAATCCTCCTTAATGGTCGAACCAGATTGGACAATAATTATGTAAATAAGTCAAATTTATAGATTTAGTTGAATTTTATGCTAAAAAACTTCACATCACCGTCATTTATTTGAAATTTAATCAAAAACATGCTGGTTAAATAGTGACTAAATACAAATATTTGTCCATAAAGCACTAATATATGTTGACTCTTCGTGGAATTAACCTAGACTCAAACACGGCTAGAAAGAAAGTTCTTTGTTTTCACATTTCGTTGGATTACTTGTAACCCGTCGTCCTGTGGTACGCAATAGCAATTTATTTTTCCACGCTATAAGCGCCGTTGAGGCGAAAGATTACATTATTTAGATATTTAGGAAATAGACATGTCTAACACAGCTACTGGCACAGTTAAGTGGTTCAACGAAACTAAAGGCTTCGGTTTCATTCAACAAGAAAACGGTCCTGACGTATTTGCTCACTTCTCTGCAATCACTGGTGACGGCTTCCGTACTCTAGTTGAAGGCCAGAAAGTAGAATTTGTTATCTCTCAAGGTCAAAAAGGCCCTCAAGCAGAGCAAATCAAAGTACTTTAATTCTTAAAGAATTTGATACGATAGCCAGCTTTTAAAGCTGGCTATTTTTTTGCCTAAAACTTATTTTGCCAACAAAACGATATAAATCTATGGCTCTTAAACCAACCATTTACAAATTTCGTATCGCCATTTCCGATATGAATAATGACTATTACGATTCTAAAAATCTAACTATCGCCCTTCACCCTTCTGAAAAGCCGCAACGAATGTTGGCTCGCATTCTAGCTTACTGTTTAAATGCTCAAAGCAATCTAGAGTTTACAAAAGGACTCTCTACGATTGAAGAGCCTGATTTATGGCATGTTGGCGATGATCAAAGCATTACTCACTGGATTGAAATTGGCGAACCAGAACCAGACAGAATTAAGAAAGCTTCTCGCCTCGCAAAGCATGTAAAAGTTTACACTTATAACACCAAAGCGGCTGTCTGGTGGGACAAAATGTCAGGAAAGTTCTCAATGCTTCCCGTCAACGTAGAGAGCTTTGACTATGACGCTATCGACTTGATTTGTCAGCATCTTGACCGAGGTACTAGCCTTTCTGTTATGATTACTGGCAGCTCAATTTTTGTTGATATCAATGATCAACATATCGAAGTAACGGTGAAGGAACTAAAAAACCATGACGTCTCTTAGTGAACTGAGTCAAGAGATGGGATTTGAAGAAATCCCCTTTGTTAAAGAACATAAAGCAGCAAAGCGACGTTGGTTAAAAGAACAGTCACAACTATTTACAAAAGTTTGTGAGAACAAACCCACAACAGCACCTACTCTTCACCTGCTTGGCCTTTTGACCAAATCACATATTGAAGCAAGTGCTAACTACGAGCAACATGCTCACTCTACCCAGCGTATGCAGCAAGTTCTGACTGACTCCTTGGGTAATGAGCACGCGGATAAGTTTACTAACCAATCTGCTGAAGACCTAATCTTAGTCACCCACCTTTGGTTATACACGCAAGGCTATTTAAATATGGATTTCAGCTTGGCGCACGATCATGCCGAGCAGACTCAAAATACATTGCAGCACGAACTTGTCATGAAACGCATGGACGTTGATGCATTCAGAACCGAACTCATGCAAAGTTTTTATCAAGGTAAAGAAGCCCGTCCGGCTTCAGCAAGTGGCTTTTGGGGTTGGTTTAAACGTCTATTTTCCGCATAAAATACATGGTTTTATCCACTTCAAACAACTGATAGACTTCACGCTCAGTGCAACAAGCATCATGATTGCATTCTTAAAGGACAATTACCCAATGAACATCAAGGGATCATTATGAAGTTTATCCGTTGGATTTTAGGCAAGGTTATCTTATTGCTGAACGCGGTGTTCTCACCTCGTGGTATTAAGCGCACCGCAGAAGAACAGCAACGTATTGATGAAAAAGCGAAACAATACGCACTTTACCAATTTGAAGCCTGCCCTTTTTGCGTAAAGGTCCGCCGTGCAATGAAGCGTCAATCGGTGAACATTGAGCTACGTGATGCAAAAAATAACCCGACTCATCGAGCTGAACTAGAGCAACGTGGTGGGCGAGTTAAAGTCCCTTGCCTTCGTATCGAAAAAGATGGCGAAACACAGTGGTTATACGAGTCATCGGACATCGTCGCTTACGTTGAAAAAGAATTTGCCTAAGTTCCCCCTATGAACATTGGCGGATGTAAAAGAGGCACCTAACGGTGCCTCTTTTCTATTTTTTCTAGCTAGATGTTGCCGTGCGAGCTTTCCTTATTCAGTCTTCTTGCTCAACTCCGAACTTAAACTCCATTAAGCAAATAACGAGTATGCGAGAACAACACAACGAAGATTACCGCCCAACGTCTGCGTTATTCATCCACGATCAATGTTAGCTCTACGCGCCGATTGCAAGCTTTACCACTTGCTGTCGCATTGCTGCACTTCGGTACATACTCTCCGAAGCCTCTAGAAAACACTCGTTGACGTGGAATACTCGTCGCCAATAGTTGTTTTTCTACTTCACGAGCTCGCTTTTCAGATAGCGTGTCGTTGAAGCTTTCAGCTCCCGTGCTATCCGCATGACCATCAATCACGACATCAACATCAGTTCTTCCCGCCAGATAGTGACCAATGTTTCGAATCCAGTCTTGAGATTGAGCCGATAACCGTGCAGAACCCGTTTGAAAATGCACTTGCTCTTTCAAACGTATCATCAGGTGACCACCACTGAGCGTCTCGTGAGGAATGTTATGCCTGCTCAGGAACATTTCCAGAGAGGTCACGTTTTGCGACTTTTTTACTGACGCCCTCGCCGTTTGATATGAACGAGGGGAAGAAGCCACATTGGATGCGCTCGGGTATCCCCATTCTGGGTGTCTCAGCTCTGTGTTTGATTTAGGAGCTGTATCTAAAATGTCCCCACCTGGGACCATATCTTGATCGAGGCTACTGCACCCGGCCAGAATGCCACAAACAATTAAAAACCAATGCTTCATACCATTACCAACGTAGAAAAACTCTTGTTCATTGTGTCGACAAAACACGCCGAATCTTTAGCGCTTTTGTCCACCGATTGGTTTGTCTATGCAGCGTTCATGCCACTGGAGTCAATGCAAAATCATCTCTCAAATAAAACGCAACACTAAAATACCCTACCCTTGCAGCCCATACGTCAGGCTAAGTCTGTTACCAATGGTCTCACTTTATTGTTATTTAATGGTTTTAGTCACTATCGTTAACCGATAAACTAACGCAAATTTCTCATTTAGAGCCCTACTATGTTAAAAACCATATCGAAAGGCTTTGCTGTTGTTGTTGCCGTAATGGCTTTGTCGGCATGCGATAGCGGCAAGAGTCAGCCTCAGCAAGGCAAACAATACGAAGTTTTGCCAGTATCCCTTGAAGAATATGATTTAGCTCCCCTGACTGAAGCATTCTCTTTAACTTGTGGCCACTGCCGCTCAATGGAAGAGTTTGTCCCTCAAATTGAATCATTGACCGATCAAAGCGTTGAAAAAATGCATGTAACGTTCAATGAAAGTGCACAAGTGAGCGCCATCATCTTCTATACTGCCGTAATGCAGCTTGAATCAACACCAGATAAAGCGTTTATGGCGGATCTTTTTACTGCTGTGCAAATGGGTGCCGATGCAACGGCTGAGGAACGCCAAATCGCTGTTGAGAAAGCCTTTGAGTCTCGCAACCTTATCAGCCCTTACCATTTAGATGAAGCTCAGCAAAAAACGCTGTTTGAGTACATCACTAAGGCAGAAGCGATCACGACTCGCGGCCAAATTAACTCCGTTCCAGCCTTTATCGTAAACGGAAAATATCAAGTGATTACTGGTGGTCATGACAGCGTTGAAGCCATGGCAGAAACCATCAACTTTTTGCTAAAACAACCTAAATAGACAAGGAGATTACGTGTCTAAATTTTTGTTTCCTCTTATTATTTTTATTTTGGCGGGCTTTTTCATTTACCGTACTTGGACAAACCATAAAGTAGCAGATGAAAACTTTGCCAAAGGCCAAGCATTCTTACTAGAGAATGCGAAAAAAGAAGGCGTCATCACAACAGAAAGTGGCCTTCAATACATGGTTCTTGAAAAAGGCGAAGGTGAGGTTCACCCAACTGCAACAAGTAAAGTAAAAGTACACTACCACGGCACCCTGATTGATGGCACGGTATTCGATAGCTCTGTTAATCGTGGTGAGCCGATTTCATTTGGTCTTAACCAAGTCATTAAAGGCTGGCAAGAAGGTCTACAATACATGGTAGAAGGTGAGAAAATCCGCCTTTTCGTACCAAGCACGCTTGGCTATGGTAAGAGTGGCTCTGGCCCAATTCCACCAGCAAGTGTTTTGATCTTTGATGTTGAGCTGCTAGAAATTCAATAAATCTAGAAAGCTTTGTCTTAAAGCCAAAGTATCAAAACCAAAAACGCCGCGAACCACGCGGCGTTTTCTGCTTTAAGAGAGGTTAAAAACCAATATAGTGATCCGAAAGCAATGCAATGAACAACGCCAAAAGATGATAGATAGAGAATTTAAACGTCTCCATCGCGGTATTTGGCTCTGGTGCATATTTTAGCTTCCATGCATGGTACATAAGGCCAGCATTGAGGAGTAGCGAGGCAAAAAGATACACCACGCCGACCATACCAACCAAAACCGGTAGGACACAAACCAAAGTCAATAGCACCGTATACAACAGAATAGAAGTTTTGGTGTACTCAATGCCGTGTGTCACTGGCAGCATGGGAATATCTACCTTGCGGTAATCCTCGACACGATGAATAGCCAGAGCCCAAAAATGTGGTGGCGTCCAGATAAAAATGATCATCACGAGCAGCCAAGCATTCGCATGTAATTGCCCTGTTACAGCAGTCCAACCGAGAAGAGGCGGCATCGCACCGGCAATCCCTGCAATGACGATATTTTGGGGCGTAGCACGTTTGAGGTACATTGTGTATACCATCGCATAGCCGAGCAAACTCATCAAAGTCAACCATGCCGTCAGCGGGTTGACCATCGCATAGAGAAGTACAAACCCTAAGACACCTAAAACTGTAGCGAAGGCTATCACCGATGATGGCTTAGTCTCACCCGATGGCAATGGTCGTTTGTGTGTGCGTGCCATTCTCGCATCAATTCGGCGGTCAATTAGATGATTAAACGCTGCCGCAGACCCTGCCATCAGACCAATCCCCGTTAGGCCAACTACCGCCTGCAACCAGGGGAAATCATCAACCGGGGCTAAGCTCATCCCTACTACTGCCGTCACCAACATTAACGCCACCACTTTAGGTTTCGTTAACTTCAAATAAACTGAACTTAGTCGCTTTCGCCCATTTAACGACAGCGCGATTTCTTTACTCATAGCGAACTCCTTTCGCGGTGTAATTCCAAGCCGTTTTACCCTGCCACAAGTAAAACTGGCTAACACAAACGAGACTCAACATAACAGCGGCACCAAGGTTGTGCGCCACCGCGACATAGATAGGAAGTTGAAATACTACGTTGCTTACACCCAGCATAATTTGGCACACCAGAGTGAATAACAACCACCCTCCGATTCTCTGTGAATGATGAGAATCTTGCCTCATAAGCCCAATACTATAAGCCAATACCACGGTGGCGGTAACAATAGCACCTATACGATGAGTGACGTGTATAGTCATTCTTGCCGGATACTCCAAGACACCAAATTCATAATTCTCGAATCCAGTTTGCCAGAAAGAAAACGCTTCTTTCCATGAGAGATGGCTCATCCAGTCTCCCTCACAAATCGGCAGTGTGGTACACATCAGCGCAGCATAATTTGACGAAGTCCATCCTCCAAGGAGCACTTGCACCAAAACAACCAGGAAAACCAACAATGAAAAGCCTCTCAGAGAGCTAGAAGATGGAGAGAAATAGAGATTGTTTTGCGCTTTTAATTGGCAGTAAAAAATCGCCTGTAACGCCAATAAAACAAAACCACCGAGCAAGTGAAGCATCACGATGACGGGCATTAATTTAAGAGTAACTGTCCACATTCCCAAAAGTGCCTGCCCAATCACCAATACGCTGAGCAACATCGGAATGGTTGAATTTACACGCTCAGACCTTATTGATATCGCTGCCATCGCAAAAATGACTAAACCTAACGTTCCTGCAAAATAGCGATGAATCATCTCAAGCCATGCTTTCTCATGCTCTACTGCCCGCTCGGGGAAGTTCAGGTTAGCACGTATGACGTCTTCTTCTTGATGCGGCACAGAAAAGTGCCCATAACAACCAGGCCAGTCCGGGCAACCTAACCCTGCATCTGAAAGGCGAGTATATGCCCCTAGCATGATCACCACGAGAGTTAGGAGCAAACTGAATCTAACCAACTGAATTAATTTCATATGCACTTCCTCTAACCGACTCGTGACAGTTTTAAGAGCTTGCGTAAGTCCGCCAACATACCTTTATTCATTAGGACTAAGTCCTCATTTGGTTTCGGCGAGTAAGACATCACCAGTTGCCCAAGAGGATCAACGATCAACATTTGCCCAGGTTTCACTTTAGCGGTAACCAATTCATTCATTTGCATCGCTAACATCGATACTTCCATGGGATCTGAATGCTCAGTCTGCCAAACGACTGGCACTACTCGCTCTTGATACTTACCTAAAGCAACATGGCTTTGCTGAAGCAGGTAAAGCTGCTGTTTACACTGTTCAGTGCATTCGTTAGGCAATACATAAGCGAGTTGCCAACCATGGTCTTTGAGAGGTGACTCTTGACCAAGCTGCTCTAACGTCGTGTATGGTTCGACTAACTCGCCTCTATTGGTCACTCCGCTTTGATACCACCCTTGTGTGAGAATGACTTTTGCAATGACAGCGGGAAGCGCGAACGTACAAACCAGCGCAATCAACATTAGTCGTCCTTTGGTTACTTTAGATGTCATGCTTCACCTCCATGTGACGCAACTTTTTTTGCCAACGAACAAAAACAATTAAAGTCAGTAATAAGAAAACACCTGCCATCGAAAACCATTGAATCGAATAGCCGAAATGTTTGGCACTATTGAGTGGCAATGGATTCCAAGGAAAGTCATAGGGCCAACGAGTTAAATTGTCTGGCTGCAAGACTGCGGGCATAAGTTCAATATTCAGTAGCTGATTCAATTGCGCGATGTTTAGGTTTTGCACGCGAATAACATCGCCAACTTCCGGCATTAACTCTGAGCTCAGTGGATTAGTAGATTTTCGGTACAGGCGTCCTGTGATGAAAATCGAATTATCGAGTTTGGTGACCGTTGGTAACATTGAGCGATCTGCTCTTCCCTCGACAAAACCAAGCTCCAATAACGCATAGGTACTAGGCTCATCGCTCGTCAATACAATCTGAAATGCTAAATATCCCACACTGCCTTGATGCGTTTGGTTGTCTAACAAAATTACGGGAAACGCCTGAGGAACAACATTAACTTCCACTTTTTTCCCGAGGATACTTTCCTCTCGCCAGTCGTTGTCTTCAAGAACGACGCTTAGTGCTTGGTACGCACTATCCGCACGCGCGAGAATGGCTTGTTCCAATGCTTGTTTTTCTTGCCCTCTCTCAAACTGCCAAAAACCCAGTTTGACCAAAAGAGAAAACACAACCACAGTTAAACCAACTGCAACCCAAAACCGTTTCGATAGCCATAATTGTCTTGATAACAACAATGATGAAACCGGAGGTGCCATGTCCACCGTATTTCTATTCAAACTGACGCTTGTCCTTTTGCTGCTTTTCATTATCTTCAACCTCGCAAAAGCGCTTATCGAAATGGTTCGTGAAGACCCAGATAATCCTGAAAAAAGAGACAAACCCATGAGTCATTACTTAGGCCGTCGAGTCATGTTCTCCGCTTTGGTGGTCGTCCTTTTGCTTATTGCGCTCAGCTCGGGTTGGCTAGCACCAAACCCTCGCCCTTATTAGTCGAACCAAGAGTTCACACTGCGCCTAAAGTACGTAAACAAACACAAACAGACATAACCAAACCACATCCACGAAATGCCAATACCAGCTGCCGGCTTGAAAGGCAAAATGGTTCTTTGGCGAAAAGTGATCTTTAGCGATTCTGAACAGCAGCACGATTAAGAAGATAGTCCCAAGACAAACGTGTAAACCGTGGAATCCCGTCAACATGAAGAACGTGTTACCGTAAATACCGGACTGCAACGTGAGCCCTATGTCTTGATAAGCATGAATATACTCAACCGCTTGGTAATATAGGAAAAAGCCAGCAAGTACGATGGTTATCTCTAACCAAACAATCAGTGCCGTTCTTTTGTCTTGTTCAAGGCTTATATGCGCCATATGTAGCGTAATAGACGACAATAGCAGCAAAATAGTATTGGTAAGGGGTATGCCCTGCCACGGCATAGCTTGTGTTGTTTCTCCCCCCGGTGTCAGTGTGAGTGGCCACATCGCTTCGAAGGTTGGCCACAGGACTTCGTTGGTCATGAAGTTATTATCTGCCCCACCTAACCAAGGCACAGAAATCATTCTGGCGTAAAACAAGGCACCAAAAAAGGCACCAAAAAACATCACTTCAGAAAAGATAAACCAGCTCATTCCTTGGCGAAAAGAACGAGTAATTTGCGAGCTGTATTTTCCACTCAGTGATTCAGTAATCACATTACTAAACCAACCAGCCAACATGTAAAGCAAGAACAAGAAGCCCACCGCTAGCACAATGCCACCAATGGTTCCCACTGCACCGTCACTTTGTGTCCCCTGGACGGTCATGCCTGCGCCAACAGCAACCAAAAACAGAGCAAATGCACCGATGATCGGCCAGCTACTTTGAGCGGGAACATAATATGTTCCTGGCTTGTTACTCATAATTTCTCTCCTTACTGACCAACCTTGGTCTGTATCTCTCTCCCTGAGTGGCTAAGAGCCTGTAGGAGGGGGAAGTTTATAGAGTGTGTAAGACAGCGTTAACGTGTGTATAGACTCCGGCAAGTCCGGTTCGATATAAAAAATCAACGGCATTTGAGCTTGCTGTTTACCATCCAGAGGCTGCTGGTTAAAGCAAAAACACTCAATCTTATTGAAGTAAGCAGCTCCAGTCCCGGGAGAAACAGAAGGAACGGCTTGCCCCACCAACTTCTGCCCGCTTTCATTAAATGCAAGGTATTCGGTTTGTACGACTTCACCTGGGTGAACATCCATCGAAATCACTTTGGGTCTAAACTCCCAAGGCATATCTGGGCTGACATGCGCCATAAACTCCACGCGAACAGTTCGGCTCATGTCCGGTTGCATACCTGTCGGTTGAATGGCGGCTACTTCACTTGTCTTTCCATTGATTCCCAGTGCGTCGCACATCACGTCATAAAGTGGGACCAGTGCATAGCCGAAGCCAAACATTAACAGGGTCGCCAAAAGCAACTTCACTGTGAGCTTCTTGTTTGATGGATTCGGTTTCATGTCACTCACCCCACTCTTTGCTAGTCAATCTTAGGCGGTGTAGTAAACGTATGATGCGGCGCAGGGCTTGGCACTGTCCACTCTAAGCCTTCCGCACGTTCCCACGGTTTTGCAGAGGCCTTTTCCCCGCCACGAATACACTTGATCACCAACCATAAGAAGATCAGTTGTGACAACCCGAATGCAAACCCACCAATTGATACTATTTGATTAACATCAGCAAACTGAATGGCGTAATCCGGTATGCGTCTTGGCATGCCCGCTAAGCCTAGGAAGTGCATTGGGAAAAACAGGACATTGACGGAAATAATTGAGCACCAGAAATGCCATAAACTCAGCTTGTGGTCGTACATATTGCCCGTCCACTTAGGTAGCCAGTAGTATGCCGCTGCCATGATCGAGAATACCGCACCAGATACCAACACATAATGGAAATGGGCAACCACGAAGTAAGTGTCATGATATTGGAAATCCGCCGGCACAATCGCCAACATCAGTCCCGAGAAGCCGCCAATAGTAAAAAGCACAATAAAGGCAATGGCAAACAACATTGGCGTTTCAAATGTCAGAGCTCCACGCCACATGGTGGCAACCCAGTTAAAGACTTTAACTCCCGTTGGTACCGCAATCAGCATAGTGCAATACATAAAGAAGAGCTCAGCAAAAACTGGCATCCCCGTGGTAAACATGTGGTGCGCCCACACAAGGAAAGATAACAATGCAATGCTGCACGTCGCGTAAACCATCGAATGATAACCAAACAGCTTCTTACCACTGAAAGCAGGCAGAATGGCGGAGATGATTCCAAACGACGGTAAAATCATGATGTACACTTCTGGGTGACCAAAGAACCAAAAGATGTGTTGGAACATTACCGGGTCACCACCACCAGCTGCGTCAAAGAAGCTAGTCCCGAAATATTTGTCAGTAAGAACCATGGTCACCGCACCCGCTAATACCGGCATAACCGCGATTAGCAAGAAAGCGGTAATTAACCAAGTCCAAACAAACATTGGTAACTTGAACCAAGTCATTCCCGGAGCTCGCATATTTACGATCGTCACGATAACGTTGATCGCGCCCATAATGGAGCTGATACCCATGATATGCACAGAGAATACAAACAGCGCAGTGCTATCTGGGCCATAAGTCGTGGACAGCGGAGCATAAAACGTCCAACCAAAATCAGGACCGCCACCAGGTAAAAACAACGAGCTCAACAAAATAAGAAATGCAAAAGGTAAGATCCAAAAGCTCAAGTTGTTCATACGCGGCAGCGCCATATCTGGAGCGCCGATCATCATCGGGATCATCCAGTTAGCAAGACCCGTAAATGCTGGCATCACCGCACCAAATACCATTACTAAACCGTGTACCGTGGTCATTTGATTAAAAAACTGCGGATCGACTAGCTGTAGCCCTGGCTGGAACAGTTCGGCACGAATGATCATAGCCATCGCACCACCTGTTAGAAACATCGCAAAGCTAAACCAAAGGTAGAGGGTGCCTATGTCTTTATGGCTTGTAGAATACAACCAACGAGTGATGCCCTGGGGTGCATGATGCTCGTGACCATCATCAATCGCAATCGTACTGTTCGCACTGGCTTCTGCTGGCGCAGACTTCACTGCCTTATCTATTGGCTTACTCATATTTCCTCCTTAGCACTGCCTTGTGCCTTAAAGGCATTCACATCGGATGCTTGCACTGTATCGCCAGTATCGTTGCCCCATGCATTTCGTTGATATGTGATAACCGCGCCAATTTCTTTGTCACTTAACTGATTAGAAAAAGCCTGCATTGCGGTGCCAGGGCGACCGTTGACAATAATATCTATGTGCTCTGTAACATCTCCGGTTGCAATAGGACTGCCTTTAATCGCGGGAAATGCACCCGGAATCCCCTCACCATTTGCCTGATGACACACAGCGCAACGCGCCGTGTATATCGATTCGCCTTGCGACATCAATTCGCCCATAGATAAGTCTTGAGAGAGCGCTTCTTGTGCCGCCGCTTTTTGAAGTGCGAGTTCTTGCTTCTTACTCGCTAGCCATTCATCGAACTTTTCTTCTTCCATCGCATGCACCACCACTGGCATAAATCCGTGTGCACGACCACATAGCTCCGCACATTGGCCGCGATATACGCCTGGCTCATCAATTCTTGTCCATGCTTCATTAATAAAACCTGGAATGGTGTCTTTCTTGACGGCAAAGTCCGGTACCCACCAAGAGTGAATGACATCATCAGAAGTCATCAAAAAACGCACTTTGCGATTCACAGGCAACACCAAAGGGTTGTCTACTTCCAGTAAGTAATGTGCGCCTTTAGCTTCGATTCCATCAATTTGTTTTTGGCTGGTGGCAAGCAAACTAAAAAACTCAACATCTTCGCCAAAATAGCTGTAATGCCATTTCCATTGCGAGCCTGTGATCTTGACCGTGATATCCGATTGGCTTGTATCTTCCATTGCTACTAGAGTTTTTGTTGCGGGAATAGCCATAGCGACAAGAATGATGATGGGTATGACCGTCCAAATAATTTCCACTTTTGTACTTTCATGGAAATGTGCGGCAACTGCTCCTTTTGACTTGCGATGACGGAAGATGGAATAGAACATCACACCAAAAACAATCAAAGCAATTACACAGCAGATATAGAAAATCAGCATATGTAATTCATACACTTGCCCACTTATCTCTGTGACCCCTTTTGTCATGTTGTAGTCATTTTCCTTTGACCAACCAAAAGAGGAAAATGTGATTAAAATCACATTCAGTGATAAGGCTAGAGTAGTCGTTAATCTTTTCAAAAGATCTCTCCTCTGCTCAGCCGCTACGCCTACGCGAGCTTCCTTGCGTCCCGATGCAAATATCGAACAACTTTACGAAAAATCACAAAAACTACGATTTCGACACGGTTTGTTATATTTATGTTAAAAGGCTAGTTATAGTTCCAAGGTTCTTCAAGAAATTAAATATGATTAAATTTTGTTCGGATAAGAAAAATTAATTCGGTTTATCGATTGCCCTCTTTGAAATGTAATTGAGAACCATTTACATTGATTTAAAAGAAAACATTGAGATACTTACCAAACGAAGTGTCCAAGAAAGTAGGCTCCACCTACTAAGGAATGACTGATATGACAGCACTAATTACTCAATGGCTAGAACGAGACCCTGATCCTAAGACTCGTGAAGAGCTACAACACCTCGTCGATACGAACAATGAACAAGAACTTACTGATCGCTTTGGCTCACGCCTTGCCTTTGGTACTGCAGGCTTACGTGGAAAAGTGGGCGCAGGTCCAAACCGAATGAACCGCTTGGTGATTCAAGAGACCGCCACTGGTTTAGGGAACTATTTGCTTGAGCAAGTCAAAGATGCCGCGAGTCGTGGTGTCGTTATTGGCTACGACGGTCGTCCCGATTCAAAACAATTCGCGCATGATACCGCCTCCGTACTGACGGCCCTTGGTATCAAGGTTTACCTAACGTATGACGTTGCAGCAACCCCAATTGTCGCGTTTGGTGTCCGTACATTGAATGCAGCGGCCGCTGTTGTTGTTACTGCCAGTCACAATCCACCAGAATACAATGGCTTTAAAGTATATTGGGAGAATGGCGCACAGATTATTCCTCCACACGACTCTGGAATCGCAGCGAAAATTGATGACGCAACAACGAAGCCATTACCTTTAATGTCTCTCGATGATGCAAAACAGCACGGTTTGTTAGTTTGGTTGGAAGACGACTACTACCAAACTTACCGTAAGACAATGAATGAAAACGCGCTGCTTACTCCTGACAACAACACCGATATTTCTATCGCTTACACTGCGATGCATGGCGTTGGCGCGAATATGGCGGAAACGCTACTTGCCGACGCAGGCTTCCAAAAAGTGGCAAGTGTTAAGGAACAGCGCGAACCTGATGGAAGCTTCCCAACCGTCAACTTCCCAAACCCTGAAGAAGCCGGTGCAATGGATATGGTGATGGCGTTAGGTAAGTCCGTAGATGCCGATATCGCTTGCGCTAACGATCCAGATGCGGACCGTTTTGCCGTGGCAGTTAAACGCCCAGATGGCGAGTATCAAATGCTAACGGGTGATCAGGTGGGCTCACTGTTTGGCGATTACTTGTTGGAACAGCAACCTAACGCTTTGGTTGGCAACACCATCGTATCCTCAAGAATGCTGAGCAGCATCGCTAAGGCGCATGGCGCACAATACTATCAAACATTAACTGGCTTTAAATGGCTTACTAACGTTGCCATGGAACAAGAGACAGAAACCAACCCATTCTTGTTTGCTTATGAGGAAGCGCTCGGTTATACCGTGGGTAACAAGGTGTGGGATAAAGATGGTTTATCTGCAATCGTCGCGTTTTCACAGCTAACAGGCAAGCTTAAAGCGCAAGGCAAAACACTGTGGGATAAACTGGAAGAGCTGTACCGCGAGCACGGTTTCTACTTCAACGCGCAACGCAGCATTGCTCTCGACCCGAACTCTCCACCAATCGGCGACAAACTCCGAGCAAATCCACCAACAGAGATTGCTGGTAAAAAAGTTGCAGTAACCGAAGATCTAAAAACATCGGTTCGCATGTTTGACGACGGCTCTGAAGAATCCATTGACTTACCAGCAAGTGACGTATTGATTTATCACCTAGAAGATCAATCACGCGTGATTGTTCGTCCTTCTGGTACTGAGCCAAAACTAAAATGTTACTACGAAGTCATCAACCTCTTCCCTGCGGATATGAGCTATGAACAAGCACAGCAAGCAGCAGAAGCGAAGATGAACGAACTTATCGACGCGCACCAGCAAAGTTTGTAAGTCAAAGAGAAACATAGATATTTTATACAACAAGAGGCGCAAATTCGCGCCTCTTTTTTTGATTTTAACTAGAACAAGTCAAGCTAACCCGTGCTTTCCCTAGCCTACAATTTCCTTTTGTAGAAAGTACTTGTGGATGCCCTCTGCAGGATAGCCTGAGTACTGCCCCACTTTCTCAAAACCTAATTTGATATAGAACTCAAGAGCTTGAAAGCTGTAGGTATCCAAATAAACATGGGTAACCCCATGAGGCTTTACTTTTTGTTCTAGCATCGACATTAATTGGCTACCGAGACCAGAGGTTCGATTTTCAGCGTCTACCCACAAAAACTCAACAAACACCGTATTTTTAAACATTTCGCCAGTCAAGCCACCCATGATCTTGCCATTCTCATCTTTTGCGAAACAGCCTACAGCATGCACTTCCCCTTCTGGTAAATGCAGTCGGTTATAAGATCGAATACCTTCACGAACAAAATCAAGGTCTGTTTGATCTGGATTTAAACAAAATTCAAGCTTCATATACCCTCTCCTTAGGAAACACCAATATCCTAAAACAAAAAGCCAGCAATTGCTGGCTTTCTGATGGAATATGATAACTTTACAAGGCGAAACTACTCAGCATCCACAACGCCAGAATAACAAACACTAACCCCATTAGTTTATGCTGATACGTGCGGAATTTTTCGTTCTCGAGCAGCCCTTTGCCCAATGTGCCTGCTAACCCAACAAGTAATAAATTGAATGACAAGCCAAGAACGTTCAACAATAACCCTAGCGCTAGCATCTGCTCACCGGAAGATGCCGTGATATTGCTTGAGACAAACTGCGGCAAAAACATTACAAAAAAGACCAAGGCTTTAGGGTTAAGCAAATTACTCATCAAAGCACGCTGATAATAAGTTGATGCCATTTTGTTTTGACCATCAAGCTCTGGAGCCGAAGATGCCTCAGCTCGTAAGCAGTCCCAACCCATTTTTAGCAAGTAAGCGCCACCTAATAGATGAAGGACTTTAAGGGCTATTGGGCTCATGGCAATCAGGGTAGATACGCCCATTGCAGCAAGCAAAGTAAGAATAACACCAGACGTCGCATTGCCTAAGCTAGCAAAAAAACCGACCTTCTTACCGTAACTCATACTAGAGCTCGCTATCAGCAACATATCGGGCCCTGGTAACAGCAACAAAGCCACAACTGCGGTGAGATAAACAGGAAGTACAGATAAATCAATCATGATGGAACCGCTTTTCTACAACAAGGCGGCGAATGTTATACCAACAAAATGACATCATCCAGCCCAAAATAGCCAAGATAAATCAAAAAATAAAAATCATAGTTTGCCCAGCTGAAAAATAGCAATCAATTCGCCTGTTTATCAAAATCGAATAGCAATTTTGTACAAAAATAAGCACGATGGATCCGTTACACTTCTAAAATGATTTTCTTGAGCAGACCGGATAAAGATGAAAGAAAAGAATAAGGAAATCGCTACCTTCAAGATAGCTCAAGAGCTCGGCGGTTTAGAACTTCTCGATGCAAAGTATAAGAAGCAGAATTTTTCACGCCATAGCCACGAAGGTTACACTATTGGTGTCATCGAAAAAGGGGCACAACAATTTTTTAGGACGGGCGGGAATCATATCGCGCCACAGGACAGCATCATCCTTGTTAATGCAGATGAAGTACACAACGGGCATTCAGCCTCGGAAGGCGGCTGGGAATACAAAGCAATGTACCCCGTGCCTCAGCAGTTTCAAACTTTAGGACAAGAGCTTGGTTCACCAAATGTAGCTCTGCCCTATTTCCCTCAACCTGTGGTTTACGATCCTGAGCTGGCTAGTCAGTTACGATTGGTATTTGAAACACTAGAAAAATCAGACAACCGTTTATTGAGAGAAACTTTGGTTTACGGCACGTTGATCAAGCTAGCCAGTAAACACAGCACTCATCGGGCACCACTGAAAGAATCAACCAGAGCTCAGCGACAAGTGCAGCTCGTCAGAGAATTTTTGGAAGACTTTCCACAAACGGACGTCTCACTAGAAGAGCTAGCAAAACTGGCTGGGTTAAGCCCTTTTCATCTGCTGAGAGAATTTCAAAAGCAATTTGGCTTTCCGCCTCATGCCTATCAAATTCAGCAACGTTTACGTATGGCGAAGAAGCTACTAAAAATGGGACAAAAAATTTCAGACGTGGCACAAGAATGCGGCTTCCATGATCAGAGCCATCTGCATCGACACTTTAAAAAAGCCATGGGCGTCACTCCCGGCCAATACGTCCGTCACAGCTAAAGCAGCAATATTGTACAAGGCGTTATGCGACTACCGAGCTATCTTGGTAATCTGATTTAGGAATAAATAAGAAGAAACTATGGACCACACTTTGCCGTTAAAAAAAGAATCAAAAGCCACGCTATTTTGGCAAGGTACACTTGCGATGATGCCTCTGAGTATCGCAGTGCTCCCTTGGGGCTTACTCGCAGGCTCATTCGCAATTGATACTGGGCTTCACCCTTTGGAAGGACAAGCACTATCCGCCATTTTGTTCGCAGGTTCTGCACAGCTCGTCGCGATGGGAATGATTAAAACGGGAGCAGGTCTAGTGACCATGTTACTGACAACGTTTTTTATCACCTCTCGACACTTCCTCTACAGTGTATCGATGCGCAGTAAAATTTCACCGCTCCCTCTAAAATGGCGATTATCACTCGGCTTCTTACTTACTGACGAGCTGTTTGCGATTGTAGGCCATCATTCCGATAAACAATTTAATCGCTGGTATGCACTTGGGGCTGGTCTGAGTTTTTACCTGTTTTGGAATGTCGCGACATTGACGGGCATTATTGCGGGAAGTCTAATCCCTGAACTGAACGAAATGGGTTTGGAATTTGCTGTGGCCGCAACTTTTATCGCAATTGTAGTTCCGACTATTAAAAATGCAGCGGTGCTCGCGAGTGTTCTTGTGGCTTTGGTGAGCTCGGTTGCCCTAACCTATTATCAAATTGAGGGAAGTTTGATGATTTCAAGCATTTTAGCCATGCTTACTGGTTACTTTGTGGAACAAGTAAAGGAGAAACGCTAATGATCATGTTGGCTATTTTACTGATGACGGTACTTGTTTTCACCAGCCGCTACTTGTTTTTAGAACCCAAGCTACCATTGCGATTAGGGACGCGCACTCAAAAAGTACTCAATTACGCTAGCCCAGCAGTACTGACTGCGATCTGGGCACCTATCGTTTTCATTCCCGATGGGGAGCTCAGCGTCAATGTGCAAAACCCATTTTTACTGGCTGCCGTACTGGCTGCTTTAATCGCGTATTTTACTAAAAATGTTCTTTTAACGACGGTTATCAGTATGGTGGTATTTCTCGTTCTACGAATTTGGCTTTAATCCGCCAACCACTCAATCTCCAACAAGGTGACATCGCCACACTTTAATCGACCAAGGAAGATGTCACCTTCATGTACCTCACCAACGCCCTTTGGTGTACCAGTCATCACTACATCGCCATCTTGAAGTGTTGTGTAACTGGTTAATTCATCCAGGATAGTTAGCGGCGGGTAGAGCATTTGGTTAACGTGACCTTTTTGTACACGAACACAGTTAATTAAGAGCTCAAGGTTAAGATCGTTGATATCAATGTTATCCAAAGAGACAAACCGACTAAACACAGCAGAGCCATCAAATGCCTTAGCACGCTCCCACGGCAACCCCTGATTTTTAAGCGAGGATTGCAAACCACGCTTGGTCAGATCCAATCCCAAACCAACCGCTGAATAACGTCCATCCTTGATCAAAAAGCAGATTTCAGCCTCATAATGAAGGGGCTCTTGATGGAATGAACGCAGAGTTGTTGATACGGAAGTTGCGGGTTTATTAAATACCACCATTTGCTCAGGCATTGCATTATTAAGCTCATGAATATGTTCAACGTAATTTCGTCCAACACAAAGCACTTTACCCACTTCTACTTTCTTTTCTTCAACTTGAATAACACTCATCATTCTTCCCTGCAAAACAAAAATCCCATCATAATCTAACCTATTGACTTAACGACACTAAATAGCAACCTCTAGTGTAAAAAATAAGACATTCACCCCGTTTTGAGTTTTGTATCATCTAATTGAAACAGCAAAGTATTTGTAAAACAAATAGACAAAAAAGCCAGCACGAGGCTGGCTTTAGATCAATGAGCTTGAATAATAGTTCTCGCTAAACCCTATTATAGGTAGTAACGAGCACCTAACGCCCATTTGTCATCAGTTTCACGACCATTGTCGTCATTTAGGTCAAACTGGTAACCCGCGTAACCAACAAATTTAGGCGTGAAGTTGTATTCTGCTTGTAGTGCCATTTCTTCACGAGCAGTTTCTGTTTTAGAGCTCTTAAACTCTTTACCTTCCACCATCTCATAGTTAACACTCAAGTTTAGGCTGTTTGCTAGAGCGTATGCGATGATCGCTTCGTACGCATCACTTTCTTCTAAACGGTCGCCTTTTGCACTGAAGTTCATGTTTTCGTTTGAACCATAAACCGCAGCAAGGAATAGGCCTTGGCCGTACGCACCGTAAGATGCTGATACAACGTGTGATTCCGCCGTGTGCTTACCTGCATATGCAGGGTGCTGGAAATCACCGCCATTGTAAGAGTAACCGATTTTAGCGCCCATGATTGAGTAAGAAAGCGCAGCTTGCACACGGTCATCGTATTTAGCACCGCCAGTTATAACTCCAGCATCGTTGCGCGTGTAATCATCGTTTGCACCCTGCCAACCAAGACCAAAGTTGATCACACCCGCTTCACCCAGCTCGATGGCATTACGGTAAGAAAGCATTTTATCCGCACGGCCAGTGCCAAGGTTTCCATGATCGTCATAGATGAAGTCGTTGGCAAACGCGATTGGCATATCTGCAATACCTGCGACATCGTAGTAAGGTGACCATTGCGTACCACCTACTGCACGACCATAAACCTCATGCGTTATACCTAAGTAACCTAGACGAGTTTTAAACGACTCTTCACCACCGTCTAAGTAGTTTAGCGCCCATTCACCACGTGCGTCTGCGGTGAAGCCATTACCCAAATCCTGTGTCGCAGAGATATTGATACGAGGAGAGTTAGTACCCACATCCGTGTCACCTTGCTCTGATCCATTTAAATTAACAGAAACGTGGCCGCCCATCGAAAATGTTGTGCCATCGTTATTATATAGTTCCACTGCAACTGCTTGAGTACCGAAGGTTGCTGCCGCGATTGCCGCTGCTAATAATTTTTTATTCATTTCTAAATCCATTACTTATTAGTTGGTTAGTCAGTTTTAGACCCGGCTTTGGTTCACTTTCGTAAAAACGAAATGATGAACAAAGAGAGGAATACAAAGGCTATCCGAGGCATCGTTTCCACCAGATTAGTTTTACCTTTGTGTAACAACTGCCGACACTTTATTTGATTAGTTCCTGACAACCGAGTGAAAAGATCTCAGACAAAATCTAAAAAGCAATCGTTTACTTAGCCTTCAAGAAATCGAGAAATAAAAACCTTACAATAAGAAATGCTTTAGAGAGAGTTAGCTCACAAATAGCTGATGATTCGCTATTTTTAGGCCAAACTTCCTTGCCAAATTGAAATGTTTACTTACATTTAGGGTCAAGAAACAATTCAGGAACTTTTTGAAAAAAACACAGTCTTCAACGGAGAGGAAAAAACCTCAAAAAAGATAAACCTTTCTTTTTATAAGTGGTATGAGAAGGGGCACTTATTCTCGCCAGCAATAAAAGTGCAATCAAATCATAACTTAACAGAAATCTATCTTTCATTTTCAGCCTTTACCTTAGCGTCATCAACACATCGGGCAAGAAAGCCCATCGATTACAACTAGGGTAATAAGAAAATGAAAAAGGCAGCACTAACTACTGCAATTCTTACAGCATTGGTATCAGCACCATCATTCGCAGCAACTGTATACAAAAACGACGGTACTGAATTAAAAGTTGGCGGCCGCGTTGAGTTTCGTGGTGACTTCATCGGTTCAGACGGTGCTGAAGTTGAAGGTTCTATGGAAGATAAAAGCCGTGCTCGTCTTAACCTAAAAGGTAAAACAGACATCGGCAACGGCCTTTCTGCTTTCGGTGTTTACGAAGCCGAACAAAAAACGGGCAAGAGTGAATTCAAAAACCGCTACATGTATGCAGGCGTCGACTCTGATATCGGTGCTTTCTCTGTAGGTCGTCAAGACATGGCTGCAGTTATCATCTCTGACATGACGGATATCACAGAATTCTCTGGTGTTCAGCAAGTTATTGATTCGTCGTCTGATAAGCAAGACAGCGTTTTCGCATACCGTGGTGCGTTTGATGCACTACAACTTCAAGCAACCTACCAAGCAAACTCTAGCGATAACGAAGATAAATACGGCATCTCTGGAATGTACTCACTACCAATGGGCCTCGACTTTGGTCTTGCATACTCTGGTGGCGATGTAGATAAAGATAACTCTGAAGATCAAATTCTAGGTGGTATCGCTTACTCGATGGACAACCTTTACCTAGCAGGTACTTATTCTCAAGGTTCCCTGACTGACTCTGAAGACTTTACGGCTTACGAGCTAGTCGCAAGCTACAAAGTAGCAAGCAAAGTGACACTTGCAGCTCTATACACAGCTCAAGAGAATGATCCAGACAACGGTTCAAAGTACGACACAGTTGAAGGTATCGAGCTTGTTGGTTACTACAAACTAAACAGCAACTTCCGTACTTACCTGTCTTACTACATCAACCAACTTGATGAAGCAAAAGATGCAACAACAGGTCTAGTAACAGAAGGCGAAGATACACTGCGCCTAGGCGTACGTTACGATTTCTAATTCACTCTTGTCCTAAGAGCGAGTCCACTTGGCCAGCACCTTTGCTGGCCATTTTTTATGTAACCCAACATAACTCGATAAGTTTTCACACTATCCAAGCATCGCTCAGCAATGAAAAACGAGCGTAACGACGCCTACTTCTGCCCTCTTTTAATGCGATTGATCACTAAGTTAGTGCATTTCATCTAATCGACAACATAGAAAAACCAAAAAACCATTTAAAATCAAATACATAAAAGTTGGCACGTGTTCTGCAATATTATTTATGCAAATGCATGGCAGCGTTTGTGCTTCTCGTTCTTTGTACCTGTTATAACAGGCACGTCCTTTGAATTGGTAATGTCGCCTCCCTCTGGGAGGCATTTTTTTATTGGCGCGAAAAACAATAGGACGTATGATCCCGCCACCTCTATCAAACTGGAATTTTTCAATTGAATCATCATCCTGTTCAAGGTGCGTCCTGGATGCTAACAGCTGGCTTGGCATTCGCCATAGTGAACAGCTTCGCCCAAATTGCTAGCATCAACTTTGGTGTCTCCTCCACCACATTTGCGTTATTCCAATATGCAATCGCCTTATTTGTTATTCTGCCCTACCTACGTACACTTGGGATTAGACGTTCTTTAAGAACCCAACACTTTGGCTGGCATGCATTCCGCATTTTTCTCTCTGTTATCGGGATTCAACTTTGGTTATGGGCTCTCGCTTACCCAGTTCCAATTTGGCAAGGTATTGCACTTCTCATGACCTCCCCGTTATTTGCCACAGTTGGTTCTGGCTTGTTACTCAAAGAGAAAGTAGGTACTGCACGCTGGTTAGCGACATTGACGGGGTTTGTTGGTGCCATGATCATTCTTGAGCCTTGGGCAGACTCATTTACATGGGCGACCCTGCTCCCTGTTGGCGCCGCATTTTTCTGGGCAGCGTATTCATTAATGGTAAAAAAAATGTCGGTAAACGATCCGCCTTCAACCATGGTTGTCTATTTATTGCTGCTGATAACACCATTTAATATCTTGTTAGCGATACCGACGTTT
Organism: Vibrio sp. Vb1755; assembly: GCF_033338635.1. Taxonomy (NCBI): domain Bacteria; kingdom Pseudomonadati; phylum Pseudomonadota; class Gammaproteobacteria; order Vibrionales; family Vibrionaceae; genus Vibrio; species Vibrio sp. Vb1755. The sequence continues at coordinate 16,287 of NZ_JAWOTA010000002.1, read as the reverse complement.
ACTATGCCAGATACGTGGACGATATGGGGTGTGCTTTTAGCCGCAGGTGCACTTACAGCACTCGCTCAATGGGCTATCGTTAAAGCATATGCAGTAGCAGACGCCTCATTTGTGCAACCATTTGATCACGCCAAACTGCCTTTGAATGTTGTTGCTGGTTGGTTGGTGTTTGGTTGGGTGCCACCTGGTCGTTTATGGTTAGGTGCTGCGATTATTATTGCATCTATTGCGTTTATTACGCATTGGGAAGCGAAAAAGACAAAGTTAGTTGAAAGAAAAATCTAATTTAAAAGTTCTATATTTTCAGGAAAGGAAATGAGGAACCCATATGAGTCAACCAATCAAAATTACACTGTATCGCTGGGCTGGTAGTTGGGGCCCATTCAAAGTCAATATTCCTTGTGGTGAATGTACATTAACCAAAGATATTTTAAAGGATACTTTTGAAAACGAACTAGCCGATGTGCCCGTTGAACTTGAAGTAAAAGATTGGTTATCGCACTGGTGGGAACCATTAAAAGCGGGGGCTTGGCATGCACCCATTCTTCTTGTCGAAGGGAAAGTTATCAGCCAAGGAGAAGCATTGAATCGGGGTGTGCTTGTACAGTCTGTTATTGCTGAGTGGGTAAAACGCGATGAGCTAAAAGGCAACATTGTTTATGGTAAAGCAACTTGCCCTTACTGTGTCAAAGCCAAACAATTACTTGACGAGGCTGGTGTTCAGTATGAGTACCGTGATGTAGTTAAAGACAGCGCCGCCTTATACCGCATGATTCCTGAAGTAAAAGCCATCATTGGCGAAAAAACACCGGTAACAGTGCCGCAAATCTGGTTAGATGGAAAATATATTGGAGGCGCTGACAATTTAGAAAAGTGGTTATCAGCAAAGGGGCTAGATAAAGTGCCTAACAATGTTGTGGAGATACCAAGCCAATCCGCGTAATTCTAGATTTAAATGTCATCAGCCTTTGAGTAGCGTTTGCCAATGTTGTGCAATATGTTGGCTACTTACTAACAACAAAACAGAGAAAAGCAAAAAGCCCTGATTTTTCAATCAGGGCTTTTTAAATTATTTCGCCAGTTTTTTAATAACACGAGCAAAAACAGAAGCTTTTTTCTTCTTCGCTTTACCGTAAAGCGCTTTGTGCATCGCGTCTTTTGCAATCATCTGGCCAATATAAGCACCACCAAGTTCGTTACCCATGACCTTCTCCTGAATGTATTGACTTAACTATGTTGTAATTTTACACCACAATTAGATAAAAACAAGACTCCGGTCACATTTATTTTGTAATTAACTTTCAGTTTAGTTTTCGTGGATTTTTTGAAATGAGCGTCTATCGCTTAGGTTGTTGGTATGTTTTACCCGCTGCGACGTACGTATCTTTCTGTTTGATTTCAAAGAATGTTTCAAAGAACCACGCAGCAAACTTGATCAAGTGATCGCCTTCATTCATGACGTGCTCTACGTATTCTTGCTCTTCTCCGGACTCGTCTTCTTGAGTGGTAATATGGTAAATACGTTTCTCGCCATCAACTTCTGCAAGACCAAACTGACCCGTTAGGGATTGTGCCGCTTGTGCAACTTCTTCTTCCTCACACGCCTTCAAGACTTCGAGTGCCTTTGGCATGCTTTCTTGCTGAGTAATTTCTTTTACCAGTGTTTCAAATTCGTTTTGTTGCATTCTTTCACCTAACGATTAGAGATCGGATAGTCATTTGGGCAGAAATGTATTCCAAGCTTGAGAGAAGTATCAAGGTTCGCCCTCTTCCTTTCAAACCAAGTCATTCAGTATACACAACAGGCCAGACTTAATTTAGCTGCGCATTTTAGAAAGCCGACCTTCTGGTTGCAAGTATATTCAGATGGAAGTTTCTGCTTGAACCGTCCCTTCTGGCACTTTACGAAATTGGCTTAGTACAAGAACAAAGCAAGAAAGTAACGCAATAAACAAATAAAACACCCCAAGCTGCTGCTGATTCGTAACCCATGAGTCTACTAAGTACCCACCAAACAAACCTGCTAAACACATTTGAATAGAACCAGATAGCGCAGAAACCGCGCCTGCCTGTTGCTTATGTGGTGAAAGTAGCAAACTGATCGATACTGGGAATGACATGCCTTGAGCAAAACTTAAACACGTGAATGCCGTCAGCAATGAAAATACACTGAAGGGGGTAACCAACAACATGAAGCCAGCAACAGCAACAATCGCGAAACTCATCAGCAAGATTTGCTGAGCTTTGTAACGAGCATTGATCAAATTCAGCACTAAGCTACCCGTCAGCAAACCAACTGATGGTATGATCATCAAAGAGCCGTAATCTGCCGCCGTCAATCCTAACTCTTGTTGCATTAAAAATGGATACAAGGAGAGCGTAACCAGAGCCGATAAATAACTAAGCCAGTTGTAGCTCGCACTACCAATCACTTGTGTATTCGTTAACAGACGCAAATAGTTCGCGCTTACTTCGCCTACTTTAAATTTTCTCTTCGGATAAGGCAGCGTTTCTGGCAGCACCAATAAACCAAGTGTAAAAATTGCCATTAAGTAAATCAGCACAAACACGAAGACAGCATGCCAACTCAGGTGAAAAGCAATCCAGCCACCAAACAGCGGAGCAATAATTGGCATCACTGAAGCAGTGACTGAAATATAAGATAGCGCTTTGGTTAATTGCATACCGTCATAACTATCACGCAGTACTGACCGACCAAGTACCGAAGCGCTGCCCGCTCCTAGGCCTTGCAGTAACCGTCCCGCTTCAAGGGCAACAATGTTGTCCGAAAACGCGATGCAAATAACCGTACCAACTAGATATACACTTTGCCCCAAAATAAACACCGGCCGACGACCAATCGCATCAGACAATGGGCCGTAAAAAAGCTGAGAGATACCGAAGCCAACGAGAAATAGCGTGACGAGATTCTGAATCGAATGTTGCGGCAAATTCAAGTCATGACCAATCAACGGCAAAGAAGGAAGATAAATACTAACGCCAACTTGGCCTGTGGCAATGATCATCATCGCTAATAACAATGGTGTTTTACGCAAACGTTCCTCCTACTTTGTGACAGATTGATGGCAAACAGTGTATATTTGATACTCAAAGATGATAATCAGCTAAGTTGGAAAGGAATTAATTCCCAAGGAGATACAATGGACTGGATTCAAAGCGTGAAGAGTTATATTCGTGTGGTCGAAGAAGGTAGCTTTAATGCAGCAGCGCGGAAACTCAATACCACCAGCTCAGCTATCAGTAAGCGAGTTCAATGGCTAGAAGATAAAATTGGCGTTCAACTACTCAAACGTACGACCCGCTCAATTAGCCAAACTGAAGCTGGTGCGCTGTTTTATCAACGAGCAAAAAGTCAGCTTGATTCATGGCAATCGGTATTAGATGAAACTCGCTCAGTCAACCAATCACCAGCGGGGCTATTAAAAATTGGCGCGACACTGGCCGTTGGTTCCAAGTTTCTAGTTCATTATCTCGATGATTTTCTTGAGAAATATCCAGACATCACACTTCAATTAACAACAACGCTACCAGGCCAATTGCCAGAGCTAAGCTTAGACCTGTTTATTAGCCGGGAATTAGAGCAACTGAACTCTCTGAGTTTCAAAGCCACTGCGCTTTTCGAACATAAAGCCCAGTTTTACGCTGCGCCTAGTTACCTAAAAAAATATGGAACACCGCAATGCGTTGAGGATCTGACAGAGCATAATGTCCTGATTTGGGGAGAAAAACCCTCACGAGAAATCAAAACAAATCGAGGTAAGCGTATCAGCTTGTCCGGTAACTTTGCCACGACCAACCCAGAAGCGCTGTTTCATGGTGCCAAAAGAGGCATGGGTATTTTGATGACGAACAACGTCATGATCAAAGATGATCTCAAATCCGGCGCGTTAGTCCCTATCCTGCCCGATATCACAGCGGATAAAGCCACTGTATATGCCTACTATCCAAAGCTGGATTATCAGCATACCCGGACTAAGCTATTCCTCGATTATCTCAAATCACGATTAGAAGAGGAGAAGCGCGCCTAGCTTAGCGTTTTTATCGCTATACCTTTAAAAGGTTCAAGCATAAAAACATGAAAATAATGATTTGTTCGTTCACAAAATTTGAAAAATCTGCCTTAGTAACCGATAGTTTATTTGATGCATATCAAATAATAATTCGTCGTGTCTTACACGATATGTTAATAACAACGCTAGGTGAAATGCTCGATGGGTCAGGTACAAATCAGTTTCCACAAAATTGATGAGATATTGAAGCTAAACGGCACGGCTCAGCTAAACCGAGTCACGTTAGATATTCATCAACACTTGCAGAGCCATTGCACTTGCGTTGTAGAAGTTGCGCATCTTCAGCATTCGGCTCATACCATTTCCTTCGCCAGCAATGGAAAAATTACAGACAACCTAAGCTACCACCTTTCAGGCACCCCCTGTGAAAAAGTGGCGAAAGACATTGGCGAACATATTTTCTATCAAGACCAGGTATACAAGCGTTTTCCTGAAGATCAGATGTTTCAAGAAGATGGCATTCAAGCTTACATTGGCCTGCCATTGAAGACACAAAATGGCGAAGTTCTGGGAATTTTACTGTCTACCTTTACCCGAAGCATCCACGCGAAAGAAGCGCAAGATATCCTCGACTTCCACCGATTTTATGCCAATGTCATTATTCATAGCTTACGTGAAAAGTGGGTCAGTGAACGTTCAGATAAGCTTCTTAATCAGCTTAGCTATGAGGTATCGCATGATAACCTAACTGGACTGCTCAACCGTAGCTGTTTAGCTGATACCTTGGAGACATTAACGCAGCAAGCGACTCGTCCATTCAGTTTGGCGTATCTTGATATCGATAATTTCAAATCGATCAATGATATCAACGGAAACTATATCGGCGACCAAATCATTAAGTTCACAGCTAACGCCATTCAACAGAGCTTGTCGTCGCCAAACAATGCGTTCCGTGTTGCAGGAGATGAATTCGCCTTCATCACGTACGACGAAGATCCTGTCGCCGTGTGTCAGGAAGTACTCGACAAAATTGAAAGCGGCTACAGCGACAAATCTAACCGGATTTCTTTCACCGTTAGTATTGGTATTGCACGTGCCCCAGTACATATGTTGAACAGCGATGAGCTGATTTTGAATGCCAGTCTCGCTCTCAAAGATTGTAAAAAACACCGCGATACACGGATTCAGCATTACGACACACACCTTAGTGCGTTATACCACCGTAGGACGCAGCTTATTGAGGCAATGCGAATCCAGCTAAGTACTGATATACAAGACAGCGATGAGTTGTATGTAGTGGTTCAACCGATCGTCGATATCACGAGCGACCGCTGGAATTACTTTGAAATTTTGACTCGTTGGAATAGCAATATCTATGGAAATATCTCTCCAGCGGAGTTCATTGAAGCTGCCGAACAATCAGGCCTGATTATCGAGTTAGGTGAACGGATTATTGAACTCGCGTGTATCGCAAAGCAAGAACTCGAAGCGAACCTAGGCTATAAAGTCAAACTCTCCATCAATTGCTCAGCGTATGAGCTGGTTGATTCCAACCGTTATATTAATCACTTAACCAACATGGTTGAAAAGTATCAGCACGAAGCAAAAGACTTTGTTATAGAGCTCACCGAGACCGTCTTACTCTCACAAAGTGGCCGTGAACAGATGGTACTTAACTCGTTGCGATACTTGGGTTTTAAAGTCGCACTGGATGATTTTGGTACGGGATACTCAAGCTTGAACTATATACACAATTATCCGATTGATAGCATCAAAATCGATGCTACCTTTGTGCAGAACATGCTCTCAAATACAACCTCTGAACAAGTAGTGTTTTTGATAGCGCAATTGGCAGAGCTGCTCGATGTGGATTTGATTGCCGAAGGAGTAGAAGACGATAGAGCACTACAAAAGTTAATTGAAATGGGCTGCCACTACATCCAAGGTTATTTTTACTCTCGTCCACACAGTGTTGAAGAAATCGTACACCTGATAAATGAACGTGAAGTGCGGAGTGCCTAACGTACTGAACAGACTGCTGTCATAGAATTCAAATCTAGTTAATGCACAAAGTAAAAGAGACCAAGCTATGCTTAGTCTCTTTTTGTTTTTTGAGCGAAGTACTTTATTACAGCACTGCTTTCTCTTTATCGCGTAATAGTCTATCCATTTCATCTCTGTTCGCGACAAAAGTAGCCATCTCTTTCTTAGGAACAGAACTCGCCATTGGGATATTTGCTCGCATAGCGTTAACTGGACGGCCGTATTCAATCAACTCATAGTGAAGGTGTGGCCCAGTCACTCGACCTGTTTTACCAGAAAGACCGATACGCTGGCCTCGAGAAACCTTTTGCCCTTTCTTCACCAAAATCTTACTTAGGTGTAAGTAACGGGTTTTGTATTTGCTGCCGTGCTCAACAACCACGTAGTTACCCGCATAAGGGTGTTTACGAGTCATGATCACTGTACCATCACCAGTAGAAACGACTGGTGTACCGGTTGGTACAGCAAAGTCAGTGCCGTTGTGCGGCGCAACACGCCCCGTTACTGGATGTAAACGATTAGGATTAAAGCCAGAACTGATACGCCAACGGCTACTTACAGGGTAACGCTGGAATGCGCGCTGTAAGCTTTCACCTTTGGCATTGTAGAATTGACCATCAGTATGAAGGTAAGCGGTGATCTCGCGGCCGCGATTATAAATCTTAATCGCCTCAATTTCGTTCTTACCTGTTGGTACACCATTGATGCTTTGTGAGCGACGAACAACTTCAAATCGATCACCTGCACGAAGATCACGTCCAAAGTTAAGTTGTTCTTTGAGTAAGCTTACGACTTGACTCACTTCCGCCGACGTTAAACCTAAACGACTCGCAGAAGAAGAAAAACTGCCTTGAATAACGCCAACTAAAGGTTCTTGGCTCCACACGCCAGGAATGGAAATATCAGTAAAGTCATAGCTACCATCACTATTCAGCTTGTAGACCACTTTATCTGCAATAGAAAATTGCAGTTCCATTTTCGCTAACTCGCCTGTCGCATCATCACGCCAGAAACGGAGCGTATTGCCCGGCTTAAGTGTATCAAGTGCCAAGTAGTTCAAATCCGTTTCCATTACTTTCATTAACGAGCTGTAACCGAAACCGAGCTGACTAAAAATAGTGCTTAGGTTGTCACCTGCTTGGATTTGATATTCGAAGTTCGGGGGAGTGACAACTTCGGCAGTTGTCGCATCAAGAATTTTTTCAACGACCTGAGATTCAGGTAGGTTCAATGCGATGGTTTTGGTTAAAGATGACTCTTTGAGAGAGTGAGAAACACCAATCGCAACTAAAACTGGCAAGGAGTATAACAGCAGCGCTCTACGACTTGTCAGATTCGGCAACCGTCTTGTAATTTCATTTGTAGACACGGGAATTACTATCTCCTTTCAAACAAGGCTCATAGCTTATGCATTCCCGAATAAGAAATCACTAGGAAATTTCGAGATCTAGCGCAGAAAATACTGAATTTTTACAGAACTCAAAAAAAATTCATCACTGTTGCATATGTAAGTTATTCCCTACACGCTGTAATGTGGATGAATTGAATTGATTTGGCGTGTCTGCCATTGCTTGATCGTCACCGTGCGCTAAATATGAAAGCGTGATAGTTGTATCACTTTTCCATTCGAGCTGAGTAAATTTCACGCGGTCACCAACAAAAATACTGTCTAAAAGGACAACTCGGCTCGGCACGGGGTCAAACTTGAACAAGCCAACATAGTTAAACGAACCGCTACCTTGTGTCGTTACAATCATCGGTGCAACAACCCATGAAACACCTTCAATCTCACGCTGACTAATCGACGCAGTTGGAACAAGTACCTGACCTTTTGTCGCACCTGCATCATAGTCACCTATCAAATAGCCGTTTTCTTTATCCCACTCATCAAGAAAAGTGACCGCACTTTGCTCGGGTACTTGGATCGTCCAAGGGTTACGTGCAGTGATGCCAAGCGTCTCTTGCACAATAACGTTAGTTTCTACTTCTGTTTGAGGAAACTTAGCCATGATCTCGTCATCAGACAAACTAAAACGATAAACACCTGCGATCACAACCACAACTAATAAAACGATTGGAATAAGTAGAATAAGTGGTATCGGCAGGATTTTTTTGTAAGTCATGAAGGCTTCCTTGTTTCAAGGTATAAACGAAAAGCGAGTATACCATTGTATACCCAAATGATTTCACCTCTTCAAGTGTTTCAAAATTAAACTAAACTGATTGTATCCAAATAGTTTCAAGTCCAGAGCTAATAACGAGCCAGTGACACAAGCTCTGTGCTCTAGGTCTATCGGTGTGTTGGGACAAATAGGTAATCACGATGACAAAAACCATTCATACATGCGAGTGCGCCTGCGGTTTAGTTGAGATCCGTTGTAAGGGAGAGCCCACCCACACGTCTGTCCGTCATTGCTTCGAATGCCAAAAACGAACTGGCAGTGTTTTTGGGGTACAAGCTCGCTTTGAAAAAGAGCACGTCACTTTAAACGGTGAAGTCACTAGCTATACCCGAATTGGCGATGATGGCAGTGAGGTTCAGTATGACTTTTGTCCATCCTGCGGCACGACAATGAGGTTGTTCGTTTCTGCATACCCAGAAATCATGATCATTCCCGTCGGTCTATTTACCGATAAAGAGTTCCACCAACCTACCGTTTCAGTCTATGAACAAATGAAACACGGGTGGGTGAGTTTCGAATGCACAACGGAACACATCTGCTAGCGAGCAATCCTCGTTCACGTATTTACTTTGGCTCGGACAAACGACCTATAAGTGAGATTTTTTTGAGAATGATCAATCGAGTTTTACTGTAAAGGGTTTCGTAACTCGGTGTGAGCGTTATAATCGGCTCCTAATATTTGGTTGGGGTTTATTGTGATTTCCAGACTTCCTCGTTGGGTGGAATATGGCGCGTTTCTACTAGCTCTTCTCGCGGGCTGCGTCAACGCCGTTGGTCTTCTCGGCTTTCAACACCAAGCGATAACTCATCTTTCGGGAACCGTAACTCAGCTAGGGAACAGCTTGCTAACAGGTGTGGATAGCTCCATTCACCTGCTCTTCATCGTATTTAGCTTTTTGATTGGCGCTGCCTTTAGCGGCTTTTTTATTGAAAGCAGTGCGTTAAAACTAGGGCGAAGATATGGTGTTGCACTGTGCATAGAAGGGAGCTTGCTCTTACTCAGCTTGGGCTTTTTGGTGCAAGGGGATTTGTACGGCCAATATCTAGCATCAGCAGCATGTGGATTACAAAACGCAATGATCACCACGTTTAGCGGCGCAGTAGTCAGAACCACACATATGACCGGAATCATCACCGATCTAGGGATTATGATTGGAGAGAGCTTGAGAGGTCGTCAATTTGACCGACGTAAAGCAAAATTATTCCTATTCATTTTCTTTGGCTTTTTGTTTGGCGGCGTCGCGGGAGCGGCTCTATTTACGGTATATGGTTTATATACGCTGGTTTTCCCAGCAATATTGGCTTTTTCTACAGCTCTGATTTACTGGAGTTACCTATACATACTTAGCCGTCAACAAAAAGCATAAAATTTCGATCCGATTGAAGCGACATGCTTCAATCGGATTTGGCTCAATAGGTTCACACTGCAACGGTACAAGAAACGCTGAACGGTATTTTGACACCACTAAAAACCTTAGAATAGATAAGGCTAACTGAATTTCTGGCAAAGAAGTTAGTTAGATCAAAATCACATTTGTTTACCATTTTATTATTCCAGTCACAATGCGCCCCATAATTCACTGCGCAATTCGCCCCTCGTGCTACAATTTTCTAACACAAGCAACATATTCGCATACACTTAGACGTTATTTGACCAATTACCCGACAAATCGGCTGAATAACTAGATGTATTTAATGAATAGTATTGCAATGGATGCAGTTTGCGGGTACCCTCCGCAAAACTGTGATTAAATACGGATGTTTAGTGAATATTTATGTCATGGAAATGGCAAGTATTGACTAGTAGTAACACGAGACAACTATGCATAACACCACTAATGCTACTGAAGCTCCTAAGGGCAACTTTTGGATGTTTTTCATCCCTTCCCTAATTGGTCTTCTACTCTTTATGGCTCCGATCTCTTACGATGGTGGCCTAACCATTCCCGTTGCCGTGATGGCAAAAGTCATCCCAGCGGTGTTAGGCGATACCTTGATTGCTATCGTCACCAGTATCATCGCTTTCATGGCCGTTGCTTCTGTTCTTTGCAAAATTTTTAAGCCAGCTGCAATTTTACGTAATGGTTTTTTAAACGGTCTCTTCAACCCATCTCCACTTTGGCTCGTTGTTCGTTTAATCGGCGGCGCTGCCGTGTTAATGACGTTTTTCCAAGTGGGTCCAAAAGCAATTTGGGAAGAAAACACTGGCGGGCTTGTTCTTACTGGTCTCCTACCTACTCTGTTTGCCGTTTTCATTTTCGCGGGTTTACTGCTTCCGCTTCTTTTGAACTTCGGTCTTCTGGAGCTATTTGGTGCGTTACTCAGTAAAATAATGCGTCCGGTATTCAACCTACCTGGCCGCAGTGCAATTGACTGTATGGCATCTTGGTTAGGCGACGGAAGTGTTGGTATCTTGCTAACCAGCAAGCAATACGAAAATAAGTTCTATACTCAGCGTGAAGCGGCTGTTGTCGGGACCACTTTCTCAGCAGTATCGATCACGTTTAGCTTAGTTGTTATCGCTCAGGTAAAACTAGAGCACTTATTTTTGCCTTTCTACGGCGCTATCTGTCTAGCTGGTATCGTAGCTGCGATTATCATTCCTCGCCTGCCTCCGCTTAGTCTGAAGAAAGATCGCTACATTGACGGCAGCAACCCAGATAAAGACGCAGATACAGTGCCAGAAGGCCACACCACATTCTCTTGGGGTATGGATCTAGCTCTTAAGCGTGCTGGTCAAGTCACATCGGTTCAGTCTGTATTTAAAGAAGGCGTACACAACGCAGTCGACATGGTATTTGGCGTACTACCTGTAGTTATGGGTCTTGGTACCGTCGCATTGGTGATTGCAGAATACACGCCTGTATTTGCAATTCTGGGTCAACCGTTTATCCCATACCTAGAGCTACTGCAAGTCCCTGAAGCTGTTGCAGCATCACAGACAATAGTTGTTGGCTTTGCAGATATGTTTATTCCAGCAATTTTAGCGGCCTCAATCGATAACGAAATGACACGTTTTGTTATTGCAGCAATGTCAGTAACTCAGCTTATCTACATGTCGGAAGTAGGTGCCCTACTGTTAGGCAGCAAAATTCCAGTAAACATTGTAGAGCTCTTCGTAATTTTCATTTTACGTACGTTAATCACGTTACCTGTGATTGCTGGCGTTGCTCATCTTATTTTCTAAAATCGAGACGTCAATTAACAAAGGCTCCGCATCGTCGGGGCCTTTTTTATACCTAAAACTCCGTCCACATTAGGCTTTTAGTAAAAAGCTCATAATTTACAAAGACAAAACTTAAACAAAAACACCTTTCAGCACCAACAAAATTTTCATCACCTCACCTGTAAAACCAGTTGATACCACTGTTTGTTAAGCAATTCTTTTCATTATGACGATTTCATTAATCGAGCTCGCAAACATGATCACACTCACAAGTTTTAACGTAAACTATCGTTTTGTTTAAATTTAGTTAAAAAAGACGACAAATGAGTTCATGTTTTTGACAAAGATGTCGATAAAAATATAACCAAACACAATAGGTTTCTCTTTATGCCCAATTCGCTCGGTTTAAAAGAGGCGAAAGCAAAGTGGAACCAACCGGGAGAATCAGAGGAAAGCTCATGAAATTCAGACATAAGGTTGTCACAGCCTCTTCATTTTTGCTGCTAATTACCGTGTCGTTATTGTCGACACAACAAGTTATGACCATCCGCTCCCAAACTCAGGAGCAAATCGACTCAAGTGTCAACGAGATATTGACCAGTGTTGGTAACACTGTGCAATCAGAAATGGATGCAAAGAAGGATCTCGCTCGCTCCATTACTGAAGTGATTGAGCTTGATCCCAGTTCACATAGCTATGTTCAAAACATACTTGAAAGACCGACGCCAAAAAGCAGCTTCCTTGCCATCGGTTTTGGTTATGAAAGTAATGGCTTTGTGATTGAAAATGACGACGGCTGGGATGCGGGTCCAGACTACGACCCACGTCAGCGTCCTTGGTTTATTGCAGCTAAGAGCAAAGGCGATTTGGTCGTAACCGATCCGTACGTCGATGCGTCTTCGAAAAACGTTATCATCTCTGTTGGTACACCAGTAAAAGAAAATGGCCAGTTTTTAGCCGGTATGTTTTATGACCTCGAATTAACTACCCTTTCAGATCTGGTCAACCAAGTGAATCTGTTTGATGCTGGTTACTTATTTCTGGTCACCGCTGATGGCACAACCATTGCTCACCCTCAAAGTAAATACAACGGTGAGAAAGTCGGTAGCTACCTCCCGCAAATCGAACTTACGCAATCAGCACAACATGTTGAGATTGATGGCAACCGCTACATGGTTAACCTGACTCACATTCCTGGCGAGAACTGGTACGTAGGTTCGGTGATCGATGAAGCTATTGCCTATTCTGCCGTAGGAGAGCTTCGTAACAACGCTATTATTTATTCAATCATTGCCGTGATTGCATCTATTATCGCCCTAACTCTGTTGATTCGCACTCTCATGCGTCCTTTGGACACGCTAAACAATGCGATTAAAGATGTAGCATCAGGGAAAGGCGACCTTACACAACGCCTCGAAACAGATACTGACCAAGAGTTTTCTGAGCTTGCCACAAACTTCAATACGTTCATGGAGAACTTACAACAGCAAATCATTGAGTCGAAACGTATTTCTGATCAAATTTTAAATGGAACTCAAATCACCGCTGAGGGCGCAAAAGACTCGGCAGGCGCAATTCACACTCAGCTGCAAGAGCTAGAACAACTTGCTACCGCGATGCATGAGATGTCTGTCACCGCGACAGAGGTTGCTAATAATGCGCAAGGTGCGGCAAGTGCAGCCAAAGAAGCCGACCAAGCAACGGTTGAGGGATCTTCTATCGTTGGTGAATCGACACAAACGATAAACATGCTTTCCGATAGCATTGACCTTGCAGTCGAAGAAGTACAAGTGTTGGAATCTGCTACTGCCAATATCGAAACGATTCTAAAAGTCATCAACGATATTGCGGACCAAACGAACTTACTCGCGTTGAATGCCGCAATCGAGGCTGCACGTGCGGGAGAATCTGGCCGAGGCTTCGCCGTTGTTGCAGATGAAGTACGTACACTGGCACAACGTACTCAAGAGTCGACAACAGAGATTCGTACTATGATTGAGCAACTACAATCTGGCGCTTCATCTGTGGCAAATGCCATGCATCAAAGCAAAGGTAGTGCTATAGAGGCCGTTGAAAAAGCGGGTTTAGCAAATAGTGCGTTACAACGCATTCGTGACGCGATTCAGCGTATTTCCGATATGAACTTGCAAATTGCCTCAGCAGCGGAAGAGCAAAGCCTTGTCGCTGAAGAGATCAACAACAATACGGTGAATATTAAAGACCTATCGACTCAAGTCGCCGAATCGGCAAATCGAACCAACGACGCGATGCAGGCGCAACAAGAAGATGTACATAAACAAGATCAAATCTTAAATAGATTTACTGTCTAACACTCATTTAAGCAAAAACAGCGAGCACCGGCTCGCTGTTTTTGTTTTTAACCCTCTACCCTAGTATTGGTCGATGTTATATGTGCCATGTTGGTGCTATTAAGCTCAACATTACAAGAACGCGACTATGTGTCCTTTCAAGTTTAATTGAGCTCGACATGGATATAGCGATCATTAGAACGACGATAATAGCGGTCGTCCACTTTTAGATAAGTGAAATCTCCAATCTTTATGTAGGTACTATTCCGAGGAATTCGGTCATGGTAATAGTAACTGCGCCTTGGTCGTCTGGTCTCCACATAAATAACGTCACGATGTTTGTGTTTATGCTTGTGCTTGCGCTTGTGTTTATGATGGTGGTGATGCGCATGATGGTGATCGTACCCGTACCGATGTCCATGCTTATGCTTCGGGTCAGCCACCGCTTCTGTACTCAACACACCTAAAGACAACATAACGCCAACCATGGCAAAAGATAATTGCTTTGACACAACAGAGCCTCTTATTCATATCAACATCGATATAATAGAAGGGTGAATCACTGTACATGTCAGCCTTTCGCTAAGGAGTTTTACTAAAAAGTCAGCGCTAACCGTGATTATCAGAGAAACGTCAAACATCACAAATGCTGATGACTTTGAGTGGCCTGGGTTCGGCTATGAATACAAAAAAGCCGCCCGTTTGAATACGAGCGGCTCAGTTTTTAAATAAGCTAGCGTGATTTTATACTGCTTGGGCAAACAGCAAGAAACAGCCGAATAGGAAGATCATGCTCATTCCCATTGCGCCGCCACCAGCTTCATAAATATTGTCATCTTCTACCGGCACTCGGCGCACTTTCATGGTCATTGATAATGGGACAAAGACCGCGAGAAACACAAGAATAATCCCCGCGTAGCTGAGAATAGCTAGGAAGTGTTCTGGCGCAAATACAGCACCTAATAGTGGTAGCACAAAAGTAGTAACAAAAATCACTGGCTTACTTGCTTTCAGTAGGTCTGCATTTTGATCGTATAGCGCCATTGCAACACCTAAGAACGACGTTAGCAGTGCCAAACCAGTAAACATGGATAGGATGAACTCTAAGCCCTCGTATTGCTGACCTAGTACCGAGATCAACTCTGTTACGTTGGAGTATTGAACAAGCTCATGAGGTGGTAGGTTGCCGACAACCGCTAACAACCATAACAGGTAACAAACAAGCGGAATAGTTGAACCCACGATAATCATATTACGCAGTTGTGTTTTACTCGCTTCTTTGTTGTAAGTTACAAGCGATGGGATCACGACCATAAAACCGAAACTGGTGAAAAGCACCGAACTGGTTTTGATAAGTGCCATTTTATCGTCGCTCACAACCTCATCAAGTCCTTCAAACGAGACGCTTGGTGCAAGCGCAAAAAGTGTCAGGATCAGTGCTACGATCATGCCTAGGAACAAACCGCGATTCAGCTTATCTACTACCCCTGTACCTGCCGAAACAATGATACCAACTAAAAGAGTAAAACCGACTTGGCTTGAGATCGTAGATGTTGGAAGCCCAATTGAGGCTGTTACTTTTTGTACGAGATCACCCGCACCAATGATGTAAGCCATTAATAGACAAACTAACAGGGCGTAAAGCAAGCTGTTGGTTACCAACTGGCCTCCTTTACCAAGCGTTTCGCGAGCAATTGCATTCATGCTCACACCACCACCTACTTTACAACTGGCTTCAAGAAGGAGCAGCGCAGCATAAGTCGTTCCAGCCCAGATGAACAACATAAGAAGAGTGCCCCAAAGGAGGCCAAATTGAGCAAGCACCATTGGTATAGCAAGCATACCAGCGCCAAGAGCAGTACCTGCAACGATCAGGGAGCTGCCGACAAGTTTTAGGTTCACGGTTAATACCTCTAAATTCAATCCGTTAATTTCTCACCAGTTGTGCTTTATCTAAAGCACACAACAAAACGCTCCGACTTAGTCAAAATTTGGTTACAAGAGCACTATGTTACAAGAGCCCTGTATGGCTAAGAAAACACGCAACAAAAGGTGGTTAATCATTTGCACATGAACACTTGAGAGTCGTTTTTGGCGATGTCATCGTTGATGAAATGTGCGCAACTTTGGGTTCGAAGCAAAATTGTTCATCTTAATTCATCAACCCCATTCGTTATGAATGGATTTGGTTCGAAAAGATTGTAAGGCATAAGCAGGACGATTGAAAAGCAAAAGGTCAATCTTATAGCGATATATTTTAACAACTCTTATCTTTTACCTAAGATGTGTTGTTTTTTTCGTCACTAATTAGTCTTTTATCGCTTAAAGAGAAGGAAGAACGTGCTCAATGGCTCAATTTGGCTGGGTGTACAGATTAATTTACAGTTTAAGTGAAGGTGTTAGATTCCAAGGACGTAGCCTAGATCGGACAATATCGCTATTATTCGCTGCGTACCGACACTGTTCGGTTCACATACCTCTAAACACTGATTTACGGTTCGAAAATATAGGTAAATGAGTGTCCGAATGCTGGGTGTGGTTCCCCAGCATTTGCA